>NZ_JBNXVP010000025.1:0-104177 GCF_050565645.1 Leptolyngbya sp. AN10
AAGGCAGTGGTGATCACTTCGGCATCACTTAGTTGAGCGCGGCAGTCATCTTGATGTCCGATGGCTTTAAGCAAGTCGTCGGTAATTGCATAAATCGCTATAATTTCGTCAAGCATTTTTCTTCTCTCCGAGGGTCAACATCTTGAAGAGATTTTATTGGCTTTGCTCCCTGACCGCTTCTAACTAGCAACTTGGGTTATTACTGGGCTATACGTTTGCTCATCATGGTGTCGCAGAGGTATTGGTCGTATAATTATGGACAGTCTTGAAATGGAAATCTTGAGACGTGGGTATACGTGCGCGAGACTAGGATCGAGTCCAGATGCTGTCGGCTTCTACACTAAGCTCGGTTATGAAGCAGTTGGATCTCTGGATGAAGATAGAGCAGTTCCGATGAAGAAACATCTTAGAATAGCTGACTCTAAATCTACGGCTGTATAACAAGCCTGTTGCAACGGGCAGTTTGAGAATCTTGGTTACAGTTCAAGGTTGTCTGCCTCCGTTGAACAGGGTCGTTAATCTTTCTAGGTGAGTGAAACAGCGATCGCTTCCCAACCTTTACGAATTGAATTTGATTTTCGAGAATGAAATCGGCATCATAGAGCGTACAATCTTACTATTTCCATGTACGATGATACCTGTCGATTTTTAGCCGAACACTTCTCCGCCGACTTTGCCAGTTGGCTGATGGGAGAACCTGTCGAAATGACAGAACTCCAACCGTCCGAACTTTCCCTTGATCCAATTCGTGCTGATGCGATGATTTTGCTTCAGTCTGAAGACTCCATACTGCACATCGAATTTCAAACGTTGCCGAAGAAGAAAATTCCGTTTCGCATGGCAGATTATCGCTTGCGTGGGTATCGGCGCTACGAAGACAAAACGATGCAGCAAGTCGTAATTTACCTCAAGCCTACTACCTCTGAATTGGTCTATCAAACCAGCTTTACGCTCGAAAACACTCGTCACGATTTTGGGGTCATTCGGTTGTGGGAGCAACCTGCTTCGCTATTCCTGCAATACCCTGGATTGTTGCCCTTTGCAGCACTGGGACAGAGTGACAGCCCAGCCGAGATGTTACGACAAGCCACTCAAATTGTTGATCAGATTGAAGACCCAACCACGCAAGCGAATTTAATGGCAGCCTCAGCGATTCTTGCTGGGTTACGATTAGAGGAAGACGTAATTTACCGTTTGGTACAGAGGGACATTATGCAAGAATCTGTGATTTACCAGTCGATTAAGAAAGACGAGAAGAGAGCGATCGCACGCAATCTCCTGCAAGAAGGTGTATTACTTGAAACTATCGTTCGTAGCACTGGGTTATCGATCGAAGAAGTTCAGCAGCTTCAGCAACAACTCAACGGCTCCGCGCAAAGTTGATCGGTGCACGGAGAGTTGATCGTAAAAAACGGCATACCAACCCGATTGGAGCGGACAGTTGATAGTCTTTTCGTCTATCGTTCGAGTCAATCTGCTGCTCAATCGGATCGTTAATCTTGCTAGGTGAGTGAAACAGCGATCGCTTACGTTAAAATTGGCATAGTCACAGAAAATTTGCATATATGGCAGACCGTTCTAGCTCACCTCCAACCTCTCTTGAATTGCTGCTTCATGAAATCGAAGCAACGCCCAGAGAGTACTGGGCAGATTTGCTGAATGCCTTACGCCAGTTTCGGCAACAGATTCCGCCAACCGCTTCACCGATGATTGATGCCGAGCAAGCCCGGAAAAATCAAGCAGCGATTGACCTGTTAGACTCTTGGCTGGATGAGACTGAAGACGCATCTGAGCATCAGCAAGCTTGGGATTTTTTGAAAACAGCACTTGATGAAGATCGGTTGTCTGATCGTCCCTTGTTTCCATGAGTCGTCTGATTTTACTAGATTCTGGACCATTGGGAATGGTAACGAATCCCAAAGCTACAGGTATTCCCCTCGATTGCCAACTATGGCTAAAATCCCTCCTGCGGCGTGGAGAGAAAATTGTCATTCCTGAGATTTCGGATTATGAAGTCCGTCGTGAACTTCTTCGCGCTGGTTTATTGAAAAGTTTGCGGCGGCTTGACAACTTGAAGCAGACGCTCGATTATATTCCGATTCAGACAGCTACAATGATCCTGGCGGCTGAATTATGGGCAGAAGCTAGGAAGACTGGACAGCCTACCGCAGATCCCAAAGCGTTAGACGGAGATGTGATTCTGTCTGCTCAAGCCTGTCTTCTCGGTAATGAGGTGACAGAAGTAATCGTTGCGACAACGAACGTAGCTCATTTGTCTCGGTTTATTACAGCGTCGGACTGGCAATCTATTGAATGAGTTGATTGGGAAGCGATCGCAGCATAACAATCCCGTTGCGCACCGACTGAATAAAGTTGGTTAGTAAATCCGAAAGGTGACTAGCGGCAGGTGAACGGGGTCGTTAATCTTGCTAGGTGATTGAATCAGCGATCGCTCTCCAGCATCTATCGATTAAATTTTGATTAAAGATATAATCTACGGCTTAGTACGGAGAGACATCATGCAAGAATCTGTGATTTACCAGTCGATTAAGAAAGACGAGAAGAGAGCGATCGCACTCAATTTCCTCCGAGATGGTTTATCAGTCGAAGCCGTTGCCCGTGGCACTGAACTATCGATCGGTGAAGTTCAACAACTTCAGCAGCAACTCAACGGCTCCGCACAAAGCTGAAGTCGATCGGTGTACGAAGCCTCGATCGCAGAAAACGGCATACCAAACCCCAATGCAGTGAACGAGCAAAACCTTCACTCTTCGTCTTTGGCTTTCTTGTCGCTGCTGACTGGGAACGTTAATTTTTCTAGGTGATTGAATCAGCGATCGTGTTCGTAAGAGGGTGTTTGAGAAGTAATCGTTCATCGCATTCACCCGCCCGGAAATGAATCTCCGGGCTAATCAGGGGAAGCCCACTGAACTGGGCTAAGAACTCCGCATTACTCTCCCAGCCCGCTTCAGCGGGGTTTCTTCCATTAGCCCGGAGATTCATTTCCGGGCTGACTCGCAACGTAGCAAAGCCGCTTTTTATCCTTCTCAAACACCCTCTAAGAGCATTAAAACTCGCCTTAAAAACGCGAACATTCCAGAGGCAGTCGAAAAAGCTGAAACCAACTAATGAGAATGACCTCGCGGACAATTTTGTAAATCTTGTTGTTTGAGGGTATCGCTGATTTTCTGTTGGGTTAGGTCAATAGGTTGCAGTCCGATCCAAGTCTCGATCGCTTCAACCTCAAATCCAATCGATCGTTGATTTCCAATCTGAATTAAGGGACGACGAATCAATAACGGATTCTGAATCATCAAAGATAATGCAGTTTCAGCGTCTAATTGTTCGGGAACAATCTCGCCCGATTTCACCATTGGCGCAGAACGATTAAACCAGTCTGAAACTGGAAGCGACCCAAAGAATAAACGTAGATTGTCGATCGACCAATCTTCAGTTAGTAAATTATGCGCTTCTACTGTGTGTCCTGCGGCTTCGAGTAAGGCTTTCTGTTTCGTATTATTGATGCAGCCAGGTTTCTCATAAAAAATTACAGTTGCCATTATTCATCTCCATTACACATACGATCGAACTTCTTGTTGATATCGAGTTAAGCTCTCTTGATTCTTGAGCAAATCAAACGCGATCGGTTGAAGCGCGACCGCATCTACATTCAATTCATCTTGAAATTGTTTGACTCGATCGCGACAAGTTTGCACACTTCCAATAATCGAATTTGCTAGTAGAAAATCAGAATCAAACGCATTCGATTGTTGGCTTAGTTGAGTGAAATTCTGAACATTGCCACTGTGTTGAATTTGATTCGCAAACCCTCGCATTCGATGACTGAATTTATCAATAAAAGGTAACGCTTCACTCACCGCTTCTTCATCAGTTCGAGCAACAAAAAAGAATCGAGACAGCATCAGTTTTTCTGAGCCGCTTTGATTTAATTGGCGATACTTGGATAGAGTTGCTTTTAACTTTTGAAGCGAGAACGGCGCACCACCCATCAATCCAAATGAATGTTCTGCCGCAAATACGATCGCGTCTTCATCTCCACTCGCAACATACACAGGCAGCGATCGCTGAATCGGCTTCGGATAAATCGTCGTGCGATCGCATTCATAAAACTGACCTTGAAACGAAACCTCTGATTCGTACAATAATTTCCAAATCAAGGTCATTGACTCCAGCATCTTCACACGAGCATCTGAAATCGAAGTATCAAACTGTTTATTCTGTTCTGGAAACGGACCACCTTTCGCGATTCCGAACATAAACCGACCTTTACACAAGTGATCTAATGTTGCGATCGCTTCTGCAACTTGAATCGGATGATGAAAAGCTAATAACACCGCAGCAGAACCTAATTGAATCCGATGCGTTGCACCTGCTAAATGAGCTAACAACAGTAAGATCGAAGGACTCACATAGAACGGATCAAAATGATGTTCTGTCACCCAAGCTTGATCGAATTCTAGAGCTTCTGCGTGTTGGACTAGCGCGATTTGATTCGCGATCGCAGAATTCGTATCCTGATGATAGTTCTCGTAGGGGCAGAATAAACCGATTTTCATGAGTCTTCTGGGGGTTGAGCAGGTAAGATCCAGTGCAGTTCCAACCAGAATCGCGGTGCTTCTTGCTTCAACTTAGATTTGGGATCGCGCAGCAACCGAGACACATTAATACAAGCAGGCTCACCTAGTCCCATATAGCGAGAGATATGGCTAAATGCTTCTTGTTGTTGAGAGACTCGATCGATCATCGAATTAGGACAGTAGATCGCCAGATAATCCAAGCGAGAAGGAGGCTGTCCCCAATGAGATGTAATGAGCTTGATGTAGCAATGCCGCAATGCCTTACCAGCTTGCGGATAGGTTCGCCTGAGTAGCGTTGTGAATTCATGCACTAAAAGGGGTTCCGAGAGCATATTGGATGCCGTCAGTGGGGTATGAAATTTGTACCATACGAGGCTCGATCGAGTAGGTTTTAACCGTTCTCATTAGACTGATTAAACTTGTACTCAACATCCAAATGCTTGATCGGATCAAAGCTCAACTTTTTGTGTTGGGATCAGGTGCAAGTATTTTTCGTGGGAGGAACAAGTATTTTAGAGGGTGTTTGAAAAGTATAAAAAGCGGCTTTGCTGCGTTGCCAGTCCGCCCGGAAATGAATCTCCGGGCTAATGGAAGAAACCCCGCTGAAGCGGGCTGGGAGCGTAATGCGGAGTTCTTAGCCCAGTTTAGTGGGCTTCCCGCGATTAGCCCGGAGATTCATTTCCGGGCGGGTGAATGCGATCAACGATTACTTCTCAAATACCCTCTTAGGATTCAATCCGCTGTAAAGGACAAGCACAAGGATCTTGATCGAGCCATTGAGTTCCCACTTGATATAAAGCTGCCATGACAGGCTGAATCTGGCGACCTTTAGCCGTTAAAGAATATTCAACATGGGGTGGAACTTCTGCGAACACTTGTCGATCGATTAAGCCATATTCTTCCAATTCTCTTAACCGGATCATCAAAGTCTTGGTACTAATCCCCGGCAATGCTGCTAACAATTCATGAGTACGACGACTGCCCGTAAATAGCTCTCTTAAAACCAAAATTGACCATTTATTTCCTAATAAATCCACCACAAATTGAATTGGACATTTCACATCAAGGCAATCGTTCACCGTATTCATGTATCCACCTGATCCCACCTGTTCCTATTGTAACCATTGATGAGATTGGCGACTTTTCTCAAACATTTAAGAGTTTCTTTACAGTTCTGCAAACCTCTGACAGCGAGTTAATCTTTTACTTTAAGTAACTATAAGGTGTTCAAAGTAATCAACTTGCAGCTTCAGCAGAAGTGTCTAGGATGAGGAAGTTGATGCAAATCAATCTGAATCCGTCCTGTCTGATGGGTTCTGTGAGTGAGAGTTATTGGGAGACTGTGACAATGATTCGATTATTAGTAGGAATTTTGGCTTTCGTGATCAATCAGGTTTATCGCGATCGACCCATGCCGCGTTTTTATGTGCTAGAAACTGTCGCACGAGTTCCCTATTTTTCTTATCTGTCGGTTTTGCACTTGTACGAAACATTAGGACTTTGGCGCAAAGCAGACTGGCTGAAGGTTCACTTTGCAGAATCTTGGAATGAACTGCACCACTTGTTAATCATGGAAGAGTTGGGTGGCAGTCAAAACTGGATCGATCGGGTGTTTGCGCGGAGTGTTGCACTCGTGTACTACTGGATTGTTGTCGCTCTGTATGTTGTCCATCCCCGTGCTGCTTACAACTTCATGGAGCTTGTGGAAGGTCATGCGTATCGCAGCTATGACAAGTACCTGAAAACGAACAAACAATATTTAGAAGGTCAGCCTGCGCCACAAGTTGCAGTAAACTACTACCGTGATGGCGATCTCTATATGTTTGATGAATTTCAGGCAAGCAGAAAGCCCGAAGAGCGTCGTCCAAAGATTGACAACCTCTATGATGTGTTTGTGGCGATTCGAGATGATGAAGCAGAACACGTAAAAACGATGGTGGCTTGTCAACGTCCTAATGCTCAATTGACTTTGAATAGTCCGCATAGTGTTTGTGCGATCGAGGAAAATGGCTCTGAGTTAGCACCCAATTCTTAGAGGATGTTTGAAGAGTATAGAAAGATTCTTCACTGCGATTGCGTTCCGCCCGTGATTGGAAATCACGGTCTATCGGAGAAAGTCCACTAAAGGGGACTGAAAGCCAGTCGTCAGATCCTCTTCAGTCTGTTTCAACAGACTTTGTTCCGATAGCCCCGAATTCCATTCGAGGGGCGATTCAGGCGATGAACGATGGCTTTTCAAACATCCTCTTAGGGTGATCAAGCAGTTGCAGCTTAATAAGTGTCCATCTAACCCTAGTAGCATCAGAACTGCTAGGGTTTTCTTAAGCTTTCAGATGTTCTCTTCTGAGCATAAAAACTTATAATCATAGAGAACAGGAAACGAGTTCGCTGACCGCTACACTAGCTTTCTCTATTTCTGTTTCGCATTGCGAACTTGCCCGCCTTCACCCACAGGAGCAATCAAGATGGTGGAACAATGGAAAGGCTTCAATTTAGGTAAATGGGAAACCGAGATCGATGTTCGTGATTTCATCCAAACGAACTACACTCCCTATATTGAAGATGCTTCGTTTCTTGCAGGAACGACCGAGACAACGAATGCACTCTGGCATCAAGTCAAAGATTTGATGCAGTTGGAGCGAGAAAAAGGAATCCTGAATGCAGATACGACGATCGTTTCAACAATCACCTCTCATGCACCGGGATATATCGATCGTAGTTTGGAGACGATCGTTGGATTGCAAACGGATCAACCATTGAAGCGATCGATTATGCCCTTTGGCGGAATTCGAGTCGTTAAATCTGCACTCAAAGCGTATGGTTATCAGCTTGATCCCCAGACTGAAACTATCTTCACCAAGTACCGGAAAACGCACAATGATGGTGTGTTTGATGGTTACACTCAAGAGATGCGGTTAGCGCGGCATTCTGGCATCATTACAGGCTTACCCGATGCGTATGGTCGAGGTCGAATCATTGGAGACTATCGACGAGTTGCACTATATGGAGTCGATCGGTTAATCGATGACAAAAAAGCTCAACTCAAAGCCTTGGAATTAGACACGATCGATGAAACGGTGATCCGATCGAGAGAAGAACTGTCTGAACAGATTCGCGCCTTGTTTGAACTCAAAGATATGGCAGCCACTTACGAGTTTGATATCAGCGAACCTGCACAAACTACTCAAGAAGCAGTTCAGTGGCTTTATTTTGGCTATTTGGCAGCGATCAAAGAGCAAAATGGAGCCGCAATGTCGATCGGACGAATTTCAACGTTTCTAGACATCTATTGCGAACGAGATCTTGCTCAAGGCGTTGCAACTGAAACCGAACTGCAAGAGTTGATCGATCACTTTGTGATGAAGCTTCGCATCGTCAGATTTTTGCGAACTCCAGACTATAACGAACTGTTCTCAGGCGATCCCACTTGGGTTACAGAAAGCATTGGTGGAATTGGTGAAGATGGTCGTCCATTGGTGACAAAGAATAGCTTCCGATTCTTACATACCTTGCAAAATCTTGGACCTGCACCAGAACCGAATCTAACTGTTTTATGGTCAGGACAACTGCCCAGAGCATTCAAGGAATTCTGCACTCGATTGTCAATCAAGACCAGTGCAATTCAGTACGAAAACGATGATCTGATGCGTCCGTATTGGGGAGATGATTATGCGATCGCTTGTTGTGTTTCAGCAATGCGAGTCGGTAAACAAATGCAGTTCTTTGGCGCACGAGCGAATTTAGCAAAGTGCTTGCTGTATGCGATTAACGGCGGTAAAGATGAAAAATCTGGAGAACAAATCGCAACTCCGATCGAACCCATTACTTCTGATCAGTTGAATGACGAAGAAGTGATGGATAAGTTCAAGCAAATGATGGGATGGTTAGCAAAGACTTACATCAATACATTGAACGTGATCCATTATATGCACGACAAGTATTGCTATGAACGTTTAGAAATGGCATTGCACGATCGAGACATTCTGAGAACGATGGCTTGTGGAATTGCAGGCTTGTCAGTGGTCACAGATGCGCTCTCTGCAATTCGATATGCAAAAGTGAATGTGATTCGGAACACAGAAGGTTTAGCCGTTGACTATGAGATCGAAGGTGACTTTCCGAAGTACGGCAACAATGACGATCGAGCCGATGAAATTGCTCAATCAATCGTGCATGACTTTATGAGCGAACTACGCCAGCATCAGACCTATCGAGATGCGGTTCCAACTCAATCGGTACTCACGATTACTTCAAATGTTGTTTACGGCAAGAAAACAGGCAACACACCAGACGGACGGAAAGCAGGCGAACCGTTTGCACCTGGAGCCAATCCGATGCACGGTCGAGATCATAAAGGTGCGATCGCGTCTTTAGCTTCTGTAGCTAAATTGTCTTATCAAGATGCTCAAGATGGTATCTCGAATACATTTTCAGTTGTGCCTTCTGCTTTAGGAAGAAGTGAAGCAGATCGACTGAGTAACCTCATTGGCATGATTGATGGTTACTTTCATCAAGGTGGACATCATATCAATGTGAATGTACTCGATCGAGAAACCCTGCTCGACGCAATGCAACACCCAGAGTTCTATCCACAGCTAACGATTCGAGTATCGGGCTATGCGGTGAACTTCATCAAGCTGACGAGAGAACAGCAGTTAGATGTGTTGCAGCGAACATTCCATGAACAGTTCTAGCGAGTTAATGCGGAGAAACAATGGTTAACACACTTGCAACAACAGGTTACATTCACTCCGTCGAAACTTGTGGCACAGTGGATGGTCCCGGAATCCGATTTATTGTCTTTACTGCGGGCTGTCCATTGCGCTGTTTGTATTGTGCCAATCCCGATTGTCGCCATCTCGAAGATGGGGATCAAGTGAATGTCGATCGATTAATCGATGAAATTCAGCAGTACATTCCTTATATGCAGGCTTCGGGCGGTGGTGTAACAGTTTGTGGCGGTGAACCCTTGTTTCAGCCGCAATTTGTTCGAGAAATTTTTCGACGATGTAAAGCGCTAAACATCCACACAGCACTAGATACATCAGGTTTTTGTGAATTGTCGTTAGCACAAACTGTGATCGAGTTTACAGACTTAGTGTTGCTAGATATTAAATCATTCGATGTAAGCACTTACCACAAAGTAACAGGTGTTAAGATTGAGCCGACCTTAGCACTCGCTCGCTATTTAGATCAGATTCATAAGCCTGTTTGGATTCGATTTGTTCTTGTACCCGGTCTTACGGATGATCCTCACAATATTGCTGGACTCGCTGATTTTCTAGCCACGCTCTCGAACATTGAAAAAGTGGATGTTTTACCTTTCCACAAATTAGGTGAATACAAGTGGGAACAGTTGGGATACGAGTATTCGCTAAAAGATACGCCGATTCCAACACCAGAGCAAGTTAAAGCTGCGATCGACATTTTCAAAAGTCGTAATCTGAATGCAATGTAAGCTTGCTCTGTATTCTTTATTGCTACTCTCAAGGGACAAAAGTTATGAATGTTGTAGCTGAGAAAACACAAGACCTTGAAACCCTGATTCAACAGGCAAAAGCAGCACAAGCGACCTATGCGACCTTTACGCAAGCTCAGGTCGATCGCATTTTCAAACAAGCTGCCCAAGCCGCAAATGAGGCAAGAATTCCGCTTGCTAAACTTGCAGTCGCGGAAACTGGAATGGGCATCGTTGAAGATAAAGTCATCAAAAATCACTTTGCTTCAGAGTTTATCTACAACAAGTACAAAAACGAGCAAACCTGCGGCATCCTCGAAGATGATCCTGCTTTTGGCTACCAAAAAATTGCTGAACCGATCGGCATCCTAGCGGGAATTGTGCCTGTCACGAATCCAACTTCAACAACGATCTTTAAGGCGTTGCTGGCACTCAAAACCCGCAACGCCATTATTTTCTCTCCCCATCCAAAAGCAAAACAATGTTCGATCGCGGCTGCGAAAATTATTCTAGAAGCTGCGATCGCGGCGGGTGCTCCTCCCGGATTAATTGGTTGGATTGAAGAACCGACGATTGATCGATCTCAAGCTTTGATGCAGCATCCAGATATCAAATTGATCATTGCAACAGGCGGACCAAACATGGTGAAAGCTGCCTATTCATCGGGTCATCCGTCGTTAGGTGTTGGAGCAGGAAATACTCCTGCGGTGATCGATGAGACAGCAAACATTAAGATGGCAGTTTCTTCGATTCTGCTCAGCAAAACGTTTGATAACGGGATGATTTGCGCGAGTGAACAATCGATCGTGATTGTTGATTCGGTGTATGAAGCAGTCAAGCAGGAATTTATCGATCGAGGTGCATATTTTCTAGATGCGCCAGAACGCGATCGCTTAAGAGGTTGTGTTCTCGAAAATGGTCATCTCAATGCCAAGATCGTTGGACAATCGGTAGAGCGACTTGCTGAACTTGCTGATCTTCACTTTGAGCAGAATTTTCCGAAAGTTCTGATGGCAGAAGTTCAGGACGTAGGAACGCAAGAACCTTTATCGTATGAGAAGCTATCACCAATTTTGGCAGTTTATCGATCGAGTACTTTTGAAGAAGCAGTTCTAACAGCGGAAGCAATTGTCGAATTTGGTGGATTGGGTCATACTTCTGTACTCTATACCTCTGATCCAAACCACATTCGACGCTTTGAGGAGACTTTGAGAACATCGAGAGTGTTGATCAACACACCTGCTTCTCAAGGTGCGATCGGGGATTTGTATAATTTCAGACTTGATCCTTCTCTTACATTAGGCTGCGGAAGTTGGGGAGGGAACACTGTTTCTGAAAACGTAGCTCCTCATCACTTGCTCAACGTCAAAACGGTTTCACAACGTCGTGAAAATATGTTGTGGTTCCGAGTGCCCCCGAAAGTCTATTTTCGCGATGGATGCTTACCTGTCGCGCTGAGAGAACTCACCGGAAAACATCGAGCCTTTGTTGTCACTGATAAACCGTTGTTTGATTTAGGAGTTTCGGAGAAAGTCACAAAAGTTTTAGAGTCTTTAGGTATCACCCATCAAACATTCTATGATGTCGAACCTGATCCCTCGTTAGAAACAGTGCAAAAAGGACTGGCTCAAATCAATCTGTTTCAGCCTGATGTAATTCTTGCGATCGGGGGTGGTTCTCCGATGGATGCTGCAAAAGTGATGTGGTTAATGTATGAGCAACCTGATACCGAATTCGAGGGATTAGCTACTCGATTTATGGACATTCGCAAGCGAGTGTATGAAGTGCAACCTCTGGGACAAAAAGCTTTGATGGTTTGCATTCCAACGACTTCAGGAACAGGCTCAGAAGTCACTCCGTTTGCAGTGGTGACGGATCAACACACAGGAATTAAATATCCGTTAGCAGACTACGCACTTACTCCAAATGTTGCGATCGTTGATCCTGATCTCGTGATGCAAATGCCGAAACGATTGACTGCGTATGGTGGAGTTGATGCCTTGACTCATGCGATCGAGGCTTATGTATCAGTGTTCGCTTCTGAGTTTACAAACGGGATGGCACTCGAATCAATTCGATTGTTGATGAAGTATCTACCTGCTGCATATCACGACGGTGTGAGCAATCCCAAAGCACGAGAAAAGGTTCACTATGCTTCCACAATGGCAGGAATGGCGTTTGCAAATGCGTTCCTGGGAATTTGTCACTCGTTAGCTCACAAACTGGGTTCAATGTTCCATGTTCCTCATGGATTAGCAAATGCACTGATGATCTCTCATGTGATTCGGTACAACGCCACCGATATGCCATTCAAGCAAGCGATCTTCCCACAGTACAAGTATCCGAATGCAAAATGGCGCTATGCTCAAATTGCGGACTATATCGGCTTGTCAGGTGCGACTGATGATGGAAAAATCGATCGACTCATTGATGCGATCGAATCTCTCAAGGCACAGCTTGATATTCCCAAAACCATTAAGGAAGCTTGCTCGATCGACGATCGGACTTTCTACTCTGAAGTGGAATCGATGGCAGAACAAGCCTTTGATGATCAATGCACAGGTGCAAATCCTCGCTATCCTCTGATTGCAGACCTCAAATCACTTTACATCCAAGCTTATGAAGGGGTTTGCGCTGACGTTCTTGTGAAGGAGAAGGTATGAATTTGATATCGTTTAAGGATTCACAAGAGCAGATTTCTAAGCTTTTTCGGACTGAACCTCATCCGCTCGATGCGATCTTTTCACCAAAGACGATCGCAGTAATTGGAGCGACTGAACGAGAAGGCAGTGTTGGGAGAACTGTGCTTTGGAATCTGATGACTCATCCGTTTGGAGGTACTGTTTTTCCAGTCAATCCACAGCGATCGAGTGTGTTAGGAATCAAAGCTTATAATTCGATTTCTGAAGTTCCAGAAGCGGTTGATCTGGTGATTATTGCAACTCCAGCAAAGACTGTTCCTGATGTTGTAAGTCAATGTGTTGATGCAGGCGTGAAAGGTGCGATCGTACTTTCTGCTGGGTTTCGTGAAATTGGTGCGATCGGCACTGATTTAGAGCAACAGATTTGTGCTCATCTCAAACGCGGACAGATGAGAATGATCGGTCCAAACTGTTTGGGCGTAATGAATCCGCACTTAGGACTGAATGCCACATTTGCAAACTCGATCGCACAACCAGGAAAAGTAGGCTTTATCAGTCAAAGTGGAGCATTGTGTAGTGCAATTCTAGATTGGAGTTTGCACGAGAATGTTGGCTTTAGTTCATTTATCTCGATCGGTTCTATGCTCGATGTGGATTGGGGTGATTTAATCTACTACCTGGGCGATGATCCCCACACTGAAAGCATTGTGATTTACATGGAATCGATCGGAAATGCTCGATCGTTTCTTTCGGCTGCACGAGAAGTCGCACTCACTAAACCGATCATTGTAATCAAAGCTGGAAGAACAGAAGCAGCAGCACAAGCAGCAACCTCACACACCGGAGCAATGGCGGGAAGTGATGAAGTATTCAATGCTGCATTACGTCGCTGTGGGGTGCTGAGAGTCGATCGTATTTCTGATTTGTTTATGATGGCTGAGATTCTAGCCAAACAGCCTCGCCCAAAGGGTTCTCGTCTTAGCATTATTACCAATGCAGGAGGTCCTGGAGTTCTCGCCACGGATGCTTTAGTCACCAATGGTGGAACATTAGCTGAACTATCACCCGATACGATCGAACAATTAAACCAGCATCTTCCCGAACATTGGAGCCATCACAATCCGATCGATATTCTTGGAGATGCTGATCCCGATCGATACGCCAAAACGCTAGAAGTTGCAGTGAATGATCCCAATAGCGATGGATTGCTTGTGATTCTAACTCCGCAATCAATGAGCGATCCAACTGAAACGGCTCAACAACTCCAACAATATGCACGAATTGGAAAGCCCATTTTAGCTAGTTGGATGGGCAATTCAGAAGTTGCATCTGGAGCAGATATTCTAAATCAAGCAAACATTCCGACCTTTGCTTTTCCCGATACAGCCGCACGATTGTTTAACTATATGTGGCGCTATAGCTACAATCTGCGAGGCATCTACGAAACACCGACACTCGCACAAGCCGAAACCGTTGACCAAACTGCGATCGCATCATTAATTCAATCGGCAAGATCCGCAGGAAGAACACTCTTAACCGAGTTTGAATCCAAGCAAATTCTCGCAGCTTACGGGATTCCAACGATTGAAACCGAAATTGCTCCAACTGTTGATGAAGCGGTGCAACTTGCTGAAAAACTAGGCTATCCGGTTGTACTCAAACTCCATTCTGAAACGATTACCCATAAAACGGATGTCGGTGGTGTGCAGTTGAATTTGCTTAATGCAGCCGCAGTTCGAGAAGCTTACACTGCGATCGCATCAACTGTTCTAGAACGAACCCAAGACCCAACTGCATTTCTGGGTGTAACCGTACAGCCAATGATCCAGCGAGAAGGCTATGAATTGATTGTTGGGAGTAGCTTAGATCCTCAGTTTGGTGCTGTAATGTTGTTTGGCTCTGGTGGGCAATTAGTTGAAGTGTATCAAGATCGAGCGATCGCGCTTCCTCCATTGAACACAACCTTGGCACGTCGAATGATAGAGCAAACCCGAATCTATCAAGCTTTGCAAGGAGTCCGAGGACGAAAAGCGATCGACCTAGCTGCACTTGAACAGTTATTAGTTCGATTCAGTCAGTTAGTCGTCGAACAGCGATGGATTAAAGAGATTGAAATTAATCCATTGTTAGCTTCATCCAGTACACTAACGGCGTTAGATGCTCGGATTGTACTTCACGATCCGAATGTCACCGAATCTGAGCTTCCTTCTCCTGCCGTTCGTCCTTATCCAAATCAGTTCACCTGGGAAGAAACCTTACCGAATCAAAGAACAGTCACAATTCGTCCGATTCGTCCAGAGGATGAACCCTCGCTGATTCAGTTTCACAAGACTTTATCTGAGGAAAGCGTTTATTTTCGCTACTTTCATCTAATCGGACTAAAGCAGCGAATTGCTCACGAACGTCTCACAAGACTGTGCTTTATTGACTACGATCGAGAACTTGCTTTAGTGGCTGAAGCCAAATATCCCCAAACGGGAACCTCGGAAATTTTAGCGATCGCACGACTCAATAAACTCCATGCGATCAATGAAGCCGAATTTGGGTTGATGGTCAGCGATCGACATCAGCACCAAGGATTAGGCACACTCTTGCTTCAATGTTTGCTCAAAGTTGGACAGCATGAAGGGATCGATCGGATTCGGGCTGAGATCCTCTGTGAAAACCGAGCGATGCAGCAAATATGTAAGAAATTAGGCTTCCAACTCCGTCGCAACTCAGAAGACGGCGTGATGCAAGCTGAAATTTCACTCTAGTTCAGGGAGCAATTTCGTCACATTGTTGCTGGCTGGTCATCTCCCATTAACCCAGTCGTAAGAACAATTCAAACATATCCTTTGAGGAGTAACAATCATGGTTTCAACCCCTAGCAGACCGACTTCTAGTAATCTCAGTGCAGAACGATCGATCAGTGCGTATGGTGAAGCTCGATCGACCGTTAAAGGTTCGCCCCTGTCTTCAGAAGAACTCCGCAAAACTCACGCCTTCTGGCAAGCTTGTAACTATCTTGCAGCAGGCATGATCTATCTGCGGGACAATCCGTTATTGAAAGAACCGCTCAAGCCTGAACACATCAAAAATCGTCTCTTAGGACACTGGGGATCTAGCCCAGGATTGAGCTTTATCTACACGCACTGCAATCGATTGATCAAGCAATTGGATCTAGATTTGATCTTTCTTGCAGGTCCAGGACATGGTGCACCTGGTGTACTAGCTCCCATCTATCTCGAAGGTACTTATTCTGAAGTCTTTCCAGATAAAAGCGAAGATACTGACGGACTCTTGCGGTTCTTCAAACAATTCTCATTTCCAGGTGGAATTGGAAGTCACTGTACTCCAGAAACACCAGGCTCAATCCATGAAGGTGGCGAACTCGGTTACAGTGTTTCTCATGCTTACGGAACTGTCTTCGACAATCCCGATTTGATTAGCGTCGTCGTTGTGGGTGATGGTGAATCTGAGACAGGACCTTTAGCAACCGCATGGCACTCGAACAAATTCATCAATCCTGCTCGTGATGGTGCAGTGTTGCCGATCCTGCACTTGAATGGCTACAAGATCAACAATCCAACAATCTTGTCTCGTGTGAGTCATGAAGAGCTTGAGGATTTGTTCAAAGGCTATGGTTACAAGCCTTACTTTGTAGAAGGCAGCGATCCTGAAACCATGCACCAAGCAATGGCAGCAACACTCGATCGCTGTATTCATGAAATCAAAGCGATTCAGCAACTTGCTCGGAGTGGGAATGTTGTTCAGCGTCCTCGCTTTCCGATGATCATTTTACGGACTCCGAAAGGTTGGACAGGTCCGCAAATGGTTGATGGTCATAAAGTTGAAGGATTTTGGCGATCGCATCAAGTTCCCCTTTCTGAAGTTCAACGCAATCCCGAACATCTCCAACAGCTTGAAGCTTGGATGAAAAGCTACAATCCAGAAGCTTTATTTGACGAACAAGGAAAGCTGATTGCTGAACTCAAAGAACTGGTTCCAACTGGAACGGCTCGAATGAGTGCGAATCCTCATGCCAATGGTGGACTCCTAAGACGATCGCTGAAAATGCCCAACTTCCGCGATTATGGAATTGAGATTCCAAAACCTGGTCAACTCGAAGTTGAAAACACGAAACCATTGGGTCAATTCCTCCGAGACGTGATGAAGATGAATCCAAATAACTTCCGAGTTTTTGGACCTGATGAAACTACTTCTAATAAGCTCAATGCAATCTACGAAGTTAGTAAAAAGTTCTGGATAGCAGATTATCTCCCTGAAGATGAGGACGGGGGCGAACTTTCTCCAGACGGTCGCGTGATGGAAATGCTGAGTGAGCATACCTTAGAAGGTTGGCTAGAAGGCTATTTGCTCACAGGACGACATGGTTTCTTTTCAACTTACGAAGCGTTTGTGCATGTGATTGACTCAATGTTCAATCAACACGCAAAATGGCTAGAAATCTGTAATCATCTCTCTTGGCGTGAAGATGTTGCTTCGTTGAACCTTCTGATTACTTCTACAGTGTGGCGGCAAGATCACAATGGTTTCACTCACCAAGATCCAGGCTTCCTCGATTTAGTTGTAAACAAAAGTCCTTCGGTCACTCGAATCTATCTACCGCCTGACGTGAACTCTCTGCTATCAGTTGCAGATCATTGTTTGCAAAGCACAAACTACATCAATGTGATTGTGTCTGACAAGCAGCAGCATTTCCAATACATGGATATGGATACTGCGATCAAACATTGCACCAAAGGAATTGGCATCTGGCAATGGGCAAGTAATGATCAAGGGTCAGAACCGGATGTTGTAATGGCAACCGCAGGGGACATTCCAACTCAGGAAGCACTAGCCGCAACTGCAATGTTGCGAGAGGAATTTCCAGAGTTGAAAATTCGATTTATCAATGTTGTGGATTTGTTCAAACTCCAACCGAGTAGTGAACATCCACATGGAATGAGCGATCGAGATTTTGATAGTCTATTCACAACCGATAAGCCGATCATTTTCAACTTCCACGGTTATCCCTGGCTGATCCACCGTCTTGCTTATCGTCGAACGAATCACCCCAATCTACATGTCCGTGGCTACAAAGAGAAAGGCAACATCAATACGCCGTTGGAACTGGCGATTAACAATAATATCGATCGCTTTAGTTTAGCGATGGATGTCATCGATCGAGTTCCAAAACTGAGAATTGCGGGCGCTCATGCGAAAGAGAAGTTCAAGAATTTTCAGATTCAGTGTCGCCAGTATGCCTACGAGCATGGGACAGATCTGCCTGAAGTCATGAACTGGAGGTGGGATCTTTAAGGAGAATTTAGACGAACAGACAATTGCGGCTCAAGCTGCAAGAGAACTGCGCTCTCTAAGTTAAATCTAAGTAGAGACGTGATTAAGAGCCTTGCCGTACTTCGCGTCTCTACGATTGGAATCTTAAATCTCAAGTTTCCGATGTTTCATCAGATTTAAGCCGATCGGGGAAGTCAAATTGTAATGCAGCGGAGTCACCGTGATGTATCGATCGCGAATTGCCTCTACATCGGTTGGAACATCGTTCGGAATATCCGGATCTTCAACATCTTCAAGCAGTTCGCCCGATAGCCAGTAATAAATTTTACCTCTTGGATCAACCCGCTTTTCAAATACATCGGTATAACGACGAACGCCTTGACGAGTGACGATCGCACCTCGAATTTGATCACGCTCGATCGCTGGAACATTCACATTCAACAACATCAATTCCGACAATGGATCTTTTTCTAACTGTTGAACCAGCGTACAAGCAAAATCTGCCGCAGGCTGAAACTCCTTCGACTCAAAGCTAGTGAGACTAAACGCAATACTGGGAATCCCTTCGATCACGCCTTCCATTGCCGCAGAAACCGTTCCCGAATAAAGCACATCCGTCCCAAGATTCGAGCCGTGATTAATTCCAGACAATACGAAATCGGGTTTTTCATCGAGCAACGCCCAGAGCGCGAGTTTGACACAATCCGAAGGAGTTCCCGAACACGCCCAGGCTTTCACCGATGAATGAAAAACATGATCCATCTGCACCACACGAATCGGATCGTGCAAAGTCAAACCGTGTCCTGTGGCGGATCGTTCTCGATCGGGGCACACCACCGTCACTTCGTGTCCCGCCTCAGCCAGAGTATTCGCAAGCGTCCGAATCCCCAGAGCGTAAACACCATCATCGTTACTGACCAGGAGTCTCATATCCACTACAATAAACAAGTTCGCAGTTCATTGTGACGCGAATTAGGACTTACAAGTAACTCATTATGGCGGCTCAACCGAACGAACTTGAATCTCAATTAGATGCCATTCGGCAAGAAGCGAAATATGCGATCGCCGAATCCACCACACTCGATCAGCTTGAACAATTGCGGGTCAAGTATCTCGGTAAAAAAGGTCCAATTCCTCAAGTCTTAGGCGGAATGGGCAAACTCGATCCGGCAGAACGTCCGAGAATCGGGGCACGTGCCAATGAGGTGAAAGAAGCGATTCAAGTTGATTTAGACGAGAAGAAATCTGCACTTCAAACGGCAGCGATCGCGGCTCGACTCGAAGCCGAAACGATCGATGTAACGATGCCGGGAGTGACGCGCCCTCAAGGACGATTGCATCCTTTAAATAGCACGATCGATCAAGTGCTCGATATTTTTGTCGGACTCGGCTACACAGTGGCAGAAGGTCCCGAAATGGAGACCGATTACTATAATTTTGAGGCGTTGAACTTCTTGCCGGATCACCCTGCGCGAGATATGCAAGATACGCTGTATCTCCCAGATGGCAATCTGTTGAGAACTCATACTTCTCCGGTGCAGATTCGCTACATGGAAGCCAATGATCCGCCGATTCGTGTGGCAGTTCCAGGAAAAACTTACAGACGAGATACGGTTGATGCGACTCATTCGGCTGTGTTTCATCAGATTGAAATTTTAGCGATCGATGAAGGTCTGACGTTTACCGATCTCAAAGGAACGATCAAAGTGTTCTTGCAAGAACTTTTTGGCGAAGTTGAAATTCGATTCCGTCCAAGTTTCTTCCCGTTCACGGAACCGTCTGCGGAAGTAGATGTGAAGTGGAAAGGACGCTGGCTCGAAATTCTCGGATGTGGAATGGTCGATCCGAATGTGCTAAAAGCAGTGGGATACGATCCAGAGGTTTATACCGGATTTGCGGCTGGATTTGGAGTCGAACGCTTGGCAATGGTGCTACACCAAATCGATGATATTCGTCGGTTGTACAACAGTGATTTGAGATTTCTCAAGCAGTTTTAATCAAACAATTGCTGTGCAGCTTGAATCACTCCGGTTACAACTTGAATCACCGGGAACCAGAGTACACAAATCAGGGCAGCCCGACGAGTGCCAATATCTAAGCCTTGACGGGTTGCCACAATGACCGCAAGTAATGTCCAGCCCGAAAGTAAAAGCTCGATCGCTCTTCCCAACAACGGAATCACGGTCAGAAAATTGAGAACCTGTGGCGCATACGCAAACCCGATCGGACTCAGTAAAGCCCGATAATTTGGCGCGTCCGTCTTCATCCAATGTCCAATTCTCCAAATCGTGAACGTCCAAACATAGTAGCTGACGACCACACTGAGAAGATCAAGGAAGAAAGACAGCACAGCAGCAATCAATGTCGTTCGTGTTAGAAGCAAAATTACTATGCTGCCGATCGCACGAGAGAGCGCAGCAAGAAGCACGATCGATAAAGCGAGTCCTTGTGTTCTCGGCGTATTCTGAGCATCTTCATAAAATTGCCCGTTCAGTGTCAGGGCATCCCGAATCGTTCGCCAAATTCCGCCGTGAGAAATATGTTCAGACATAGTTCTATCTTTTGAGAGTGATGTCGATCGAGTCTGTTTGAGAAAGTGATCACAGACTATACCGCGATCGACTCATGAAGGAATGGCTCAGAAGTGCGATTCAAGAGTTGAGCGGCACGACCTCTAAGCTGATTTTTACACTTGGAGGCTTCTTGCTGCTCTGGGGAATTTTTGCGCCTGTCACCACGATCGTTTGGTGGCTGAATCACGGTGGTGAAGAGCTAAGACTGATCGAGGAACAAGAACCGAATCCAGTCGCAAGCTTGCCTGGAAATGGTTCAGCTAAAGAAATCGATTGTTACATTGTCTTTCTCCCCGGAGTTGGGAATTTCTCACCCGATGAAATTGATTCAGGAGAAAAGTACTTTATCGAGCAGTTAGCGAAACAGCATTCTAACTGTGTGGTTGTGCGAGATGTGTTTCCGTATTCGATCGCAAATCGAGATTTAGGTAGCCAGCGATTGTTAACTCCGTTGTGGGAAGAAGCAAAAAACAGCGATGGATGGATTGGCACGGTTTTGATTCAGCTTCGGAACTTATGGCGATTTGCGATCGCGGCTGACTACCGATATAGTCCGGTTTACAGTCTGGGGATTGCAACTACGATCGTGGAGCGAATGAATGCTGCTCATCCCATTTCCAATTCTGAAAAACCGATTAATTTAATTCTAATTAGTACCAGTGGCGGAACCCAAGTTGCATTAGGCTCAACCGCTTATTTAGATGAGTGGCTAGATGCTCGACTCACAGTAGTCTCGATCGGTGGAACGTTCGACGGCAATACTGGATTTGAACACATTCAACACATGTACCATTTCCAGGGCGAAAAAGACTTCGTTCCAACCTTAAGCTATCTCGTGTTTCCGTCGCGCTGGAATTGGACTGTCGGATCGCCCATTAATCGAGCAAACCGACAAGGAAGATTCACCGTGTGTAATTCTGGAGCGCATGAACATAGTGGTGATCAAGGCTACTTTGGAACCGACAAGGCGGAGAATGGTGAACCTTATGTTGAGCAAATGATCGCTCAAGTTGCACAGTTACCGATTTGGTCGATCGATCAGCCTTTGATCTCTAAATGTCCCTCAGTGAAGTAGTTCTTTTAGCAAGCTGTTAGTTCGTTCAATCTGTTCTGTGTCTTGCAAGTTCTGATTCTGCGATCGATCGAGTTGCACAGCAGTTCCACACATGAAAAAGCCCGATCGCTAAACACGATCGAGCCTTGGAGCTACTCTCTCTTAAACCTGATAAAACTTTGATGTCACACTAATCGAAGATCTTACAAATCGCCGCCTCGAAACGCCAACAAGAAAATGACCACTGGACCTGCCAACATGATCATGGCAATCAAAGTCAATTGAACGATCGCTTCAAAGTTAACATCGTTCAGAAAACTTAAAAACTCCATCTGTTCCCCCCGTTTGCGTTTAGCCCTAATAGAAATTTGTGAAGCTTCGATACAAGTTATTTTATCGGTCGATCGCTGCGTTCTTAAGGATGTTTACAAAACTCCATAATCTGAAACACGATCACGATAAAAGTTCTTGAGTTGAAAAATTCCGACCTTCTTCGAGTTGTCAAATTGATACACTCAGAGCTATACCAGTTGTGACCTTCTAGCGCCCGGTGACTATGGAAATCTTGATTGTCGAAGACGAAGCCGAAATCGCCCAACTGATTCAACTTTACCTTGAAAAAGAAGGCTTTTCTTGTCGAACTTGTCGCGATGGCATTTCCGCTTTACAAGTCTTCCAAGAGCAAAAACCGGATCTGATTATTCTCGATTTGATGATTCCAGGACTTGATGGACTGGAGGTTTGTGCCCGTGTCCGCCAAAAACCAGGAGCCAAAGATCCATTCATTCTGATGCTGACCGCGAAAGGGGAAGAAATCGATCGAATTATCGGACTTTCGACGGGCGCGGACGATTATATGGTGAAGCCCTTTAGCCCGAAGGAATTGGTAGCACGAGTTCGGGCACTTTTGCGGCGAACTATGCGACAAGGCGGACAATCTCAGGTGTATCGAACGCAGAATTTTGTTTTAGATGTAGATCAGCGATCGGCATCTCGACAAAAGGACGATCGAACGGAGCCTTTAGATTTGACCACGCTCGAATTCGATTTGCTCTCCACGTTTATGAGCTATCCAGGACGAGTTTGGAATCGCACTCAATTAATCGATAAACTCTGGGGCAGTAACTTTTTTGGCGATGAACGAGTCGTCGATACCCACGTCGCACGATTAAGAAAGAAAATCGAACCCGACCCAGCCAATCCAACCTTTGTTAAAACGGTAATCGGAGTCGGCTACAAATTTGAAGACACTGCCGCATGAGTAAACCCAACCTCCGAACCCGTCTATTTTTGTCCCACATGATCGTGATGGTGGTTGGGATTAGCACCCTCCTGACCGTTGGAAAAGTCTACTCGCCGCGATTGTTTCTGGTGCATCTAGAACAGTTGCAGGGCATTGATTTTAGTGTCGTTCGGATGAAAGGGCGACTGGTCGATGGGTTTGAATCGGCTTGGAGTCGGGGCGCATTCTGGTCGGTGATTGTCGGGGGCACGACCGCGATCGGGCTAAGTTACTGGGTGTCGAAACGCATCATGCAGCCTTTGATTCAAATGGAGGAAATCACTCAGCGATTTGCGTCGGGTCACATGGAAGAACGGGTTCCTGAGAACGAAATTCCTGAACTGAATCGATTAGCGGAAAGCTTTAACCGCATGGCTCAAGATCTTGAAGGAGTAGAGCAACGCAGACGAGATTTAGTCGGGGATTTAACTCACGAACTGCGGACTCCTTTGACCGTACTCGAAGGCTATTTAGAAGGATTGGCAGACGGCACGATCGAGCCATCTCCTGACATTTATCAACGTCTTGCCAGAGAAACCGTTCGCCTGCGTCGATTAGTCAACGATCTTCAAGAACTCTCGAAAGCGGAAGCAGGCTATTTACCGATTCAACTCCAACCGCTGCAAATTCGTCCCTTATTAGTGTCGATCGTTGAAAAATTCTCAGATCAATTAATGGACGATAGCCCAACGCTCAAATTGGATTGTCCCGAATCGTTGCCTTCTGCGATGGCGGATTCTGAAAGAGTTGAACAAGTCTTAATGAACTTAGTCGGAAACGCCCTGCGCTACACCTCCAAAGGCAGTATTACGTTACGAGCTTGGACAGAATCCGACAAATTATGGATCGCAGTCGAAGATACGGGACAGGGAATCAAAGCCGAAGATTTGCCGCATGTATTTGAGCGATTTTGGCGATCGGATCGATCCCGCGATCGCACTTCAGGCGGAACCGGGATCGGACTTGCCATCTCGCGCCGCCTTGTCGAACTCCAAAAAGGCTCGATCGAGGTCGAAAGTGAATTCGGCAAAGGCAGTACCTTTCGATTCTGTTTACCGATCGTTCCTGAAAAATCTAAACTTCTGTCTCTACGAGAATAGAGATACTGTCATTTTCTTGTCATTTCATTGTGATAAGCCAGTCAAACGAGTTCTCTAAAATAACAGAGTCACAAACTCCCACCCCCCTCTGTTATGGTTCCTATAGCTCTTGTCGTGTTGATCATTGGCGCAATTACGCTTGGGGGACTCGCCTCAATGCGCTATTTATTTCCGCAGAGTCATCGTCCTTATCGCACCCGAAAACTTAGATGACGCGATCGACCGCCCTTTCCGACTTAGACGGATCACCGATCAAACTCGGCAAAGTTACACTCCAAGTTGCTCATTCTCCAGGGACATCTCCCGCGATCGTCTTCGTTCACGGCGGATTAGGCAGTCGATTAAATTGGTGCTTACAGTGGGAGTATTTCCAGTCCCAGGGTCAAGAAGTTCTCACGTATGATTTAGCCGGACACGGACAATCTGGACGCTACAGCCGCTACTCGGTCGGACGACATCGCCGCGATCTGACTCGCCTCATTCACCATTTCAAGCTGCATCGTCCGATTCTCTGCTGTCATAGTTACGGAGTCCCAGTTGGATTAGAGTGGGCAAGACGACACGCCGCTACTGCACTAATCGCGATCGGAGGCGGAACTCACAATCTCACGCCTTGGTGGGAAATTCCGTTAATTAAATTCTTCGCGATCGGCGGTCATCATCTTTACCGCTGGCAATTTGTCCAAGAGTTTTTGCGATCGCTGATGGTATCGAATGAAGCAATGGCAGAATTTCACGATCGCAATCCAGTCCCAAGTGATGCTCATCCGTATGAAGCGATCGAAGCCTTTTGGGGCTATAACGCTCAACATCATCCGCTAAAATGTCCCGTCACGGTGATTACAGGCGGGGATGATCCGATGTTTCCTCCTGCAATGGGTCACGAATGGTTAGCCAATTTGTTGCATGACCAACCCCAGAGCCAGCACATTACTGTTCCGAAAGTGGGGCATTTAGTTATGGCAGAAGCTCCAGAAATCGTGAATCAAGCGATCTCTAATTGGATCAATGTTGATTAAATCCAGTATCGATTCGCACCACAACCATTACAGCAAGCTCGATTTGGCGGTAGTACGTATCTGAAGAAACTCCAAAATTTTGTCGATCGACCTCTAGAAGCGGTATTCTGCTTAAGACTGAACAAATCTAAACGAGTGTGCTAAAACACAGTTCAGATTTGATTGTGATTGCGTGGGCGAACCGAAATCGTATGAAACCGTCTTTTGAATTACTCGCTTTAGGTGTGGGAGTGTGGTTGAGCGTTGGAACGATGGGAGCGGCATCTGCCAATCCTGTCCCCAAACCAGACGAATCGGACTCCTCCCCGCCAAATATCACGAACTCTCGTTCTGCTGCGACTCCGTTAACTTTGAGCGCACATCGCGACACCGATGGCGATCCAACTCCACCCTTTGCGTTAACGGCACTGCAAAAACCGTCCGCGCTGATCCCTAAACCCAGCGCACCCGATACGATCGCACAAGCGGTTCCCATCCGCAAACCGACCGCCGCCAAACCAACTACGGCTCAAGGCACTCCTTCTGCCCCTCTGCCCACGACCGGATCACCGACTCCTTCTAGTACTCCTGCTCCCACCAATCCCACTGGCGCACCCGCAACGCCTAGCGCCCAGCCCCCGACTCCCCTCACGCCAGGAACCGGAGGAGCCAATCAACTCGTTCCCGTTCCTCCCGGTCTTGAACCGTCTCCAAACCGTCTCCAGTTCCCAACTCGACCCGGAGAAGTTCAAGTTCGTAACGTTCAGCCGATTAGTCTCCAGCAAGCGCTCGAACTGGCAGAACGAAATAATCGCGACCTAGAAGTGGCACGTCTGCAAGTCGAGCAAAGTCGAGCGGCAATTCGAGAAGCCAGAGCATCGAACTTTCCGACCTTAGCGCTGACTGCCAATCTGACGCGATCGGGCAATGTTTTTATTTCACAGCAGCCCAGTCTGGCACAGCAATTCTCAGGGGTTGATCCCAATTCGACCAGTACCGCATTCAGCACAGGGCTTCAACTCGATTACAGTCTGTTCACGTCTGGACTGATTCAGGCGCAAATCCGAGCCGTCGAACGCCAATCTCGATCGCAGGAATTACAGCTTGAACAAACTCGTGAACAACTGCGTCTCGATGTCTCAACCAACTATTACAACTTGCAGAACGCCGATTCTCAGGTGGCAATTTTTGAGGCAGCCGTTCGGAACGCAGAAGCCAGTTTGCGAGATGCGAGAGCACAGGAAACCGCAGGTCTTGGGACTCGATTTGATACGCTGCAAGCCGAAGTGAACTTGGCAAACGTACAGCAGCAGTTACGCAATGCTCAAGCAAACCAGGAAATTGCTCGTCGTCAATTGGTTCAGACCTTGAGCTTGTCAGAAACGGCAACGCTAACCGCCGCTGATCCGGTTGAACCTGCCGGAAGTTGGACAATTCCGCTCGAAGACAGTATCGTTTTGGCATATCGAAATCGGGCAGAGTTAGAACAACAACTCGCACTCCGAGAAGCGAGCCAAGCGCAAATTCAAGCCGCCCGTGCCCGAAATGGTGTCGCTCTCAATCTAGTCGGCGCTTATAACTTTCAGCGATCGGGCACAACAAACACCAGCACCAACAACGCCGACAGCTACAGTTTGGCACTGCAAGCCCGCTGGAGTTTGTTCGATGGCGGTGCGACGAATGCAATTATCAGTCAGCGAGAACGCGATCGAGATATTGCAGAAGCCCGATTCGCCCAAAACCGCAACGTAGTCCGGTTCCAGGTCGAGCAAGCCTATGCCAACCTGCAAGCGAACCTGGCGAATCTCAACACAACTCAGCAGTCCGTGGCACAGGCACAAGAAGCCTTACGACTGGCTGCACTGCGGTTTCAGGCAGGAGTCGGAACTCAAACCGATCGGATTGCTGCTGAAGCGGCTCTGACTCAGGCACAAGGCAACCGGATCAGCGCGGTTATCAACTACAATCTGGCACTTGCCCAGCTTCGACGGTTCGTGAGTAACCTGAGTCCGTGAGCCATTTTGTTGAATTCCCGGCAAAATGAAGGGTGAGCTTCTTCATTCGCTGTTGTTCTCTTATAAATTGTCCTATGCGTCAATCTCTCTTAAATGCCACTTCCATCCTTCGAGTTTTTTTACTTTCGGGATTAGGCAGCTTGATTGGGTTCAGCGAAATCAGTCGCGCTCAAACTCCTGCGGCAATTGATTCGATTCCTGCGCCTCAAACTCCTGCCGCTAAAATTACGATTCCTGCGGGTGGCGATGCGTTTATCGATCGAACGGATTACGGTCTAGGGGCAACAGAACGGATTGAACCGGAAAAGGCGATCGCAAAACCCGTTCCTGCTGCTCCAAAGTCCTATGCTGCCTCTGATCCAGTGAGTGCGGCTCCGGTTGAAGTGGGTGGTTTTAGCTTGTCGTCGAGCGGAATTTCCTGGAATACGACCGCGCCCGCGAACTCGATCGGGTCTGCTTACGGCACAGTTCAGAATTATTACAATCGCACCGTTCGCCCGATCGGAAGAATCGGAAATGGTGATCTCAAGCTAATTTTCCCGTTAGCGATTCCGGCTCCAATTACGTCGATGTTCGGTTGGCGACTGCATCCAATTACTGGAGATGCTCGACTTCATACTGGAACGGATATTGGTGCGCCGCTTGGAACACCTGTGTTAGCGGCTTTAACAGGTCGAGTGATCATGGCAGAGTTCTTCGGAGGATACGGTTTATCTGTCGCACTTGAACACAATGCAGGCGCACAACAAACCCTATATGCTCACTTGTCGGAGCTTTTTGTTAAGCCGGGTGAGATTGTGAAGCAAGGAGCAGTGATCGGACGAGTGGGCAGCACCGGAAATTCGACGGGACCGCACTTGCACTTTGAAGTCCGTCAGCAAACGACAGAAGGTTGGGTCGCGATGGATGCAGGCGTTGTTCTAGAGACGGCGATGGCGGAATTGGTGAAGTCGATGCAGGTGGCGCAGGCTCCTAAAACTCGTTAATCTTCTACTGTGCCATCGGGTCGAATCATGCCTTGGACGATCGCATTTCTCAAAAGCGCACTACTCATTTCGGCTCGTGTAAAGTTCGCGTGAGACAAATTGGCTTCTCGGAGATCTGCACGTCCAAGATAGGCTTCGACTAAGGTTGCATCGATCAAAATTGCAGATTGGAGATTGGCACGACTGAGATCGGCATGATTCAATTTTGCACGAGTCAGATTTGCCTGAGTCAGATTTGCTTTGTGCAATTTGGCGTGATTTAAAGTTGCTTCTGTGAGATTTGCAGATTGGAGATTGGTTTGAACGAGTGTCGATCGATTTAATTTGGCATCTCTAAGATTGGCTTCGCTCAAATTCGCCTCAGTTAAATCGGCATCCGTGAGGAACGCTCCCGTCAAAATTGATTCACTTAAGTTTGCTTGAATGAGTTTGGTTTCTCGGAGGTTGGCATCACTTAAATTTGCGCCTGCGAGATTCGATCGAGTTAAATCCGCTCCCGTCAAATTTGCTCCACGTAGATCTGCTCCACGTAAATCTGCTCCCCGTAGAATGGCTCCTTCATAGCTGCGTTTCTCTTCTCGAAAATTCGCCCCGCGTAAATCTGCCCCGCGTAAATCTGCTCCACTAAAATTCGCGTTTCGTAAGTCTGCCCCACTCAAATTTGCATCAAGAATCATCGCGAGTGAAAGGTCTGCCCCGCGTAAATCTGCTCCACAGAAAATTGCGCCATGCAGATCTGTATCGCGCAAATTGGCATTGATTAAAATCGATTGACTCAAATTTGCGCCGCTCAAAACGGCATACGCGAAATTCGCTTGAGTCAGGTTTGCACGATTCAGATAGGCAAAAGTGAGGACGGCATGATTGAGATCGGCTTGAGATAAATTTGAGCCGATTAAATCAGCATCGGTGAGATTAATTCCTCCCAAGTTCTTGCCCGCAAAATCTAATTGACCTGCGTTGTATCGTTGGATCAATTCTTGAGCATTCATGGTGATGCAACCTTTATAGACTGGGCTTTGTTGAACTGGCTAAAGTTCTATCCGCAACGCTGCTGGTTCTAAGCGACGTTAAAAGATTTTGGCGCAACTGAGTGTAGTTTGATTTGAGCGATCGTACTAAAATCGGCACAATTTCCAAATAGGTTTCTGGCTCTTTCAAGTAGCTGGCTTTCTCGTTCAAAAGCTGCTCGAATTGCTCGATCGTTTCTACCTGAGTTAGAACTGTTCGCAGCAATCCATCCAAGCTATAGAGTTTCAAATTTGACCAATCTTGCGAACAGAATTCAAACGAGTAATAGACCGATGAAAACAACAGAATCTTAGCTTTCAAAGGATTTGCATATTTGAGAATTTCTTGACGGACATTGAACAAATCAACTCGCTCAATTTGTTCAACAACAGGATGAGAATTTTTTGTTCCATAAATTGGCTCAACTTCGTGCAAAATGCTTTCAGCGACGACCGCATATTCAGCAGGTTTATTGAGCGTTTTAACCACAATATTTAAGCCCGATCGCACTTCTTCTAAAGTTGCATATTGCTCCATCAATTCATTGAGCAATTCTGAAGTTAAAGTCTGCTCAATGATGTAAGAATTAGCTTCCCAATATTTGCGACAAGTGTAAATCAAGAGCTTTTTAATTCGGCTCACATTCACATCTTGATCAATTTGCAATGGTTTTGGAGTCGTGATTTCTGTAGCTGCTTCCTGTGCATAAATCCGCTCAAATACAGATAAAATAATTTGTCCAATGAGTGCATATTCAGCCGATTTATTCAGCGTTCCGATTTGATGAGCTAGACGCGATCGCAATCCTTCAATTGTCGAATACTTCTCGCGAACTTCTTCAATGAGCGATCGCCAATTGGCAGCATCCAGCCGAGTACTATCACTTTCCCAACGATTCCGACACACATAAAACAGCAGTTTTTGAATGCGAACGGCATTGGGGTCTTGTTCAAACTGGTGAATCACACTCATCGGCACAGGACACCGAGTTAGGGCTATCGAATCGTGCATTGTTTTCTGTCCATTCCACACCTCGATAGCATTCCCGAATCGATCAGAGGGTTAACCGAAGACCGTATAATGAGGATCTTTGACTAGACACGTTTAGATATGGCTAACACATACACCGTTGAAATCTCGCATCAAGGACAAACTTATACGATCGAGGTTCCTGAAGATCGAACGATTCTTGAAGTTGCGAACGACGAAAAAGGCTTAGATTTACCCGTTTCTTGCACTGCGGGAGTTTGTACCACTTGTGCTGCTTTGATTACCGAAGGAACGGTTGATCAGGCAGATGGAATGGGAGTCAGCACTGAACTTCAAGCACAAGGATATGCGCTGCTCTGTGTTTCTTATCCTCGATCGAACATTAAGCTCGTCACCGAAAAAGAAGAAGAAGTGTACAAGCAACAATTCGGAAAGCAAGGATGATCACGGATTTCATTACGATCGCGATTCCACTCCAAGCTTCAGTTCGAGATCTTCATCGAGCGATCGACCAAGAGTTACGAATCTTTGGAGAGCCATTACGTTGGGCGATTACACGAGTCACTTCAGAAACCGTTGAAATCGAAGCGGTGGTGACTCGTGACTAGACCCTATACGGTTGGATTGATCATTCCGACAGGGATCGGAGCCGCGATCGGGGGTTATGCGGGTGATGCGCTTCCGGTTGCTCGTGCGATCGCTCAAGTTGCCGATCGGTTGATCACGCATCCGAATGTCCTCAATGGCGCACAGCTTTACTGGAATATTCCGAATGCACTTTATGTAGAAGGCTATGGTTTAGATCAGTTTGCAGCGGGACATTGGGGATTGTTGCCAGAACGATCGAATCGAATTGGAATTATTCTCGATCGTGGAATTGAACCCGATCTGCAATTGCGGCATCTCCAAGTCGCGGATGCTGCAATTGCAACATTAGGACTAAATTTGACTGATTACATCGTGACAGATCAACCCTTGAATGTAGAACTGAGAGCGGCGAAATCGGGAGCTACTTGGGGCACGATCGAACATCCAGATAGTTTGCTAAGAGCCGCTGAGAAGTTGATCCAAATTGGGGGAGCCGATGCGATCGCAGTTGTTGCCAGATTTCCCGAAAATCCAGAAAGTGAAGCGTTGCAGAACTATCGACATGGACAAGGAGTCGATCATTTGGCGGGCGCGGAAGCGGTGATTAGTCATTTAATTGTTCGATCGTTCAAAGTTCCCTGCGCTCATGCACCTGCACTTTCTCCATTGCCGATTGATCCGAATTTATCTCCTCGATCGGCTGCCGAAGAACTTGGATACACTTTTCTCCCGTGTGTGTTAGTTGGATTAAGTCGCGCTCCTCGATTTACCGATGTTCCAAATCCTCATGCAATTTGGGCGGATGAAGTAGATGCTTTGGTGATCCCCGCTTCAGCTTGTGGGGGAAGTGCGACTTTGAGTTTGAGCCAGACGAACACTCGAATCATTGCAGTTCAGGAGAATCACACGAAGATTCAAGTGCCATCCGAAGCATTGGGAATTCGATCGACGATCGTAAAGTCTTATCTCGAAGCGTTGGGCGTTTTGATTTGCGATCGGGCGGGGATCAATACAGCATCCTTCAGTCCGGAGATGGCTTCGATTCGATCGCAAATTTTAGGAACTTGATCACCTGGTTTCCTTTCTGAGTCCTAAGTTATACTGTGAGCCTTCAGAGCTAGATTCAGATATAAACGCGATAGAGATTCCTGTGGCAGAACAAATTCCTGATACTCCAGAAATGCAGCCACTCACCCGTGTCCAAGTTCTGATCGCGATGGGTGTGACTGCCGTTGTTTTATTAGTAATTTCTAAAGTTTGGCTCCATTTCAGTACAGTTCCATTGCTTGCGGTACGATTCTCAACTCCAGCTTTACTTCAAGGCATCGGACTGGGAATTGGAATTTCGGTTGCAAGTTCGATCGTCTATCGAATTTGGGGCGAGTACCGCAAAAGCGCTGATCAATATCTCGCAATGGTATTAAAACCGTTGTTGCTTCCCGATATTCTCTGGCTTGGATTGTTACCCGGATTGAGCGAGGAATTGCTGTTTCGGGGTGTGATGTTGCCAGAAGTTGGCTTAGATTTTATTGGTGTTTTAATTTCAAGCCTTTGTTTCGGTGTGCTGCACATGAGCAATCTGAAACAATGGTCGTATGTTGTGTGGGCATCGATCGTCGGGATTGCCTTGGGAATGAGTGCGGTCTGGACGGGGAATTTACTCGTCCCGATCGTAGCTCACGTGCTGACGAATTTGGTTTCGGGCGCAATTTGGAAATTTAGCGATCGCACCTCTAAAAACTCATAAGCCCCAATTTCTAAATCAAGGATCGGGGCTTCGTGATCAATTCTTTTTAGATTACTCTTCGCAAGAATCGGGACATTGCAAACAGAATCAGGACGGCGAAAATAAAATCAACAAGATCGTAAATAAATGCGCCAATCCGAAGTCCTCCAATCACCAAGCTCTGCATACTGCTAATGCCGATGCCCTTGAGGATGGGCGTGAAAATGATGGGTGCGATAAAGTTCGCCATGAATGAGCTTAATAAATTGGCAACACTGAACGCCGCCACCAGTGGAACTGCTAGAACGATTAACACAAGTATCCAATCCTTGAAATTTCCTTTAAGTGCCAAAGCTCTCAAGGCATTTAGTAAATTTCGTTTTGCGTCGCTTCTAGATCCCGTCATTCTTATGCTCCATGATTGACTGGCTCTAGAATGCCCAATCAATCGAAAATGAAAAAGCTCCAGCGTAAAAGCTGGAGCTTCTCATTTGGTGGCGGGGCATGGATTTGAACCATGGACCTTCGGGTTATGCTTACCACTACAGTTTTCACTGCCTGAATCAATCAGTTTGTGGTCTGGACTGTCCCTTCACCCTCAGCTTTCCTGTTAGGGTGCTTGCCTAACCAGTCTCTACACCTTCCTCTTTCGAGGCTTGGTTCGGGATTACCACGCTAATGGCTTCCCCGACTTAGACAAGTAATCACATATCGGTTTCCCAATATGCCGCCCATCTAGAAAATCAGCTTGTAAGCGTATAACTGACTTTCGATCCGAGCCCGACGAGCTACCAGACTGCTCTACCCCGCGTCGTTTTTTAACCAACTTATCCAGTATAGCCCTAAGTTCCCAAAAGTTGCAATACCCAATTTAAAACGAGAAGATGGAGAGGTTCTTTTTCGATCTGCACTTATGGCGACTTGGCGCTGCGTTAAATATTGTGGGGCTTGCTGCAACCTTGATCCGAGCGATCGACCCGATTTAGAAACCTACCTCAACCCTGAAGAACTCCATCTGTATCTCAGCCTGGTGGGCGAGGATGGCTGGTGCGTGAATTTCAACAAGATGACGCGAGAATGCAACATTTATGAAACTCGTCCTCGGTTCTGTCGGGTAACTCCTGAGACGTTTGAAGAGATGTTTGGGGTGGAGCCGGAAGAAATGAATGATTTCGCGATCGACTGTTGCCGCGAACAAATCGAAGCCGTGTATGGCGATCGGAGTCTGGAACTCTTGAAGTTCGAGCGGGAAATTGGTGTATAGCGAAAATCTCCAATTGCAGGTATAGTGCTAGATAATGAAAAGAAAATGAAAACAAGTTCATGTCTTCCACGAACCTACCCGTTACTGAAACCCAGGAATTGCTGATCCTCGAACAGACCCAGCCTGCGAAAGCAAAATCAAACTTCCTCAGTGTGTTTGGCTCGACGTTTATCACCATTTTTCTCGCAGAACTGGGAGACAAAACTCAGATTGCGACTCTATTAATGAGTGCTCAGTCTCATGCTCCTTGGATTGTGTTTACAGGGGCGGCTTCTGCGCTGGTGGCGACGAGTTTGGTCGGAGTTCTGGTTGGACGCTGGTTATGTCAGAACGTTTCGCCTAAGACCTTAGAGAAGGCAACAGGCGCAATTCTGCTCCTAGTCTCAGCGCTATTGGTTCTTGATGTAGTGGGGATGTAGATGATGGACTGGCAACTCTTGGGAATTAGCTTCGTGACGGTGTTTTTGGCGGAGTTGGGAGATAAAAGTCAGCTTGCCGCGATCGCACTCAGCAGCGATTGTCGGAAGTCTACAAAAGCGATTTTTCTTGGAAGTGTTACGGCTCTGATTTTGGCGAGTTTAATCGGAGTTGTACTGGGAGAAGGAACGGCGCAACTGTTACCGACGAAATGGACAAAGATCGTCGCCGCGATCGGGTTTGCGATTCTCGCGGTTCGACTCCTGTGGTTTAACAAAGACGAAGAAGAAACGGTGCAATAGAAAAAAGCCTCCCGAACAAGGAGGCTTCTTTAATGGAGTTCACCGCATCCAAACTTGATTAGAATTCGCGCTTGATTAGCCAACCACCTGCCACGAGTTTCACCGCTTCGAGCATCCAGTAGGTAAGGTGGAGTTGATTCATTCCAGCAGGAATGTGCGCGGGTTCAAAGAGATTGAGATTAAGACCGATCGCACTCATTTGCGGAGAGAGAACGTAAGTGCAAGCGATCGTAATCGTAAATAAAATGCCTGCGAGACTGAGCGAAATTGGCGATTTCTCAAACTGTTGACGCACTAAAACCGCAGTCAAAGCAAACGCAGCGCAGAGCAATTCTAGGCGATTAAACACCCAAAAAATTCCATAGCCTGCTGTTGTAAAGTCAGGCTGCGTCATCATTCCAGCCGCAAAAAGACTCGGCATAACAACGAAATCAAGCAATACACTACTGCCGATCCAGAATGCTAAAACGAGAATTAAACGTTTATGCCAGTTAACAGAATTGAAATTGGCTCTTGAAGCGATAGCCATTATCTAGACCTATGCTTGAAATGTTCTAAATTCAGACTAACAAATCTGTCTTGAAGCGGTTGAATTGGGACAAGAAACTTAGCAAAGAATTAAACCAAAATAAAGGGTCTAGCCAAATGAACTAGACCCTTTATTTAGAACGAAAGTAATGTGAATTAGGGTGGACTAGAATCTGCAACTCTTGAATTGAAGAGATAGAAATTCCTCCTTGAAAGTCAACGGTAATGAAATTAATCAACAACGTATCGAAATCGTGGAACAATTGAGTTGCAGGTAGCTCTGAGACGGGTGACACAGCTCTCAAAGCGGTGGTGTGGAGATTGAGGAGATATCTCTTCTGTGCCATGTATTTAAATTAGCATTCCTCTCCTCGATCGAGCCTTGCTTTTAATAGTTAAAAACCGAACTTAATACAAGTTAATCTTCGCTTAATATGGTTAAGAATTTGGCTCGAAAAAGAATCGATTAGACTAAAGATATTGCTCTAAAACCGTTCTATGAAACGCTTTCTTCGCAGTTTGATTGTTCCGATCGGGATTACCTTAAGTTCGATTTTCTCTAGCACGATGATTCCTGCTCAAGCGGTTCAAGTTCGCGGCACGACTTATTTTGTGTCTCCACCGCGATTAGTGGATGCTTCTACCACTCAAAATTCTGTCTATGCCTGGAGCGCGACTTATTACTTTACGCTGGATGTTCCCGAAAATGCGGGTGAGCCGTTACAGCGAGTGACGATCGCACAAGATCGAGGAATCGATCGCGTTCGTTTCAATCTCAGAGAAACCGAAGCATTTGACGGCGATAAACGCTCGAATACTAGACTTGGTTTAGGCGAAGTCACTCAAGACGAAAAAACCAGAGCGATTACAGTAAATTTCAATCCGCCCGTTCCGCCTGGGAAACGAGTAACGATCGCGCTTTCACCGTATCAGAATCCCGCTTTTGGGGGCGTTTATCTTTTCGGGGTCACGGCGTTTCCGCAGGGTGAACCTGCTTATGGGCAGTTCCTTGGCTTCGGGCGGATCTCGATTTACGACAGCGGCAATGATTCGGTATTTTTCAGACCATTTTTCCGCCACTAACCGAAGGTCGCACCATTCCAGCCCCACATATACCCTTTCGCATCTGCAAACTCGATATAGATGCGATCGATTGGAACGTTCAAAGCTTGCTCAATCTGCTGACAAAAATCCTGGCTCATCGATTTCGTTTGATCTGGAGTCATTGAGCCAACACTTTTCACTTCGATGTAGCAAGTGGGATCAGTCATGCCACCAAAGGTCATTGGGACAGCCGCTTCAAATGCGGTCATCACATACGATTCAGGTTTACGAGTATGTTTTGCCAGTGCCGCAGAAAGTTGTTTGAGCAGATTTGTAACTTGAGCGGCATCAGGATTCGCGATCGAGGTTTGGACTTTGATCAGAGGCATCGATTTCACATCAAACACAACGAGAACGATTGTAGTTCCTGATGTGTCCGTGCCACTTGCAGAACAGGAACAGGATCTTGGACAGTCTCGATTGCGACTGGTCATACTGAAGATAGCTACGAGTCCCCAGGAGTGAACACTATGCAAGCTTCTCTACGTTGGTCTGTTTTACCTACCGCGATCGCAGCCGTCGTCGCAATGTCTAATATGGCACTGAGTCAGGTTGTCTCGATCGCTCAAAATTCGCAACCGATTACCCTAAGTGGTACATCAGGCGGCGACAAGAAAGATTCGAGTTGTGCAGGCTTTATCAGCGATCAACCAAACCATACAGTGCAAGTCACCGCTGATAGCAACTTGAAATTCACACTACAAGGCAGCGGAGAACCGACGCTATTGATTACAGGTGCAGGACAAACTTTTTGTGTCCAAGCCGATCGCTTATCGAATGGTAAAGTCGAAATTCCGGGACGCTGGACAAAAGCAAATTACTCGGTGTTTGTGGGCGATCGGGGCAGAGGGAGAAATCCTTACACGTTGTCGATCGCGCCTCAGTAGCTCACGTTGCGAACTCCTCTGGAACAAAATTCGGGGCTAATAGAATGAGATCCACTGAAGGAACCAAATCTTGAGTCTCTTCAGTGGATTTTTGTTGAATTAAGGCAAATCAGTTTCGCCCATGAGATAGCGATCGCATTCTCGTGCGGCTCCTCGACCTTCATTGAATGCCCAGACCACTAAGCTTTGTCCGCGTCGGCAATCTCCCGCTGCGAATACACCTGGAATACTGGTGGTGTATTTGCCGTATTCCGATTTGATGTTGCTGCGGGGATCTCGATCGAGTCCCATTGCATCAAGTAGCGGCTGTTCAGGACCTAAAAAGCCCATTGCTAACAGAACGAGTTGTGCTGGCAATACTTTCTCAGTTCCCGGAATGTGCTTTGGAATGAATTGTCCTTGCTCGTTGCGCTCCCACTGCACTTCGACAGTATGGATTGCTTTTACATTCCCGTTTTCGTCGCCTTCAAACTTAGTCGCTGTTCGCAGATAAGCTCGTGGATCGGCTCCAAATTTGGCGGCGGCTTCTTCTTGTCCATAGTCCATTTTGTAGACTTTGGGGTATTCGGGCCAAGGATTGTTTGCAGCACGTTCTTCGGGAGGTTGAGGCATAATTTCCAATTGCACAACGCTGTTGCAGCCATGTCGAATTGAAGTACCAACGCAGTCAGTTCCGGTGTCACCCCCGCCAATGATCACGACATCTTTTCCTTGGGCGGAAAGTTCGGGATTGGTGCTGTCTAAGACAGATTTAGTGTTTGCAGTGAGGAAATCCATTGCAAAGTGAATGCCTTTGAGGTCGCGACCTTCGATCGACAAATCACGCGGCTTGGTGGCTCCGGTACAAAGCACGACTGCATCATGGTTGTTGATCAAGTCTTCAGCAGAGATATCCTTGCCAATTTCGGTGTTGCAGACGAATTTTACGCCCTCAGTTTCGAGTACGTTTAACCGCCGCATGACCACTTTTTCTTTGTCGAGCTTCATGTTGGGGATGCCATACATCAGCAATCCACCTGGACGATCGGCGCGTTCGTAGACTGTTACCCAATGTCCAGCTTTGTTTAATTGAGCTGCCGCACATAATCCAGCGGGACCCGAACCGACGATCGCGATTTTTTTCCCGGTTCGTTTTTCGGGTGGCTCTGGTGTAATCCAGCCTTCATCCCAGCCTTTATCTACGATCGAATATTCAATGTTCTTGATCGTCACAGGCGGATTGTGAATTCCTAGCACACAGGAACCTTCACAGGGAGCGGGACAGACTCGCCCAGTGAATTCGGGGAAATTGTTCGTTTTGTGTAATCGATCGAGCGCTTCTTTCCACAGTCCGCGATAGATCAAATCGTTCCACTCAGGAATCAGATTATTGATCGGACAACCGCTTGCCATGCCGCTGATCAAGTTCCCGGTATGACAAAAAGGGATGCCACAATCCATACAGCGAGCGCCCTGAGTGCGTAGATTCTCTTCAGGCATTGGTAAATGGAATTCGTCCCAGTTGCGAATGCGATCGAGCGGTGCAAGTTCAGACGGCAGTTCGCGGAGAAATTCGATGAATCCAGTCGGTTTTCCCATAGTTCAAAATTGGATTGTGTAAGAGATTTTGATCGATAAAGGAGTGGGGAGTGGGGAGTGGGGAGTAGGGAAGTAGAATTAGTTTCATTGGCAAAAAGAAGTTATTCTTGCGTTCTATCTCCCCACTCCCCACTCCCCACTTTCCTAGCTGCCGCCAACCCGCGCTACATCTCGCACGTTTTCTTCAAACGCTGCTGAGAGTGCATCATCCCCACTTAAGCCTGCCTCTTCTGCCCGTTTCAGAGCTTGTAGAACTCGCTTATAGTCCTTCGGCATGACTTTGACAAAGCGCGATCGTACTTCGTCCCATTGTTCCAGTAGCTCTTTGGCTCGGTGGCTGTGAGTCAAGTTAGCGTGATTTTGGATCATCTGACGCACGATCGCGATGTCTTCTGGATCGTCAAAGGCTTCGATCGCGACCATTTGAGTGTTACAACGAGTTGCAAAATCGCCTGCCTCATCGTAGATGTAAGCGGCTCCTCCACTCATTCCTGCTGCAAAATTGCGCCCAGTTTTTCCGAGAACAACAACTGTACCGCCTGTCATGTATTCGCAGCCATGATCACCCACTCCTTCGACCACAGTGTTCACACCAGAGTTGCGAACACAGAATCGCTCACCTGCAATGCCGCTAATGTAAGCTTCTCCTTTAGTTGCACCGTAGAAAGCAACATTGCCGACAATGATGTTTTCTGAGGCTTTAAAGGTTGATGCTTTGTGGGGATAAACAATGATTTTCCCACCACTTAAACCTTTGCCTACATAGTCATTGGCATCGCCTTCGAGTTCGAGTGTGACTCCTTTCGGAACGAACGCACCAAAGCTCTGTCCTGCACTTCCTTGGAAATGGAGTTGTACTGTATCTTCGGGTAGCCCGTTCCAGTGGCGTTTAGTGATTTCGTTGCCGAGAATTGTGCCAACGACTCGATTGATGTTCTGAATCGGTAGAGTTGCTTTCACAGGTTTGCCCTGCTCGATCGCATCTTTGCAAAGTTCTAGAAGCACTGATAAATCAAGCGATTTCTCTAAGCCGTGATCTTGTGAAATTTGGCAATACAAGCCCACAGACGGATCAACATTGGGTTGATAAAGAATCTTAGAAAAGTCTAAGCCTTTTGCTTTCCAATGGTCGATCGCTTGTTTCGGCTCCAAAACATCAGTTCTTCCAACCATCTCATTTAATGTTCGGAATCCAAGCTGCGCCATCAGTTCTCGAACTTCTTGAGCAATGAATTTCATGAAGTTCTCGGTGTACTGTGGATCGCCTGTGAAGCTTTCGCGCAGATGTGGATCTTGAGTGGCAATGCCAACCGGACAAGTATTGAGATGGCAAACGCGCATCATAATACAGCCCAATGTGACCAAAGGCGCAGTCGCAAATCCGAACTCTTCAGCACCGAGCAATGCAGCCATTACGACATCGCGCCCAGTTTTCATCTGACCATCAGTTTCGACTACAATTCGCGATCGTAGATTGTTCAACACTAAAGTCTGATGCGTTTCAGCCAAACCCAGTTCCCAAGGCAATCCCGCGTGTTTGATGGAAGTCTGTGGTGATGCTCCGGTTCCGCCATCGTAACCAGAGATTAACACCACATCCGCGTGAGCTTTTGCAACTCCAGCCGCGATCGTGCCAACTCCAACTTCCGAGACGAGCTTGACGCTGATTCGGGCAGCCCTGTTCGCGTTTTTCAAATCGTGGATCAGTTCGGCAAGATCTTCGATCGAATAAATGTCATGGTGCGGAGGGGGCGAAATTAAGCCAACTCCTGGTGTGGAATGTCGAACTTTCGCGATCCAAGGATAGACTTTACGACCTGGTAACTGTCCGCCTTCTCCTGGTTTTGCACCTTGAGCCATTTTGATTTGAAGTTCTCTTGCTTGTGAGAGATACAAGCTCGTCACTCCAAAGCGACCGGATGCAACTTGTTTGATCGCACTGTTCTTAGAATCGCCCCGATCGTTTGTCCAAGTATAGCGATCGGGATCTTCGCCACCCTCGCCAGTATTGGATTTGCCGCCGATTCGATTCATTGCGATCGCTAAAGCTTCATGGGCTTCTTTCGAGATCGATCCATAGCTCATTGCACCTGTTTTGAAGCGGCTCATGATAGCTTCAATTGGCTCTACTTCTTCGAGTGGGATTGGTTGTTGAGCTTTGAACTGCAACAATCCACGCAAAGTAAAGTGCTGTTGATTCTGCTCATTTACTAATGCAGCATATTGCTTGAACAGATCATAGTTTCCTTCTCGAACGGCTCTTTGAAGCGTGTGAATGGTTTGAGGGCTGAATAGATGCGCCTCACCTTCTTTGCGCCATTGGTATTCGCCGCCAACATCAAGTGTATGTCCATTCGTTTGACGCTCAGGAAACGCATGATGATGACGCAAGAGAGCTTCTTTAGTGATTACTTCTAAATCGGCTCCTTCTACGCGAGAAGCAGTCCAAGTGAAATATCGATCGACAACCGAATGATTTAGCCCGATCGCTTCAAAGATTTGCGCTCCTCGATAGCTCTGAATCGTGGATATTCCAATCTTAGAAGCCACTTTGATCACGCCTTTGGTCACAGCTTTGATGTAGTTCTTACAAGCTGTTTTGTAATCCACACCAACGACTGAACCTTGAGCGATCATCGAATCCATTGTTTCAAAGGCAAGATACGGATTAATTGCACCGCATCCATAACCGATTAACATTGCAAAGTGATGAACTTCGCGGGGTTCACCGGATTCAAGAACTAGACCAACTTTGGTTCTTGTACCTGTTCGGATGAGATGGTGATGTAAACCTGAAACTGCTAACAATGCAGGAATTGGAGCATTTTGAGCATTGACACTACGATCGCTCAAAATCAGAATGTTCACACCCGACTCGATCGCTTGATCCGCTTGCTTGCAGAGATTAACGATCGATTGTTCCAATCCAGTCACACCAGACTTCGGATCAAACACGATCGGTAATACGATCGACTTAAATCCTTGCTCATTGATGTACTTCAGTTTCGCGAGTTCTTCATTACTGAGAATCGGCGTTTTTAGCTCGATCAAATGACAGCTTTCGGGTTCCGGTTTGAGCAAGTTTCGCTCTGATCCGATCGTTGTTTCAGCAGAGGTAATAATTTCTTCGCGGATGGAATCGATCGGCGGATTTGTCACCTGAGCAAACAACTGTTTGAAATAGTCATAGAGCAACTTTGGTCGATCGGATAACACTGCTAACGGCGTATCGGCTCCCATTGCTCCAGTTGCTTCTACACCATCTCGCGCCATCGGAGTCAGCAACAATCGCAACTCTTCAAAGGTGTAACCGAATGCAAGTTGCCTCTGCATCACAGTTTTGAGATCAGACTGTGGAATTTCTGGAGCATCTTTGAGGTCTGCCAGTCCTACCATGTTCTGATCGATCCATTCTTGGTACGGTTCAGCCGTGGAAATGCCTTGTTTAATCTCTTCATCTGAGACAATTCGACCCTGCTCCATATCGACCAAGAACATTCGACCTGGCTCTAAGCGACCTTTCAGAGCAACATTCTCAGGCGCAACAGGTAGCACACCCGCTTCTGATGCCATGATCACAAAATCATCTTTGGTGACATAGTAGCGTGACGGACGTAGACCATTTCGATCGAGCACTGCGCCCATCATTCGACCATCAGTAAATGCGATCGAAGCAGGACCATCCCAAGGCTCCATCAAACACGAATGATACTTGTAAAACGCTTTCCGCTCTGGAGGCATCGATTCATGAGCCGTCCAAGGTTCCGGAATCATCATCATCACTGCATGAGGCAGCGATCGACCGGATAAAGTCAACAGTTCTAAAGCATTATCAAAAATCGTCGAATCACTGCCATCAATGTTAATGACAGGTTGAGCTTTTCTTAAATCATCACCAAACAAATCAGATTGAAACAACGCTTGTCGAGCATTCATCCAGTTGATATTGCCGCGCAACGTATTGATTTCGCCATTGTGAGCAATGTAGCGGTAAGGATGCGATCGCTCCCAGCTTGGAAATGTGTTCGTACTAAACCGAGAATGCACCAACCCTAAAGCACTTTCTAAGTCGGGATCGCTCAAGTCGGGATAATATTCGCCCACTTGCAGCGGCATTAACATTCCTTTGTAAACGATCGTGCGGCAGGAAATACTCGCCGGATACCAAAACGAATCAATTCCGGTCGATCGAATCGCACTATGCGATCGCTTCCGAATCACATACAGCTTTCGTTCAAATGCCAAATCATCCTTTAGATCCGCAGAACGACTAATGATCGCCTGCTGCATAAACGGTTCACTCGACTTCGCGGTTTCGCCCAAAGTCGAATGATTCGTCGGAACATCGCGCCAACCGAGAACCGTTTGCCCCTCTTCTGCCACAATCTTCTCGAATTCGCGCCGTCCAGCCTCACGAGAAGCGCGATCGGGAGACGAATAAATCATTGCGACCCCGTACTGCCCAGCATCCGGTAACGCAATATTGAGTTCTGTTGCGACTTTTTGAAAAAACCGATGCGGAACCTGCATCAAAATGCCTGCCCCGTCTCCTGTATTTGTTTCTGCACCACAAGCGCCTCGATGCTCCAAATTCGCCAAAATCGTTAGCGCTTGTTGCACGATCGCATGAGACACTTTTCCTTTCATCTGCACAATAAACCCGACTCCACAGGCATCATGCTCGAACTGCGGATCATACAAACCTTGCTTCGCTGGCAGTCCGTATCTAGTCATTATCATTACCCTATTCAGTGGCAGAGAGAGTATGAACTAGAGCTTCGGTGAAGATATCTCTAGTTCTCTTGAAATTCTCTTACATCCTTCCGAAATACCTCAAAGGTCTTAAGGAAATCGTCAGATCTGTTGAAGAGAATTTTCAAGTCTCTTACTTAATCCTGATGGAGTTTCGATCGACTGTGGTTAGTGTTAATTAAATTCAATATTTGATTCACGAATCTTGTAGTTTTTTATTAGGTAGACACGTCATGAAACGCGGACAACTTTACGCTTTTGTTACAGGTATTTTCTTTTTATCACTGTCAATTTTAGGTTTTATTCCTCAACTACAAAATCCAATTAATGCGATCGAGGTTCACAACGGTCTGGAAATTCAATTGGGCTATCTCTTCGGGTTACTCCCAATCAATCCGATCCTGAATACGGTTTATGCGATCGTTGGAATTCTCGGCTTGGTTAGCTCGATCGGTCTGGGTGGTTCGCGCTTCTATGGTCGCGGATTGTTCCAGTTCTTTGGGGTGTTAGCAATTCTCGGATCATTGACCCCGACCAACACCTTTTTTGGCTTGATGCCGCTGTTTGGTAGCAATGCTACGTTGTATGCGGTGATGTCGATCGTCTCTTTCTACTTCGGATTTATCGATGCTCCTGGATTGCTGGAAATTGCCGCTCAACCGCCTGAGAATGCAGTTGGACTTGATAACTCGATTACTGAGTAACAAGCAATCGAATTTTATTTAGTTAGAACGCATCCCCCGATCGTTACAGATTTAGCCGCTTCTGCGTATCGGGGGTCGAATGCTTCCCAACCCAACGATAGATCTCGGATGAGCTGAAGAAACTGACATTCTTTCTGTCGATCTCCCATTGCTCTGACGATCGGTAAAGCTTGATAATAGGACTCTACCGCCTGTTGATACTGATTATCTAACAGGTAAGCAAGACCAAGATTCTCAAGTGCGGTTAGGGTCTGCTTTTGATCTCCGATCTGTTGAGAAACTGTGAGAAGGCGTTGAAACGACCCGATCGCTTTTGTGTTTTGCTTCAAGGCGAGTTGCAATCTTCCGATGGTGGTTATAATCTTGGCTTCCTCGCGCTGGTCGATTTGTTTTGCGATCGGCAATGCTTTTTCAAAAATCTCCAGCGCCTTCGGAAGGTTCTTGATTTGTACATATGCAGCGCCAATATTGCTCAACGTTGTGAGTTCTCCTTGTTTCCAGTTACTCATACGGACATCAATTAAGGCTTGCTCAAATTTTGGGAGTGCTTCTTGAGCCTGTCCTTTCCTGAGCAGTTCCAATCCATCTGCATTTAGCGCATTCGCCCTCGCATTGTCAGAGCGAGCGGCAGGAACAAAGAGAAGACAGAACATCAAAATCGTAAAACCAGTAGTTTTCAGACAAGCATTCATCCTGAAACCTCTCAAATGACTACATATTGCTTCTAGTACTACACTTCTTCAACAGAAGCATTTGTAGGGTTTGGGCTACCTTTTTTACTCGGCATCCGGTAGAATTAATTTACGGTTAACCAATCGGGTTTTAGTAATATAGGAGAAGAAGAGATGCGATCGCTGACAACGCCTTCTGAGCGCACGACTGAGCAACGAATCCGGATTCGGATTCCCAAGCATTATCATCAAGAGCCTGTGATTTCTCATCTCGTGTCGCAGTATCATCTGACCGTAAACATTGTCGCGGCGATTCTGGGTGCGAATGCGAATGGGGACGGATGGTTTGATCTCAATCTCAAAGGCAGCGATACCAATATCGAAGCGGCTTTGAGCTATTTGGATGAACTTGATTTGGAAGTGTGGCGCGGCGAAGAATCGGACGGCTGGTGAGCCGTTTGATATGCTGCAAATCCAAGCAAAATCGGTAAGGATAGATTAATCGTGAGCAGTCGAATGATGTGCGCGATCGTAATAATCTCCGGATCTTGCTGGAGGGTTAACGCAATCGCGATCATTTCTGGAGAGCCACCCGGAGCCGCCATCAACAAGCAAGATAGCCAACTCAGATGTGTCAGAGCGTGAATGATCGCAGCAGCAATTAGTCCAGCAATTAGCATCATTCCAACGGGAACGATCGCTCGTAGAACAGTTACGAATTTTAAGCGGGGATTGATTCCCCAATATTCACCGATCGTAATTCCCAAGAGGATTTGACCGATGACATTGAAGATGATTGGATAGTCCACATGAAAGAGGTCATCCAATATCGAGAGAAATTCAAAGCCCAAACCCACTGCGATCGCACCGAAAAAAGCTGCAAGTGGAATGTTTAGCTGAGTCGCAAAGTGAACGATTACAACTGCGATCGTAATCATCAAACTAGATTTTGCATAAGTCTGCCAAGGAACATTCAGCGCTTGTCCGACAAAGGTTGTAACCGTGTGAGTAGAGTTTGGAAGTGCAACATTCGCGATAAGTGGTACAGAGAAAATAACAGTTGTAAACCGCATCAATTGAACCAGAGAAACCAGTGCTATATGGTTTCCATAATCTGCCGCTAAACTGGACATCACGCCAATATTGCCGGGAGTTGTCGCTAACAATCCGCTCATCAGATCAATCTTTTCTAAGCGCGAATAGAGAACACCGATCGCGCCTCCTGCAACCATGAGAAAAATCGGCAATCCGAGCAGAATCAAGCTCTGAGAAGCAAAATTGGCTAAGCGATCGATAGGAAGCGAAAGCCCGATCGACAATCCAACAATCAATTGCCCTGCTTTTCGAGCATTCCGATTTGGTTGAATATCTGGATCGAAAGGTCGATCACCAAAATACACGATCGCGCCCGCAGCAATTCCACTCAGAATCCAAGCTGCACTGCCCAAACCAATTGCTAACAATCCGAACCCGATTAGCGATGCCAGACTGATTTCGAGTGCGACTAACAGCGATCGGGCTTGTAGCTTCGATTGTTCAACATTCGGCACGATGCAGCCTTCCAAAAACCCACAAGGCATTTTACCTGCCTGACTAGAATTCCGATGGTATACTCAGAACAATTTGAATTGTAAAGAAATGTAATGGCAACCACAGCGCTGATTGTAGGAGCAAGTCAAGGCATTGGATTAGAGTTTGCACGACAGTTCTTAGAACGAGTCGATCAAGTATATGCGACTTACCGCACTCCAGACTGTGACCTCTCCAATTTAGAACATCCGAACTTAGTTCGATTACTGCTAGATATTACCGATGAAGCTCGGATTGAAGAAGCGATCGCTAAAATCAAATCCGAAACTTCAGAACTTCAGTACGTGATCAACTGTGTTGGTGTTCTACATGATGGCGCAATGCAACCGGAAAAAAGCTTGCGTCATTTGAATGCAGATCAGCTTGTGAAATACTTTCAGATCAATAGTATTGGCGCGGCATTGTTAGCGAAGCATGTTCAACCGTTGTTAAAACATCGCGATCGCTCAATTCTCGCAACCATCTCCGCTAAAGTTGGAAGCATCTCAGATAATCAAATCGGCGGATGGTATGGGTATCGTGCCTCGAAAGCTGCCTTGAATATGTTCATGCGAACGACTGCGATCGAATTTAGACGCACTTGTCCAAATGCGATCGTTGTGACCTTACATCCAGGGACAACAGATACGAGACTGTCTAAACCGTTTCAGCGTAGTGTTCCGCCTGAGAAATTATTTTCTGTCGATCGAACGGTTGGACAGTTAATAGCTGTGATTGACAAACTACAAGATAGTGACAGCGGTGAGTTCTTTTCTTGGGACGGGACGAAGTTACCGTATTAAGATTAATTCAACGGTTAATTCTCGCTTCGTTTGGGTCGGCTAATGCCCCCTAAATCCCCCAAATTTGGGGGACTTTGAACCGTGAATAATCTTTAGAATTCTGAGGATGTTTTTTCTCAAAGTTCCCCAGAATGGGGGATTTGGGGGGCGAACTCTAAAGAGGATTCGTTGATCAAATTATCTATCAAATTGCGTTTCTAGAAACCCTCGATCGTATTCAAAGCCTGTCTCAATTCCAGCGCATTTTCCCAATATCCTTCAGCTCTGCGTCCGGTTTGAACAATCAATCTCAAACTATAAGCATTCGGAAATCCTTCAGCTTCGAGCCAAATACGATCGCTTTCCAGTTCACAAGAAATACGCTCCTCGTCCATCAATTCCTGGGCAATCTGCTGAAGGGCTTCATGCAATTGATCACTCAGACGACGAAAATCGTTCCATTCCTCTTCTGTAAGCTCGATCGCCCAATCATTTCCCCCGACCAAGCCTTTGAACTCAGAAGCCGTCGCATCCCATCCCAAACGCCAACCTTCTCCAGATTTTAGAATTCGGCTCATTGTGACGGACGAGTGAAGGCATTGACTAAGGCTTGAACGATCGCATCTCGTTGTTGGCGATTTAGTTTTTGAATGATGGCTCGATCGCTTTCAAATGGATTTTTTCGCAAGTTATCTGAACCCGGATAACCCTCAGCCTGCATCGGCTCATTGATGCCTAAATAATCCGCCAGCGTGTATTTCCAATCGAGCCGAAAATTAACGGGACGACCTTTGACAAAATAGTGATATCGAATAAGACGAGTGACCAACGTATTATTCGGATCGACTTTGCCCGTTTCGCGACTCATATACTGATTCTCAAGTGGCAACTCTGGAACTGCCTTGTACACTTCCTGCCAAGCTTGTTGAACCCGATCTTGGCGAACAGGAGCAACTTGAGCGATCGCTGGACTGACCGAAAACAAAATCGCCACCACACTCGCAAGCATTAGAAATCGCTTCATCCGTGTCATCCTAAAAAAAATCGGGGCGATCTCGCCCCACTAACTCTATTCTCCAATAATTTCGGGCTGCGTCAGCTCATCTGACATTTCGATAATTGCCCGCATTACAGGTTTCATCATCGGATCGTCTCCGCTGTCGAAATCCTCGAACCGACGACGCTTCGCCCGATTTGCGACCTGAACCGTAATGCGATACCGATTCGAGGCAGCGCTAATTAGTTCATCAGCGCGGCGCATCAATTGAACGGTGTCAAACGTATTGCGTTTGTGTAAAGAGCCAGATTTAGCCATCAGTAGTTCTCTCAGTAAAGACGAGCGGAATCCTCGATCGTGACAGATTGCCAAAGCTTGTGTAAAGTTTTGAAAAAATCCGTCTAGAGTGATAGAGTCCGAGTTAGCTCAGACTCTATTAATAGCGCAGACCTGTTTCTTTCGCACGAGTTCATGCAAATTTTCGCTCCTTCTCCGATCGATTTAACCGCTTCTTCTGCTCCGTCCCTCCGAATTTTGGCATTAGGGGACAGTCTCGTTTACGGATTTGGTGATCCGGTGGGCGGCGGCTGGGTGGAACGACTTCGACGACGCTGGATGAGTCCTGGTGGAACGAATCATGCGCTTTATAATCTGGGCGTTCGAGGAGATGGTGTGCGGCAAGTGGCGCAACGGCTTGAGGATGAATTTCGCCATCGGGGAGAATTACGCAATCGTGTCCCGGATTTGATTATTCTTTCGGTTGGTGTGAATGATTCGCCGAGACTGGGTAGACCGGATGGCAAGAATTTTCTGCCGTTTGAAGGATTTGAAATCGGGATTGCGGACTTGCTCGATCGAGCTTTACGCCTATGTCCGGTTTTATTCGTCGGCATGATTCCTGTGGATGAGGAGAAAATGCCGTTTCTCGATTGTATGTACTACAATCATGCGGATCAGAGCCAATATAACGATGCGATTCGATCGGCGTGTGAAGCGCGTCAGATTCCGCATTTGAACCTGTTTGAAATTTGGCGATCGAGAGGATTGGACTGGTGCAGGCAGCAATTCACCGAAGACGGCTTGCATCCAAATGTCAGCGGATATCAGGCATTATTAGAGGATATTTCGAGTTGGGATGCGTTTCGGCATTGGATTGAACAATGACAGTTTTAGTAGTTGCCACCGGAAATCCAGGCAAAGTTAAAGAGATCGAGCCTTATCTTGCGGGGCTGAATTGGGAATTGCAGTTGAAGCCCTCGGATTTAGAGATGGAAGAAACCGGAACCACGTTTCGGGAAAATGCAGCGCAAAAAGCCACCCAAGTTGCGATCGCAACGGGACATTGGGCGATCGCAGATGATTCTGGTTTAGAAGTGACAGCACTTAATGGCAGACCGGGGATATATTCGGCTCGATATGCAGATTCGGATCAAGCGAGAATTGCGAAATTATTAGGGGAATTAGGCAACAATCCCGATCGACGAGCGCAATTTGTTTGTGCGATCGCGCTTGCGAAACCGGATGGCTCGATCGCGCTTCTGACTGAGGGAGTTTGTCCGGGTGAGATTTTAACGGCTCCACGCGGTGAAGGTGGATTTGGCTACGATCCGATCTTTTATGTGCCTGATAAGAGAATGACATTTTCAGAGATGCCGTTAGAGGTGAAACAGGAGATTAGTCATCGCGGACGAGCATTTCAGGAATTGTTGCCGCAGTTAAGAGCGATCGACTAATCCCTCTTCACGGAACAAATGCAAAGGGTAAGGGCAGCTTGATATTGCTCTTACTAGATTTCGCTTAAAGATTTCCGGCAAGATATTGACACACTAAGCTTACACATTTATTGTGTATATATGGCTGAAATTCAGCAGTTAAATTGTTTAGATTTTGGTGTGAACTGATAAAAGCATCTCTGTCAGTGGTGAGTGAAACATACTGAATTCAGCCTCAAATCTACTGTGGAGGCAATCATGAACTATTCCCTATTGCAATCGTTTCGATCGTTCTTTTCTGTTGCCGATCCCTACCACGAACCCGATCCTGAAATTGCCAAACAAGTGTTTGATTTATACGAAATTGCAGTCGTGTGTTACAGAATTTCCCCTCGAAATGTAGGACAAGTCGAATATCAAGGACGACACTGGAGCGCAGTCTGTTTGGAAGATCTTGTCCTTCTTCCTGGAACTCAAGTGAAAGTGATCGATCGAGTCGAACTCAATCTTGTCGTTAGACCGCTCATGATCTCTCAAGCGCGTTCTCTTCCCAAAAAGCGGTTGAATCGGTCTGCCTGAATCAATGCGTCGTCTGAGACTTGTCGATCGACAGACGATGCAATTTAAAAGTTGTGTTAAATTTACACAAAAGATGAACAGATCCAGCGCAAATTTCTTAATCTAGACTAGAACTTGTAAGCAGAAATCGCACAAGTGAGCAAAAGCAGACTCAAATTACCCGAATGGCTGCTTTTGGTACGGTTCTGATTTTCAAGTTTGTGGATCGCGTAGTCGCTCGTAGAGGATTAAAACAATGGCGGAGAATACTCCTGTAGCAGAAACAGCATCACAACAAAAAGGTGCAACCAAATCTGCAACATCCAAGCTAAAAAAGCGATTGAATCTGGATCTGTCGCCGGAAGCTTACGATTTGCTCCAAGAACTCTCGGAAGAATCGGGCAAGAACATGGCGGAAGTCTTACGAACTGGGCTGGCTCTGTATGGGATTGCACGAGAAGAAAAGAAAAAAGGACGGAGCTTGGGCGTAGTTGAGGACGATCGAGTTGTGAAAGAGATCGTCATTCCGTAACCAAAGTCTGCATCCTATTGAAAAACTCAGGACGGTGATTTCTCTTCAAGCCAAAGTAGGTGACTCAGGTTAGATGGTGAGAGTGAGTGGCAAACGATAGTGACAAACTACTGTGTTTGCTTGACTGGGTTTGCTCGACATCGTTCTGAGGCTTTTTTAATACGGAGGCACTTATGGATTTGCTGGAGGATTTTTTTGCCCGAAAAAGGCTGTACGAGAATGCGATCGAGATTGCCAAAGTCGAAGACACGAAGATCGCAGAACTACCGACTCCTGCATTAGTCATTGTGATTCGCAAAGTTAAACCTCGAAAACTACTGCGTAGACCTGCATTCAATCGGGCAAAACTCGCACCGATAAGAAGTACACGCCAATGGCTCGAATGGGTGCTGATTCCACTTGCGATCGGGCAGTTCTGGTGGTTAGCGCTGTTGTCTCTTCCAGCCTTGAGTGCTCAATGCAATCCACTACACAATCTAGGTTCTGTCGATGTGAGCCATTGGAAATTACCAAACTCAGAGGATTTCTTGAGTTTGTTTAGAAAATAAATCAAAGGCGCGATCGCATCGCCATCGTGATTTGATCGCACCCTTGATCAACCTGTGTTCCGCATTCCCGCAGCGATTCCATTAATCGTGAGTAATGCGCCGCGTAGCAGTTCACCTTTGCTGTAACGCGATCGTACAACTCCAGAAGCTGCAAGCGTTTTATGTTGCCGTAATCGTTTCAACAAGGACACCTGTAGGAATCCGAGGGGCACGATCGTCCCATTGCGTAACTGGACTGATCGCTGAAGTTCTGGATCGCCATCTAACAATCGATTGTGTCCAGTAATCGTCAGAACCAGTTCACGAGTTAGCAGATACTCATTGCGAATCTGCTCGAACACAGGAGCAAACCGCTCTCGATCTTCAGGTTGTGTCAGTTCATCGACGTAGTGACCTGCAATTTGCAAATCGACTTTAGAAAGCGTCATTTCAACTCTGGAAATTGCCATTTTGAAAAAGGGCCATTTGAAGTAGAAATGCCGTAGAAGCTGCATGTGTTTTTCAGGCGCTTCATCTAAAAATCCTTGCAGCGCCGTTCCAACTCCATACCAGGACGGCAGTAAGAATCGGCTTTGTGTCCAGCTAAAGACCCAAGGAATTGCTCTGAGGCTACCTAAATCTTTTTTGCCACCTCGACGAGCGGGACGAGAACTAATTTGAAGCTGGCTAATTTCCTCGATCGGGGTGACTTGATGGAAGAAGTCAATAAAATCGGGTTGCTCGTAAATGAGTGCGCGATAGTGTGTGCGCGATCGCGCCGCCAATTCTTCCATGACTTGCTGCCACGGTGCAATCTCATCGAACTTATTCTGCAACAAGCTTCCTTGAATCACAGCAGTTGTAACGGTTTCCAAGTTATACAGCGCAAGTTCTGGTAACGAATACTTAGAAGCCAGCACTTCGCCTTGTTCTGTAATCTTGATTCGACCATTCACACTGTGTCCAGGTTGCGCCAGAATCGCTTCGTAAGCAGGACCACCACCACGACCCACAGAACCGCCGCGACCGTGGAAAATTCGCAGCACGACACCATGTTCATCGGCAATACTTTGGAGAGCTTGCTGCGCTTTGTGAATTTCCCAGTTACTACTCAGGAAACCCGAATCTTTGTTGCTATCTGAATAGCCGAGCATCACTTCTTGGAGTGCAAGCTTAACGCCGATCGATTCGAATCCACCTGCCAATAGTGCTTTATAGAACGGCAGATCGAACACACCGCGCATAATACCAGGTGCTTTCTGCAAGTCTTCTACCGTTTCAAACAAAGGGACAACTTGAATCGTTCCGAATCCAGTTGCTGGATCATACAATCCTGCTTCCTTTGCAAACAACAGCACTTCGAGTAAGTCACTGACATCATGACTCATACTGATGATGTAAGTGCGACAGATATCGATGCCAAACTCCTGTTGGAGCTTGCGAACCATGCGGAAAGTTGCGATCGCTTCACGAGTACGATCGGAAAATGGCAGTTCAGAAGGAATCAAAGGTCTGCGGGTTTTTAGCTCACTGATCAACCATTGACATCGTTCTTCTTCGCTCATGTCGTTGTAAGCTTTTGGCAGAACTTGAAGATAGTCCACGACTTCATTCATGGTTTCTGAATGACGTGGGCTTTCCTGGCGAATATCTAAGTGAGCTAAGTTGAATCCAAAGATTTCGACTTGGCAGATTAGATGATCCAAATCGCGACAGCTTAATCCAGTTGCCGCTAGATTGCTTTGAATTAATCGCAGTTCAGTTAAGAAATCATCGCCCGATCGATAAATTTTCGTTTCATCGTATTCGGGCATTTCTTGTTGTAGCCCGTCAATGTTCGAGAGTATTTGATTGCGCTCTAGCGTGTTTTCTAACCGCTTGCAAATATAAGCCAACTTGAGTCGATACGGCTCTTGGCGGAACCGGATCGATAAGCGATCGTACACTTCTGGCATTCGCTGTTGCTCTTGTTCCAAAGATTCCAGCAAATCGGGCAGAACATCACTCCAGTGCAGCGATAGACTGAGCAATTCGCTCAAGGCTTGGATCGAATGCACATAGCGTTCTAGAACCAGACGACGCTGATAACAAGCGGTTTGCCAAGTCACTTGCGGCGTAACGGACGGATTGCCATCTCGATCGGCTCCCACCCAAGATCCGAACTGACAGAAATTCCGGCGCGGCATCTGCATTTTCGGAAACGATTCATGTACGGCTTCCTCTAAACGCTTGTACAGATGAGGAATCGCATCAAAAATCACTTCTCGGAAGTAATGCAGCGCATGATCCACTTCATCGAGAACAGTTGGCTTAAATTGGTGCAGTTCATCAGTCCGCCACCAGAGACGAATCTCTTCGGTCAACTGATCGCGCAGAGAATCCGCTTCCCAAGACGAAGAAAGCCCGATCGCTTTTAAGCTATCTTCCACGCTGTCCAACTGCCGCAGAATTTTCGCAATCCGTCGCTGCTTATCGCGAATCGTATGTCTCACAATTTCAGTCGGGTGAGCCGTAAAGACAAGCCACACATCCAACTGATTGATCAATTTCTGAATTAACTGAGGTGGAACATTCAACTGTTTGAGCCGAGGAAACAGCCAGTGGAACGTGCCAATTTCCCGCCGAGAAGCCGCCTCATGCAAGCTCCGTTCTAAAAAGTCTGCCTCTGGTCTTCCCGCATCTTCCTCTGTCGCATAAGCTTGCCGTTCATGTTTCGGATCAGGCTGCCCGTGTCCCTCTCGTGCCATCCGGTACTGTAACTGTTGATCTCGCTGTTCGTAATGCTGCTCAACAATATTGATCAACTGAAAATAAAGTGCAAACGCACGAGCCGCTCGAATCGCCTCATTCAAATCGAGCTTTTCCACCACTTGCAGCACTTCTGATCCCATGAACGTCGTCGCCTGACCTTCTGGAGAACACATCCGCCTCAACTGATTCAGCAGATCCACCAATTCCTGTCCACATTCTTGGCGCAAGACAGCTTCCCAAAGATCCTCCACAATTCTGAGACGATGACGCAAAAATAGATCGGACATCATCGCAGTGACATCTTCAGAAGCTGTGGTGAGACTGGTCGAAAATTCGTCAGAAGAAGGTCGGGTCGAACTCATACAGTAATCCAGAGAGGTTCAACAATTTTAGGGGACAGGGGCACGATCGCGGAAATGATCAAGACTGATCGGGCGGAAAGTCGAGTCGGGGAAGACGATCGCCCCGAAAGATCTCTTCACTCATTGCGCCGAGTTCCTGAACGGATTTCGCGATCGCGTTCCCTCCCACGAGTGCGACTAAAACGGGAACCGTTGCTAAACTCAAAGCAACATCAGGATCAAGAAAGCCTAAAATGCGATCAGATTCAGATTTCATTGATTGTAAGTTCCAATAAGAAAGTAAACCAGTGTTTAGCGTAACAGTCTGATCTACACGGATGTGCATCAGTTCTCTAGATGTATCTAAAGAGATGCGATCGAGATCAGAATTTAAAATCAGACAGAAAGTTAAGGTATCGGCGTAACAGCACTTTAGAGCGATAAAGGAATCGCTGAAAAAATTGTCCTAACGGCGCGGTTTGTGCTTACCATAACTAAAAAAAGTGTATCAAAATCGAAAGTTAAGCTTAAATGCACAAGGTGGGATTTTAGATTGATCTACCGCTGACTGTTGGATATTGGAACATTACACAGGGACTCTAAATTCCGATGGGGAATCGATCGCCGTACACGCTCTCTTCGTCACCACAAGCTGTGGGATCACGTTTGCCATTGTTGCCGTGGCTCTATCGCGTGATCGGGATTCCTCACACTCATCTCCAAGTCCGACTACGCGGAAACAATCTCTACATCTTAGCGGAAGGGCGAAACTGTCCGGAGCGATCGCTGATTTTCACGCATCTGGTTCGCGCTCTTTCCAAAACAGAAATCGAGACGCTGCTTCCTCCCTCTCAGCCCAAAGTTTATCAAGTGATTCTCTACGGACGGAAAAGCGGTGAGTCGCGTCCTCAGTGGGCAGACGTGATTCATTTGGCGCAACTCGATCGCTATTTAGAAAATCTTGATGACCCCAAACCCGAAGTAACGGTCGCGATCGAGCTTGCCAATTTAGGCATGGCACGACGGGGAAGACCGGATGCGATCGCTCGGTATTTGAGTGAATCTCTCACTTCTTTGGGTGTGGCAGTCCGAGCGAGTGTGAAATCAGCCGCATTGCCCGAAGAAGCAGGAATGCCCCAAACCGCGAATCTATCTTCGGTGCTGAGTAGTACGGCTTCGCTGACTCCTCAAGCCTTGTTGAATCGGTTGTGGGTTGTGTGTGAATCGGCATACAGTCCAGATTCGACTTTGCTCACAGAAACGATCGCGCAAAAACTCCGAGATTTGGAATTAGACGGGTTTCGAGATGCGATCGTCTTTAGTCGCGTTCGAGGTGAGACGAAACCTGAATGGGTGCTGCGGGTTGATCTGACTCCTCCCCAGGAAATGCTCAAAGATTGGGCGCGGTGGGGAGATATAGAAGCGCTCACTCGTTTGATGAATAATGCGGTGCGAGATCAAGGCGTTGAAATTTCTGCGACTCTGATGGACATTACGCTGCACGTCACGGCTCAGAGAGAAACCCCTCCAGAAAAGCAGCGACTCTTTGCCGCGATCGCGCCGTTGATCGACACGATCGCGCCTCAAGGCATTCATTCAATGGCGGTATATGGTCTAAGCGGTTCACCGAATCCAATGCCTCACCTTTCGATTCCGGATTCCCCGGTGTGGGTGCAGTGGATGGATCTACCCGCGAAGGAACATCGTGCGCTTTCGGAATCGACTAGAGAACTCGCAAAACAAGGAGATTTAAGCGCGATCGCTTTTCTTCTCACGCGCCAATTGAATCCGAATCTCAATGACCAACTCGCGACAGGTGGAATTCGGCTGCAAATTCGACAGAAAGAAGATTTGCTCCACATCATGACCGATGCCCCGGTTTGCCCATCTCAGGGACAAGTGGGGGCAAAAGTCGCTAACTATATTCGTGGATTGAATCTTCCAGAAGTTCAAGGAGTCCGAGTTTACGGCAGACGATCGGGACAAAAACGCCCGCTTTGGAGTTATGGCGTAGATTTCTTAACGAGAGATAGTCTTATCCCCGAAGCCACTCCCGAATTTGCTGCCTCAGATGCGTATGTAGGCGATTTGCTGACGAAAGAACCTGGAGCGCTTACCGTTCCAGAATTTGAAGAGACAGAACCCTCTGCTTGGGATCGAATCGTCGAAGCCATTCAAGGCACATTGGCGCGGACTCGAATTTTTACGATCGAATCCGAAACCGCTCCCAACACTGCAAGAGCGACCCAATCTGCGGTTCCAAATGAAGCCAAAGCCGCGATCGTCTGGGGGATTCTCGGCATTCTGTTAACCGTTCAAGCCGATTGGCTCTTGGGGCAATTCGTTAAACCATTACTCGCATCGAAACCCGCTCCAACTGCGTCTCCCGCTCCGCAGCCTCCGGAACAAATGACGCTGCCAGAACTCTCTCTGCAAAAAACACCTGGATTCGAGTCGATCGGTTCAGGTTTCACACAATCCGGATCGACTTTACTCACTCCCGGATCAGGTTCGACAGCTTTACTCGCGTCTCCGTTGAAACCGAAAGCCGCGATCGACACTTCTCGATCGCCTTATCCCACATTCAACGCGCCGCAGCTAGACGAAAAATTCATGCTTTATCGTCAGTATGTGGCTCAAAACGGTGCACCTGATGTTCTGATCGTCGGAAGTTCTCGTGCGATGCGAGGGATTGATCCAGTCGTTCTAGAACAAACGCTGGCAACTCAGGGCTATCCTGGAATGCGCGTGTTTAACTTTGGAATCAATGGCGCAACTGTGCAAGTTGTAGATCTCGTGGTGCGACGATTGTTAGCTTCAGAACAACAGCCGAAATTGATTTTATTTGCAGATGGTTTGAGAGCGTTTAACGATGGACGACCGGATGTTACCTTTAACGCGATCGCATCTTCCCCTGGCTTCCGTAAACTGCCTGAAATTGCGGTCGAATCTGCTCCAAATCCGACTCAAGCTTTCACGAAACCGCTGGAAACTCTCGCTCGAACTCAAACCACAGTTGCCGATCGCTATCAATCATTTAATGATCAACTCTTGCAGCAAGTCGGTCAACTCTCAACCGTTTGGAGCGATCGCAATAAGTTACAAACCTTACTCAAGAGCAGTTTAACGTTTAGCTCGATCGCGAGTTCTGAACCTGATCCAGAATCGACGATCGAAGGTGCAGGCTTGATCGATATCAATGGGTTTTTGCCGATTTCTAATCGATTCAATCCAGTCACGTACTATCAGAAATTTTCGCGAGTTCCTGGAGAAAGTGATGCCGACTATGCGGATTTCAATCTAGACGGGGTACAAACTCAGGCACTACGATCGCTGGCTCAATACACAAAATCTCAAGATATTCCGCTCGTCGTTATCAATCTGCCGCTGACTGAGCAATATCTTGATTTGTATCGTCGGGAACGTGAGCAACAATTCCAGCAGCACTTGATGAGACTGTCTGGAGAATTGGGCTTTACTTACCGCGATTTGTTAGAGAACTGGAAAAATACGCCTGACTTCTTCTCCGATCCAAGCCATCTCAACCGATATGGGGCTTATGCGGTTGCAGCACATCTCGGAAAAGATCCGCTCATTCCCTGGAGGAAACGATGATAGAAAAAATTCAACTCCGTCAGCACACTGGAAAAGATGGTGTTCTACACCTAGAAATTCCAACAGGACTGATTGAACAAGAAATTGAAGTCGTGATCACTTACAAGCAGTTAGAGGAGTCGGATTGCTCTTTGGAACAGTTGTATGGAATTTGCGCTGACAATCCAATCGTGATTGATGAAGGAGGCATTTCCGAAAGCCTTGACGATGATATGGTTGGAGCATTTCAATAGATGCGCTATCTGCTGGATACGAATGTTTGTGTGATGTATTTGAATGGTCGATCGACTTCGCTTTCCAATCGATTGCTTTCAATCCCGACTGATGAAATCGCAATTTGCTCGATCGTCAACGAACTCGCTATCCCTCCCCACACCGCTTCGCTGAGTGTGGGGAGGGATAGCGACAGGGCGTAAGCCCTAATCTCTCATCGGGCATAGCAAATATCTCTGTTCTGGGTATAATCAGTACGTGAAGTTTTAGAGCTATGAAACAAGTCCTGACCGTAGCTTGCAAGATCGTAGTCACCTCTAAACAGTTGCCAAAAGTGCAAAATCTGTTTCAAGTGTTCGCGGATGCTTGCGAGTACGTGAATCAGGAAGTCCCTGAGAAGCTGACAAACGAACTTGCAATGCAATCTCTGATTTATCAGGATGTTCGCGCTAAGTTCGGTTTGTCGTCTCAGCTTGCGATTCATGCAATCCGCCGTGTTTCTGGAAACAGAAAGACAGCAAGGCAGAAAGGTAGTCCAGTAAAGCAATTTGCACCAACTTCCGTAACCTATGACGTAAGAACGTTCAGCTTCCGCGAATCGGACTGGACGGTGAGCCTCACAACATTAGGTAAACGGGAACGGCTCAGACTGCATATCGGTAACTATCAGCGCGGATTGCTGAAAGGGCAGAAACCTAAGACGGCAACCTTCTCGCTGAATGCAAACGGTGAATACTATTTGAACATTCAGCTTGAATCGCATCCAGATCCACCCAAGAAAACTAAAAACGTTCTGGGTGTGGATTTGGGTAGAACTGATATTGCAGTCACTTCGGACGGGGGCAGTTTCAGTGGTAAAGACGTAACGAATGTTCGGAATCACCACACCAAGGTGAGAGCATCGATCCAGCAAAAAGCCTCGAAAGGCACAAGGTCTACTCGTCGTCGGGCGCGGAGACTCTTGCAACGGTTGTCGGGCAAGGAAAGACGCTTTCAGCAGCATACCAATCACGTCATTTCTAAGCGCATCGTCCAACACGCTAAAACCAACAATCAGGTGATTGCGTTGGAGGACTTGACTGGAATTAGAGAACGCACAAACGAGATGCCGCGCACGAAGAAAGAGCGTCGGTTGTCGAATAGTTGGGCGTTCTACCAGTTGCGTACCTTCTTGACCTACAAAGCGGTGAAGAACAGCGTAAAACTGATTCTGGTGAACCCTGCCTACACCTCGCAAACTTGCCATAAATGCCTGCACATTCACCCCGTTAGAGGTGAATCGTACAGAAGTGGTAAGCGGTTTACTTGTGGTCATTGCGGTTGGGTTGGGGATGCAGATTTGAACGGCTCGAAGAATATTGAAGCAATGGGGCGTTCTATAAACACGCCTGGAGGTTCGGAGTTGTTTAGCTGTTCGCTCAGCTATTCAGCTTCAGGGCTGCTGAAAACTCCCCGCTCAGCGTAGCAGCGGGGAGTAGTTTATAGCGGAATTATTCTATGGGGCAATGCGAAGCAGCAATCCGACGCAAACTTTGAATCAGCAACAGCGATTTCTTAATCGATTTGTGTCACTGCCTTTTGAAGACCAAGCCGCCCGAATCTCAGGACAAATTCGGGCGCAGCTTGCATTTAACGCAACCCCAATCGGTGCTTATGATCTCCAAATCGCTGCGATCGCGTTGTCTCACGATCTAATTTTGGTGACGCACAACACACGCGAGTTTGAGCGAGTTGAAGGATTACAGCTCGAAGATTGGGAAATCTAGCGCTCTGAATCGCTATTTTCTCAACCGTGGAGAAAGCGATAAAAAGCCCTCAAACTGAACTCGATCGTCTGTGATCGAACTTGCACCGCTGATACTGCGAATACTGCCCAAACTGTCTTGAATTTGAGTCACAAACGGATTTGCTTGAGTCGATCGACCCATGAACGCAGGCAACAGTGCAGTATTCACAAAGGACATAAATGCGCCTTGATTCACATAGAAGTAGCCCAGGTTTGCATTTGGGAAAGGCTCGATCGCAGATTTGAAATTCGCCGTTTGAGTCAAATTCCGCGTCGGGGCTGGACTAAATTCGCTCACTGCACCACCCCCAAACAACATCAGCAAGGTGTTTTGATCCGTCCAACCGTGGCTAAAGAAATTCAGCGATCGACCTTTATCAACGCCTCCATAGTTCGTGAACGGCTGACCTGCGATCGTGCCTTGTTGAACCAATGGCTTTCCTAAACGTGGCTCAACAAATGAGGTGAATTTCTTCAGAGCGGCATCTGCGGCGGATCGATCGTCGGTTTGCACCATCAAACCGAGCGCAATATCCATGCTTGGAGCCATTGCAGGAACGAATCCTCTTCGGGTGGGATACGCGAAGACAACGTATTCCCCGTTCATCCAAGGCAGCAGATCGCGATCGTCTACTCCGAAAGCTTGCTGCATTGCTGTTCTACCTTGATCCAGCGCAGTTTTCCAGGAAGGCTGCGATTCTAATCCTGTTGTCAACGCTCGCCAATACAGCGCCAAATTCTGACTGTTTGCCACCATGTAATTCACTTCGGGCAAGCGTTGTAAAATTTCGTTGCGAGTGGTGAGCGGCGTTAACAAGTTCTCTGGAACGGACTGCTTGAGGTTCAGAGCAAATTGGACGCGGAGTCCGGTTGATTCTGCCCAGACGTAACCTTCTGCGGTGTCGTAGAATTCTGCTAGCGGATCAACCATTTTTGGGTCGATCGTGAAATCTGGGAATGCAGGCGCGTTTGGAGAAATCTTTCTAAGTTCTTCGAGTTGCGCTTTCTGAATTTCATTGATGGCTTTGAAGGCTTCAATGTATTTGCCGTAAAGCATCGCGATCGATTGACTTGCTTTCGGATTGTTCGCCAATTTCTGATACTTCGGATTCTCGGTGAGTTTTCCTTGTCCATCGAGCATTTCTTTGATCGCATCGGCAGAATTCGCACTGACGAAATAACCGGGGAGAATAGCGATCGCGAATTTTGGAACTGGAATAGAAACTTGTCTTGGTTTAGCAGCGGGTGGTTTTTGACCTTCCCCGACTGCGTAAAGATCAACCTGTGTCCCAGATTGCTTTTCTGTTTGAAACTCTAAAATTGTTGCGCCTTTGTACTGAATTTCTTTTGGCGCTTTCTGACGTGTTTCCTTGAGAAAGGTAATATACCGATCTAATGCTGCTTGATCTTTTACTGCTGAAATGGTGACAATGCTTTTTCCAGATAGCAAAGCTACACCAAATTGATCCCCTAACCAGGGTTTAATGTCTCTTGTGAAATTCGCGAATTGCCCCTGGGTCGGATAAAAGAGTGTGCCTGGAAACGAGAAATCGCTGGGAAATAGAGCGAACTGGCTCAATTCTTTCCAACGATCGTTCTGCGTATTCACCATCACCACACCGAGCGTTTCTGCCGGAAGAACAGAAGCGATCGACTGCGATCGAGCCACTTCAGGAACAGTAACGGGTGCGGGTTGAGCAAAAACTTTAGGTGATGAAATCGGCAATTCGGGCGCAGCAACTAGACTCAGCGCGGCGAGCGTTGTAAACAAAGAACGTTTCAGCAACATAATCCGTTTGATTGAGGTAATAATGAAATCCTGCCTGGGAGAGTGAAACTCCCGAAATTAGTCAGTAATCTTTACATTAAGATTCCCAAAAATGAATTCTTTGACGTTGTAAACAACGGGGGAAACGACTTTGACGGCTCTAGAAACGTTTGAAATCGAAACGGCTGAAACATTAGTGAGATTGGCAGTATTGCTGCTTTTTGTTGTGTTTGTGGCGTTTTTTGTTGCAGTAGAATTAGCGATCGTCTCTTCATCAAAAGGCGAAATCGATTCGCTGGCTCGACAAAGTGAAAATCCAGGCACTCAAAAAGCTGCTCAACTGGTTCAGAAAGCTCAGAACAATTTGGGACAATATCTTTCGGTCACTCAAACCGGAACGACTGCCGGAAGTCTATTGCTCGGATGGCTCGGTGAAGGTGCAACGGTTCATTGGATTGAGCCTTGGATTCAACTGCTGCCCATGCCAAAAATGTCGATGATGATCACGACGCATACAGTCGCAACCGCGATCGCGTTTCTGATTGTCACGTATGTTGAAATTGTATTAGGTGAACTGGTTCCGAAAGTGTTAGCAGCACATGAACCAGAAAAAACCGCATTGTTATTAATTCGTCCACTTCAGATTTGTTCTTATTTATTCTTTCCAGCGTTAGTTATTTTGAATGGCACTGTGCGATTGCTAACTGGACGATATACGAGTCGCGATCGTATTTCAAAAGATGAGTTTATTCGTAAAGATGACTACTCTGTGTTGGTTTCTGGAACGGTTGATCTTTCAAAGCTGAATGAACAATTGCAGCTAAGTTTGCCTGAGAGTGATGCTTATCGAACCGCAGCAGGCTTTATGATTCACCATTTGCATCAAGTTCCAGCAACAGGCGATCGATTGCAATGGGGCGAATTAGAGTTTGAGGCGACTCGTGTGGTAGAAAATCAGATAGAAACAATTTTGTTGCGTCAAGTGACTCGTCCGTTGCCCGAACCTGAAAAAACTCTCGCAGCTAGTTCCTATGATTAATTTTGATGTGGCATTTTACGATCGCTCTCACTGGGGAAGAATTTCAGTTTCAGATAGCGATCGCTTAAATTTCCTACACAACCAAACTACGAACACGTTTAAGCTCAGAAAGTCCGGTGAAGGTTGCGACACGGTTGTTCTCACTTCAACAGCAAGAACGATCGATTTAGCAACTGCTTATATTCTCGATGATTCTGTTTTGTTGCTAGTTTCTCCGGGAATGAGCGAGAAAGTGATGAGTTTCTTCGATCGCTATATCTTCTTCGCAGACAAGGTAAAACTTGAAGACATCACAGAGCAAACTGTAGCATTCAGCTTACTTGGTGCAAAAAGTCATGAAATTGTGAAAGCACTTGGCGCAGAAGAATTAATCAATCAGCCTTACGGAACTCATTGTTGGGTGAATGATATTCGGATTGCAGTTGGAAGTGGATTAGCAACCGAAGGCTATAGTTTGATTTGTGATAAAGCGATCGGCTTAAAGCAAAAGCTGATCGAGCTAGGTGTTACTGAAATTAATGAACCAGCCTGGAATACGTTACGCATCGAACAAGGTCGCCCGATGCCTGGTTCTGAGCTAACCGAAGACTACAATCCATTAGAAGCGGGATTATGGCACACGATTTCATTTAACAAAGGTTGCTATATCGGACAGGAAACGATCGCCCGTCTTGATACTTACAACGGCGTGAAACAGCAACTTTGGGGAATCAAGCTCAATCAACCGACCGAACCAGGCGCGATCGTCAAAATTGGCGATGAAAAAGTTGGAGTAATTACGAGTGTTGTAGATACGATCGGGCTTGCTTACATTCGTACCAAAGCGGGAGGAGCAGGCTTGACTGTCGATTTGGGTGAGATCATTGAAGTCCCCTATCTTACTTATCAGAAACAGAGCTAATACCAAATCAATTTGTTAATGCTACAGATCCTTCGCCCCCTAAATCCCCCAATTCTGGGGGACTTTGATTCTTGTTCCCCCAAACTTGGGGGTTAGGGGGCTTGCCGGATCTGTAGCACTCAAAAATCGACTCAGTATAAGCAAAGTCATAGACACTCTGAGCATCGTGAATTGCTCTCAGCCTGATAGCATCAGAACATGGCTGTTGTTGTTGAGATTGCACAATGCGAATTCTAGTTGCAGAAGATGATCCAGCACTGCTCGACCCAATGTATTTCGTTTTATCCGAAGCAGGTCATATTGTCGATGCGATCGCAGAAGGAAACACGGCTCAATGGCTCCTGGGTGAAAAAGACTACGATTTGTTGATTTTAGATTGGATGCTGCCAGGAACAACGGGACTGAGCTTGTGTCAGCACTATCGGCAAATGGGGAAAACGGCTCCGGTCTTGATGCTTACGGCTAAAGATACGATCGTCGATAAAGTCACCGGACTCGATGCGGGAGCCGATGATTACGTGGTTAAGCCTGTGGATCTGATCGAACTCCTAGCACGAGTACGGGCACTGGGACGACGATCGCCGCTTTGGGTGGGTGAGAGGATTTGCGTCAATGAGCTTCAGTTGAATTTAACGACCTTAATGCTAGAACGGCACGACGCAACCCTTCAGCTTTCGGTCCGAGAATTTCAGCTTATGGAATATTTGATGCGTCATCCCCGACAAGTTTTGACTCGCGGACAACTCGAACAAGCACTCTGGGAATGGGGCAGTGAACCGGAAAGTCGAGCCGTCACGACACTTGTTCATCGACTGCGCCAGCGACTCGAAGAATTGGGGGTTGCAGATTGGTTAGAAACGGTGTACGGCATGGGCTATCGGTTGAATCCGAAAGGTGAATCGTGCTAAAACCGATTTCGACTGGCTGGAAAACGCTACCGCTACGATCGCGCAGTACAGCAATTCTGGCGATTCCAATTTTGTGCTTACTCGCAGCAGTAGCGGTTTTTAGTTCGTATCAGCGATCGCTAACTGAAGACAAACGCTTAGTTGCTGAAGTCAAACAAGTCAAAATCGTGACAAAACAGGTATTGATCGCGCTATCCAAGGCAGAAACAGGACTGCAAAACTACAGTTTGACGGGCGATCGACAATCCCTAATCTCGGCTGAATCCGCGATCGAGCAACTTCCTCGATTCACCGCTCAACTCAAACAAATCACGCCACTTGCCTCCCAACTTCAGCAAACTTATCTGCAACTGGAGCAGCAACGCGCAACGGTCGATCGCATTCGACAAGCTGAAAATCGTTCTGTTCTTTATCAATGGCTTCAACAGAATGACACAGCATTGAATCCAACTCGTCAACAGATCGATCAATTAATCGAACAAGAAGAAAGACGACTTGAACAGTTTCAAACGAATCTCATTCAGCAACAGCAGCGAGGATTGTGGATCATTTGGGGATTTATTCTCGTGGGTGCAATCAGTACTGGAGTTGCGATCGCGCTCTTTCGCCAGCTTGCTAAGGAATTAAGCGATCGCGAACAGCAGTTACAGCAAGCAAATCAGCAGTTGACTCAGGCAAACGATCGTCTACAGCGATTTACAGCCGATGCGTCTCACGAACTCCGCGCCCCTGTTGCCGCAATCTTGGGACAAGCACAGGCTGGAATTCTGGCTTATGAGCGTCATCCGCAGCTTGTGGTCGGACGGCTGAATACGATCGTAGATACAGCAAAATCGATGGCAACTCTAGTAAACAATCTTTTGTTTCTAGCACGTCACGAAGGAACGCAACCGCTGAACGTTTCAGCAATTGATATCGCGCCGTTGCTAACCCAAATCAGTGAAACTTACACGATCGCTGCGACTCAATCTCAGATTCAATTTTCGGCTTCAATTCCAGAGCGACCGATTTTGATGCAGGTTGAGCCAGATTTGCTTAAGCAAGCGATCGTCAATTTGCTCGATAATGCACTGCGCTACACTCCGCCTCCTGGAACTGTGCAACTTCAGGTGATTTTGCAAACCAATACGATCGTCATTGCTGTGAACGATACCGGAATTGGCATTCCAGCCGATGATCTGCCTTATATTTTCGATCGCTTTTATCGGGTCGATCGCGCTCGAACTAAAACGGGAGGCTTCGGACTCGGACTCGCGATCGCTCAACAAATTGTACAAATTTTTGGTGGTGAAATCCTGGTTAGGAGCGAGGTCAATCAAGGATCGCAGTTTCAAATTGTTCTACCGCGATCGTCTTGAAATTTTTCTGAAATATTTGCCTGCAATCCTAAGAGTCAACGCACCATTAGGAGGCTTTGATATGGCACTACCACAGGATTTGGCGACGTATAACTGGCATGAACTAGAACAGGATAAAGTCGCTCACTTGCTGGATAGCGACTTGGAAGTGGGCTTAACGATCGCAGATGTGCAAGATCGTCAGACTCAGTTTGGTTTAAACGAACTGCAAGCAAAACCCGGAAAACCAATCTGGCTGCGATTCTTGATGCAATATCATCAGCCTTTACTCTATATCCTGTTATCCGCTGGATTAATCAAAGCCCTAATCGGTGAATGGGTGAATGCAGGCGTAATTTGGAGTGTGACCACGATTAACGCTCTGATCGGGTTTATTCAAGAATCGAAAGCAGAAGGCGCGATCGCAGCATTAGCGAAAGCGGTCGTCACTGAAGCAACAGTGTTACGCGACGGCAAAAAACAGCGCATTTCTTCGACAGAACTGGTTCCAGGCGATGTTGTGTTACTAGCTTCGGGCGATCGTACTCCAGCAGACTTGCGCTTGATTCAGGTGCGCGATCTTCAGATTGATGAATCAGCATTAACCGGAGAATCCGTTGCGGTCGAGAAAGATCCCACAGTTTGCATTCCTGAAACTCCACTCACCGAACGCAGCAATATTGCTTATGCAGGTGGCTTTGTCACGTTTGGAAAAGGAACAGGCATCGTGATTGCGACCGGGAATCGAACTGAAACCGGAAAAATCGCTGAGATGATCGAGCATCGCACCGATCTCTCTACGCCGCTCACCCGCAAATTCAATCAGTTCAGCCAAAACTGGCTTTATTTGGTGTTGGGACTGGCGACACTCACCTTCGCGATCGGACTCAATCACAAATCTTGGTCAGAAGCGATCGAAGCCGCAGTTGCGCTGGTTGTGAGTGCCATTCCTGAAGGGCTGCCTGCGGTAATTACGATTACCTTGGCAGTTGGAGTGTCCCGAATGGCGCGTCGTCATGCGATCGTTCGTAAGCTACCTGCGGTCGAAACATTGGGCAGTGCGACTGTGATTTGCTCAGACAAAACTGGAACGCTGACCGAAAATCAGATGACCGTACAATCGCTGTTTGCTGGAAGTACTGTCTATACTGCAACCGGAAATGGCTACAGTCCCGAAGGTGAGGTTTTAATCGAACAAAAGCCTGTCAATCTCCAAGATTCTCCCGCGCTCTCTGAATGTTTAGTGGCTGGATTGCTCTGTAACGATACGCATCTCGAAGCGCAGTCTGGACGCTGGAAAGTGGTGGGCGATCCGACTGAGGGCGCATTAATTACCGTGGCAGGCAAAGTTGGATTAGAGCAAGCATCGCTGGATCAGTTGATGCCTCGAATCGACTCGATTCCGTTTGAATCTCAGTTTCAGTACATGGCAACATTGCACCAAGCCATCGATCGTACAGACACCCCGTATTTATCACAGCCTCACTTAATTTACGTGAAAGGATCGGTCGAAGCACTGCTCGATCGCACTTCACAAATGCTAGATGCAAGGGGAAAACTGGTATCAATCGATCGACAGGACATTGAAGCTCAAGTGCAATCGATGGCAAATCAAGGATTACGAGTACTAGCGTTTGCTCTAAAGCCCGTCGATAGCAATCACGTCACGCTCAATCATAGTGATTTGACTCAAGGACTGATTTTCCTTGGACTTCAAGGCATGATTGATCCGCCGCGTCCTGAAGCGATCGAGGCTGTGCAAATCTGTCAGCGAGCAGGCATTCAAGTAAAGATGATCACCGGAGATCACATTACGACTGCAAGTGCGATCGCTCGTCGTCTGGGATTACGCAAAGACAAAAAACTGTTAGCTTACACTGGAGCAGAATTGGAGCAGATGGATGCCAGCCAACTCGCTCAAGCGGTCGAAGATGGAGTCGTCTTTGCTAGAGTTGCCCCTGAACAGAAACTCCGCATTGTTGAGGCACTACAAGCAAGAGGTGAAATCGTTGCAATGACCGGAGACGGGGTGAATGATGCTCCTGCGCTCAAACAAGCAGATATTGGGATTGCAATGGGCGACGGTACAGAAGTCTCAAAAGAAGCGGCAGACATGATCTTGACTGATAATAACTTTGCCTCGATCGCGGCGGCTGTTGAAGAAGGACGGACTGTTTACAAGAACCTGACCAAAGCTTTTAGCTTCATTCTGCCTGTGAACGGCGGCGAATCGATGACGATTTTAATTAGTGTTCTGTTGCAGCGTGCCCTACCAATTCTGTCGCTGCAAATCCTTTGGTTAAATATGCTCAACTCAATCACGATGACTGTCCCCTTAGCCTTTGAACCAAGATCGCAGGGTGTGATGAAACAACCACCGCGCCCAGTAAAAGAGCCAATTCTGACAGGCTCCCGAATCAGGCGAATCTTGGCAATTTCGCTGTTTAACTGGACAGTTATCTTCGGAATGTTTGAATGGGCAAGACAAACCTATACACCCGAATTTGGCACTGAAACCGGATTAGCGATCGCTCGTACAATGGCAATCCAAGCTCTTGTCATGGGACGCATCTTCTACCTGCTGAGTATCAGTCAACTCATTCCCTCGATCGTGGCGCGACTCAAAGGCAAAGGACAGATTCAAACGGCTCCCGCGATCGCGGCTGGATTAATCGGAGCAATGGTGTTACAGGTGATTTTTAGTCAGGCTCCAATCATCAATCAAATCTTCCAAACTGCACCTTTAACGCTGAATCAATGGTTGATTTGTTTGCTAGTCGGTTCCCCAATGATCGTGATTGCAACTTCGGTCAATCGATTTGATCCAGCGAACTAGGCTTAAACTTTAGTGCGATCGTGGATCATACAAAATCCGCGATCGCTTTTCATTTTTCAGCGTGAACATAGTCCACAAAGTAAAACCTTGGACTTACCCAGAGTTTCAGCCAGCCGTAAACGCCCAGACCGAATAATGCGAATCCAATCAGGGGCAATCCCAATTTCAATCGCAATTCGTCGGGCAAGAGTGCTGAGGTTGCAACTGCGATCGCAAAAAATAACAACAGCGCTATCTGAACCCGATTGATCACGAGCAGTGCAGCGCGACAACTACTACAGTGTTGCGTATGTTGGTGATAGCGATCGAGCATCTGTTTACGATTGTCATTGACTGTGGCATTGATTGCCGATTGTCCCTCTTCAACCCACGGAAGTCGTCCTTGACAATTGCGATCGAACCAATTCCGAAACTCAATCACCAAACGATCAGCACTGGTCGGCAACTTATAGACCGTTTTCCAGCTTTCCGTAGAACTTCTTTGTTGCAGAAACTGTTCTTGCTGCTGAAGCAGAATCATATCTCCGTCCAATACGCGATTTCGCACGTTGATGTGTTCCCACCACCGTGGCGTAATGTGATGCAGCGTTTTGGCAAAGTTGCGGGGAAACTGAGCCACAATTCTCGATTTGCCTGGAGAGACAGGAATACAGTAGGTGACTAACCCGACTTTTTTGCTGCCATCGCCAAATTCGATCGCGTACTCCAATCGACAAGGCGGCTCAAACGTGATCGTTGCGGGGAGTCGTCCAGTCACCGTCGCTTCAATCAAGCTAGGGGTAGATTGCACAATTTTGATGGGCATCGCCGTTGCTTTATTACGATCGCCCTGAACCCCATGATGAGCAAACGGCACATGACTCGGATCGGTGACATTTTCTACCAAGGTTTGCCAGTCGTAAGCCAAGTCCCGCACAAAGGAAGACCACACAAAGCCTTTGTTGGCATCGACTTGTGGAGATAAAGGTAGGGGAGTCTGCATCGCTTGTTCACTAGAGGACGCATCCAGCCAAACCCAGAGTAAATCTTGCTGTTGTTGAACTGGAAGGGCGATCGCACAGAGATGATTTTTGTTCTGATTGATCAGGTCTGGATGATCTGCCTGGGGAATCTGGGTGCAAGTTCCTTGTGAGTCAAATTGCCAACCGTGGTAGCTGCACATCAAATCACCCGTTGTTTCATCAATGCGTCCCTCGCTCAATGGGGCAAGACGGTGAGGACATTGATCGATAAATACGCGGAAGGTTTCAGCGGATTTAGGTTTCCAAACGACGAGCCGCATTCCCAGAATGGTCACTGGTGTAGGACGTTTGAGATCTAGATCCTCGATCGGCGAAAGCGGATACCACTGCTGAAAGAAGTTAAATGGAGTTTCCATGAAGGCGAAAGCAAATTCAACATCGAGCCACTATTGCTATTGTGCTGTTCTGCAAAAATTCTGCAACCTTTGGTCAACTCCATCCTCCCGCCAAAAAAGTCGATCGTCGGAAGAAGTCCATCGTGAGGCTTAACTGTTAAGAGTACAATCGTGGCATGAGCCAGCAGCAGGAACAGCAATGAGTTACGGCGATATTATTACGATCGAGCCGGGAAAACGAGGAGGCAAACCTTGTATTCGTGGGATGAGAATTACGGTGTATGACGTTTTAGAATATCTAGCAGCGGGAATGACACACCACGAAATTCTCGAAGATTTTCCTTACCTAACCGAAGAAGATATTCGAGCGTGTCTAAGTTATTAGCTCATCATTCCGCCAAAGAAGTCGATCGTATCTTTCAGCGCTTCGATAAATCGATCGATTTCCTCACGAGTATTGTAAAAATACAAACTTGCACGAGCCGACCCCGGAGCATTTAACAATCGATGTAACGGCTGAGTGCAATGATGTCCCGATCGAATCGCAATCCCTTCGTGATCCAACAATGTCGAAAGATCATGCGGATGTAATTCTCCCGCTGTGAATGATGCCAACGCCGCTCTTCCTCCGCCTTGTGCATCTGGCTTCGTGCCATAAATCCGCAGATTCGGAACTTCTGCTAATCGATCGAATAAATGAGCCGTCAACTCTTCTTCGTAAGCACGAATCTTATCCATACCGATATTTGCGAGGTAGTCCACCGCAGCACCGAGCGCGATCGCTTCTGCAATCGCAGGAGTTCCCGCTTCAAATTTATGCGGCAAATCAGCATAGGTAGAATGATCAAGGTAGACATCTTGAATCATTTCACCGCCACCGAAAAAGGGAGGCATCGATCGTAAGATCTCCAGCTTGCCATACAAGAATCCGATCCCAGTCGGAGCGCACATCTTATGCCCGGATGCAACTAGCCAATCACAATCGATCGCTTGCACATCGACAGGCATATTCGGCACAGCCTGACATGCATCGATCAGCACCTTTGCTCCAATCTTGTGAGCTTCTGCACAGATTTCTTTTACTGGATTAATGCAGCCAAGGGTATTGGAAACATAAACGACAGAAACTAGCTTCGTCTTCTCAGAGAGCAATGACTTGTAATGCTCAAAGTCAAAGCCTTCGTTCTCATCTAATTGAACGTGCTTAATCACAGCCCCAGTTCTCGCAGCAATCAATTGCCACGGAACTAGATTGCTATGATGCTCCATCACAGAAGAAATGATTTCGTCGCCTGCCTGCAAGTTATTTAGCGCCCAAGCATACGCGACGATATTGATCGCTTCACTCGCATTTCGGGTGTAAACGATCTCTTGCCGAGATGCTGCATTGATAAACGCTGCTACCTTATCTCGCGCTCCCTCATAGGCATCGGTTGCTCTCGCACTCAGAGTATGTGCGCCGCGATGTACATTGGCATTGTCATGCTCGTAATAATGCCGCAGAGCATCTAGAACCGCGATCGGCTTTTGAGAAGTAGCTGCATTGTCGAGATAAACCAGCGGCTTATCATGCACACGCTCGTTCAAGATCGGGAAGTCCGATCGCACTTGTGCAGCGAGGGTTTTTTCTTGCAGGAAAGTCATGGCTTAGGTGTGTTGGGAACGAATGAATGCAGAGAGTCGATCGCGTAATGTGGAAACCGGAATCTGATCGATGACTTCGATCGCAAACGCATAAGTTAAGAGCTTACGCGCTGAGTCTTGATCAATCCCCCGACTCTGGAGATAAAACACTTCGTCATCTTCAAGCTGGCTGACTGTCGCACCGTGAGCGCACTTGACGTTATCAGCAACGATCTCTAACTGCGGCTTGGTATCGACTCGCGATTTTGGAGAGAGTAATAGATTGCGACTAAGCTGACGGGCATCGGTTTGTTGAGCGGCTTGGGGAACAAAGACCTTGCCATTGAAGATTGCATGAGCGCGATCGCTAACAATGGTCTTATTCACTTGATTGCCCACACCATACGGCTTACTCAGCGATAGCAAACTATGAGTGTCACCGACGCGATCGCCATCAATCACAGTCAAACCATTCATCGTCGTCTCGGTCTGCTCACCCGTCTGATAGACCTCTAGATTGTGTCGAGAAAGTCGTCCGCCGAGATGAATCGCAGTACAGGAATAACGAGAATCTCTTGCTTGCGAAACAGCAGTCTTGCCAATGTGAAAAGCAGCAGTGCTATCCCTCTGAACTCTAGTATGGCGAACTTCTGCGTTTTCTGCGATCGCGATTTCCGTAACGGCATTGGTGAAGTATGCGTCCTCATTCAAGCTGACGTAATCTTCAATCAATGTTACTCGACTGCCCGTTTCCGCAATTACAAGCGCACGAGGCTGCACGATCGTTCCTGCTTGAGTTGAGACAAACAACAGATGAATCGGAACTTCGACATCTTGGTTTTTGGGAATGAACACGATCGCACTATCGTTCAAACTTGCTGTATTCAACGCAGTGAAAACTTCGTCCTCTCCCGGAAGATTAGCAATGTAATCTTTAACGGTTGGAATCAGTTCTAGAGCGGTTTCGAGATGAGTGATCATCACACCATCAGGAAGATTGTCGATCGCGCTCAAATCTGGTGCAAAAATCCCATCAACAAAGACTAACCGAGAATTCGTTGCTTCTGGTAGCAAAAAGGCTTCAATCTGCGGAAAGCCTAATCGAGCAGGCTCAACAGCTTTCAGTGTGAGTGTGAGTAAGTGAGATACATCTGTAAAGCGCCATTCTTCATCGCGAATCGAGGGAATGGAGCGATCGTGAACATTGGCTGCGGCTCGATCGCGAATTTCTTGGAAAGGGGAATTCGTCGATCGTAAGTTAAGTAATCCGTTGAAATAACTTGCTCGATCGACGGATGTAACTGTACCTGCATTTCCAACTTCAGAAACGGCTGAAACTTCTACCATCATGCACCTACCGTTTCACCTTCTACAACCCAGTCATAACCTTTCGCTTCAAGCTCTAGCGCCAGTTCTTTACCACCACTGAGCAGAATTCGTCCATCTGCCATGACGTGAACAAAATCTGGCGTAATGTAATTCAATAAGCGTTGATAGTGTGTGATCACAAGCGTTGCATTTTCCGGTGTCGTGATTGCGTTTACACCGTTCGCAACAATCTTCAACGCATCGATATCTAAGCCAGAATCAATCTCGTCTAGAATGCCTAATTTCGGCTCTAGTAATGCCATCTGCAAGATTTCATTCCGCTTTTTCTCCCCGCCCGAAAAGCCCTCGTTCACGCTGCGAGAGAGAAATCCAGCATCCATCTTGAGCAAGTCTAGTTTTGAATGTACGACATCATCAAAATCGAACGCATCCAATTCTTCTAAACCTTCTTGTTTGCGCTTCGCATTGTACGAAACTCGCAAGAAATCCACATTTGTTACGCCCGGAATTTCTAACGGATATTGAAACGCCAAAAACACCCCAGAGTTTGCGCGTTCATGCGGCTCTAGTTCTAATAAATCTTGTCCACGGAACAGAATCTCTCCACCTGTCACCGTATATGCGGGATGTCCTGCCAGAATCTTAGAAAACGTACTTTTCCCCGATCCATTTGGACCCATAATCGCGTGAATCTCACCTGCTTTAATTTCGAGATTCATCCCCTTCAAAATCGGAGTTCCATTAATCTCAGCAGTTAGATCCTTAACTGACAGAATCACTTCACCATTTTCAACAATCATTCGCGCCCTCCTAACTGCCGTTCCCGTCACATCAACATCATTTTGGCGATTTCTGGACTTTCAGGATTAACGATTAATCGCTGCCGTTTCGGGTCAATTAATACATCCATCCCTTCCATCGGAATCGCACCAAGTAAAACCGTCGTAGAGTTCGGAGTCACGATCGCTTCAACAAACGTCCGACGATTCTGAAACCTAACTTCTACGGGTCCCACTACATCTAAACTCACGCTCGAACCATCTGCTAGATCTGCTTCGATTTCGCGAGATTTGCGTAAGTCTAACTGCGATCGCACAATTTCTGGAATGGCAAGCATGGTCGCACCGCTATCAACTAGAGCTTGAACGGTACAGCGTCGAATCTGCTCAGGCTCGATAAAACCTTCCTGAGCGAGAACAACGTCTGCACCTCGCACCAATTCGATCTCAGCGTAAACCAGCCCCATGCCTGCCATCCCAATCACACTCCCAATTAACCCACGCTACCTTCAAGCTTCAGGCTCAAGAGCTTATCCGCTTCTACTGCAAACTCCATCGGCAACTGGTTAAACACATCCTGGCAGAAACCGCTAATCATCATCGAAATCGCGTCTTCTGGAGAAATGCCCCGTTGAGCAAAATAGAACAATTGGTCTTCCCCGATTTTCGAGGTAGATGCTTCATGCTCAACCTTGCCTTTGTTGTTCTGCACTTGGATGTAGGGGAACGTATTCGCTTGAGCGCGATCGCCAATTAACATCGAATCACACTGCGAATAGTTCCGCGCACCCGAAGCTTGCGGTGAAATCTTCACTAAGCCACGATAGCTATTTCTCGATTGACCCGCCGAAATCCCTTTCGAGATAATCGTGCTGCGGGTATTCTTGCCAACGTGAATCATCTTGGTTCCGGTGTCCGCCATCTGATGATTGTTCGTTAATGCCACCGAGTAGAACTCACCGACAGAATTATCGCCTACCAGGACACAGCTTGGATACTTCCAAGTAATCGCTGATCCGGTTTCAACCTGCGTCCAGGAAATCTTAGAATTCACCCCTTTGCACATTCCGCGCTTGGTGACGAAATTATAGATACCACCTTTACCATTCGCGTCTCCTGCGTACCAGTTCTGAACCGTCGAATACTTGATGTCAGCGTTATCAAGTGCGACCAACTCAACCACCGCAGCATGAAGCTGATTTGAGTCGTACATCGGTGCAGTACAGCCTTCGAGATAGCTGACCTGTGCGCCCTCTTCCGCCACGATCAATGTCCGCTCGAACTGTCCCGAATCCCCGTTATTAATGCGGAAATAAGTCGAGAGTTCCATTGGGCACTTCACGCCTTTGGGAATGAAGACAAACGAACCATCACTAAATACGGCAGAATTCAAAGCTGCAAAATAGTTATCCGCAGGCGGAACCACGCTGCCCAGATACTTCTGAATCAGATCCGGATATTCCTTGACTGCTTCAGAGAACGAACAGAAGATCACGCCATCTTTCGCCAGCTTCTCTTTGAACGTGGTCGCAACAGAGACACTATCAAAGATCGCGTCTACCGCAACATTGCTCAATCGCTTCTGCTCAGACAAGGAAATCCCAAGCTTCTCGAAAGTCTCCAACAATTCGGGGTCAACTTCGTCGAGGCTTTTCTTCTTCTCGCTGACTTTCGGAGCCGAATAGTAAATGATGCTTTGGTAATCGATCGTAGGATAGCCAAACTTTGCCCAGTCCGGCTCTGTCATCTTCAACCACTGCCGATAAGAGCGCAACCGGAAATCGAGCATCCATTCCGGCTCTTCTTTCTTAGCAGAAATCAAACGGATGACATCCTCGCTGAGTCCACGGGGAATCGTATCGGCTTCGATATTGGTAACGAATCCGTACTTGTAGGGTTGGTTAACGAGGGTTTGAACGGTTGCACTCATGGTTAAATTCAGTGTTCTCAGGATCTAGAGGGTGGAAAAGAGCAGTCTTAACCGAGATTGGTATGATTGCGGATCTCGTCAAAGGCAATGTCTTGTTTGTCGCCTGCAAAATCGTTATCGGGCGTGAGGAATAACATACAGTGGCATTCTTTCCGCTCCCGCATCGGCACACAAGGGCAATTCCAATAAGCGGCGGACACTTCAGCTTCTTTGTCTTCGTAGTGACGGCAGGGACAGAGGGGCGCTCCCAATTCGTCTTTATGCTTTGCCAAACCTTCGATCACAACAGCAGTCACACCTGGATCGACGCAGAAATAGGTTCCGGTGCGCTTTGCGTATTGCTCCGAAAAGTGGCGCATCGCTTCGAGATGCTTATCGGTCGCTTGTGTAGTCTGAGTTTCAGTATTCATGAGCCAAATCCGCAGAACATCTAATGGATCTTATTACTAAAACAACACGAATGTTGCGCTATTGAGCGAGAAAAGCCGAAACGACCGAGATCGGTTTATAATTAAAACAACTTCTTTGTTGCTTAACTCTATTGTAGAGTACTTTAGCAACTTGGGTGTTGTCAAAGTCAATTTTCTGTCTTTTGGCAAGACGAGAACGATCGAGTATTTCGAGTAAACTAACGTTACGATTCGTTGACGTGAGACCCCAACCATGACCACGACTCAGCAACCCTCGACGAAACAAGATATTTTGCAGCATCTTCTGAAGCAAGGTGAATCGACCGCACAAGAGTTGGCGGAACGGTTGCAGGTGAGTCCCCAAGCGATTCGACGGCATTTGAAAGATTTAGAAACCGAGGGCTTGATTCTGCACAAGGCAATTCAAGCGGGAATGGGTCGCCCGAATTATGTGTATGAACTAAGTCGGCAGGGTCGATCGCAGTTTCCCGATCGATATGATGAGTTCGCGGTTTCACTACTTGGAACGTTGGCAGAAACAGTCAGCAAAGACCAGATGAAGTCAATTCTTCAGAAACAGTGGCAGCGAAAAGCGATCGAATATCGAGAACGCCTTGGAACGGGATCGGTTGCGGAACGGGTGGCGAAACTGGTTGACCTGAGAATTTCAGAAGGCTACATGGCGGAATCTCATCCGGTGGAGCCAAATCAATTTGTTTTAACTGAATACAATTGTGCGATCGCGCAAATTGCCGAATCGTTTCCAAGTGTGTGTGGTCATGAATTGGAGATGTTCGCGATCGCGCTTCCGGATTGCAAGGTTGAACGAACCCACTGGCAGGTGAACGGCGAACATCGTTGCGGATATTTGATTCAGACTCAGGCTTGACAGGCAGCGATGAACGATCGAAAAAATCTCTGATGAGCAGGATTTTCGATCGACATTTCTGGATGCCATTGAAGCGCGATCGCCCACGGATGAGTTTGATGTTCGATCGCTTCGATCACGCCATCGCTCGATCGGGCTGCAAGTTTCCAATCTGAACTGAATTCTCTTACAGCTTGATGATGCCAAGACACAATATTTAGGTGTGTATTGTCAAGCAATTGAGCCAATCGGCTTTCTGGCAAAATCTCGACATCATGCGGAATCGGACGACGGGGATTATCTAAACGATGATCGATCGCATTCCCATACACTTCGGGAACGTGCTGGATCAAGTTGCCCCCACTTGCAACCGTTAGAACTTGCATTCCTCGGCAGATCCCTAAAACGGGAATTTCTTTTATTAGCGCCAATTTTGCCAACGTAATCTCAAAGATGTCTCGCTCTTCATCAATTCCATAAACGGTTGGATGATCTTCGCCGTTGTAGTGAATCGGGTGAATATCTCCGCCGCCAGAAAGAATTAAACCGTCCAGAACATTCAGCAAAGATTCAGGATCAGTTTGCGTTGGAGGAAGCAGAATTGGATTGCCGCCAGCAGATTGAACTGCATCAATATAGGTTCCAGGAAGAACAACTTCACCTGCCGAATTGCGACTATGGCTGGTGATTCCGATGATGGGAACAAACGTCATGGGCTAGGATTGCGAAAAATTGATTGCACTAGCTTAACGAGATTTGGGAAAGTCGATCGACTACATTCGCTACCTTTCAAGCCATTGTTCCAAATCCTCGATCGATTGAAATCGCAGTAGTGCAAGACTGAGAGATTGAATGCGATCGCTCGGTAATTCTTGAATCTGAGTTTTAATTGGCTCTGGCAATTCACCAAGCAGCGTCGTTAATTGTTGAAGAACGAGCGATCGTGTTCCTCGATCGATGCCCTGTTCCATCCAGCTTGTCACGATTTCCATAACGTCTTGCCTCTCTCGTGTTTCTAGTCTACCAATCTCAGTTTGAAACTCTTGATTCTCCTCCAAATTCAAGCGTAAGTAGGTATCGACAAAGCCCGAAATCAGACGAGTTCGGGCTGGATCGAGTCGTAAAGTCGCAAGTAATCGCAGACATTCGACCTTAACTTTGGGTCGATCGATAGGTGCAATTTTCATTTTTGCCATCAGCGCCGCTGCAACCGGATTCGACTGATTCAAATAGTCACGCCAGTTCAAGCGATTGAGTTGAATTGCTCTATAGTTGAATTCCAGAACTTTGTAATCAGGAAATTCAACTGTATAGCGATCGCTCTCTAAACGCTGCGGTTGATCGAATGAGAAAACCACGATCGGATAAATCCGTTGCAGGTATTTCTGATGCAATCTGGCGAAATAGAAAAACATTCTTCTCGCGAAATCAGCCTCAGAAGAAGATTGCGCTTCAATATGTACAAGGAATCCAACCGCTTCTCCAGCTTGTCGTACTTCGACTAGAAGATCGATAATTTTGTCTTCGCCTGTCGTTAAGTCGGCAAAGTATTCTTGCGGTAGAAATCGAACGGAAGAACGATCGAGCGTTGCCGCAATTTCAGGCAGAAATAGATCGAGAAACTCAAGGAAAAACGTTGAGAGAAGCTCTTTGAAAAGACGATCGTGATCAATCATGACGAAGCACTGGTGTAGAACCGGAGCGCAAATCTCCAGAAAAAGCGGGAGACGAAAAGAAGCACGATCGCTAAAATTCCCGCCCCGATTATCCAGCCAAATTCGGTTCGTCCTAACATTGCCTCTGCTGGAATTGTTGTCAGAAATGCAACTGGAACGATGAACGTGAAAAAGAACTGATACGCGATCGGGTAAGCTGCCATCGGATATCGTCCCGCTTCGATCAGTCCTCGCAATACCTCAGTCACGTTATAGATTTTGACAAACCAAATGCTGGTTGCGCCCAACATGAACCAGAGACTATATAGAATTGCCAATCCGAATACCAATGGAATTAAGCTAATTAAATAAGCATTTGGAGAAATGCCAAGTCTGCCGCCTGCATAGAAAATGACGATCGCCCCAAAGATAATATCGGGCAGTCCCCAAGGTGAAATCGTGTGACCGGATAGCCAGAATTGAGAGCTAATCGGTTTGAGCAGGACAAAATCGAGTGTGCCTTCTTGAACATGGCGGACAATTCGATTCAAATTTGGCGCGAGAAAGGTGCTGGAAAATCCTTCTAACAGCGTGAAAATTCCGACCACGATTAGGGCTTCTTCCCAGCGCCAACCTGCGAACGTATATCCGGTTTGATAGAACAAAAATAAGCTGAATAGGCTACCGACTAAGCCACCCAGACTGGTGAACGCTGCAATGACAAAATTAATGCGGTATTCGAGTTCAGCCGCGATCGCAGTTCTCCAAAATAATTGCAAAACCTGAAGATACCGTTTCATGCGCCCATTCCCGAATATTGCTTAAGTCCTTGTTTCCAGAGCCATCGATTCAGTACAAAAAATCCTGCACTCCAACCGATCATCACGAGAAACCCTTGAATAAGATCGGTAGGCAATCCAACCAAGATATTGGCTGGGAAGTTTACGAGATACGGAAATGGAGTGAATAATGCAAGTGTTCTCACAGCAGGCGGAAACACTTCTAATGGTGCGATGACCCCAGAGAGAAATAGATAAAACAGAAACCAGAATTCCTGTAGTGAACTAGCTCTTTCTGTCCAGAATGCTAATAAAGCTAATGTGTACTGAATCAGAAAATTCAACGTGAATGCTAATGCGATCGATATCGCAAACAAAATCACCGTTGTAAAACTTGGAACCCAAATTGCAGTTGGGTATAAAAAGAAAAATAAAACGATTAGCAGAATTGCAAACGGAATTCGGGCGAATCGTTCTGAGATGTGAGAGAAGACATGATGCCAAACGGGATCGATCGGTTGTAACAATCGCAGAGATAGCTTGCCCTCGATCACTTCGCGTTCAAATTCCCAAATCACCCAAACGACGGTAAGTTGCCGCACTAGAAATACCGATAAAAAGTATCGTGCGAAATCGGTTGGAGTTAGCCCAAAATCGCTTTGTCTTGCGGCTTGAGTCCAGACTCCCATCAAGATAATCGGCAGTGACCCCGAAAGTACCCAAAGAATTAGTTCTGCTCGATATTCCACCATGTAGGCGTAATAAACGAGCAGCAAAGTTTTAAACACCCGAAAAAATCGCTTCATGCTGTTTTCATTGCTCGACTGATATTCATGCTAGTCGGAAATAATCTAAGTTTCCTGTCTTTTAGAGGGTGTTTGAAAAGCAATCGTTCATCGCATTCACCCGCCCCGAAATGAATATCCGGGATAATTGTGGGAAGCCCACTAAACTGGGCTAAGAACTCCGAATGATGCTTCCAGTCCGCTTCAGCGGGGTTTCCTCCATTAGCCCGGAGATTCATTTCCGGGTGGACTCGCAACGCAGCAAAGCCGCTTTTTATCCTTCTCCAACATCCTCTTAGGTTTCTTGTCTGAGGCGATCGATTTCGCGGATTACCCGATCGCGACTTGCAGACAGATGAGAGACGATCGTATCCACGGCTTTTTGACGATCACGAGATGCGATCGCACTATAAATCTCTCGATGTTCCTGCCGAATCTCTAGCACTTGAGGATTTCGCTGCAACGTTTGAATCCGCAAGAGTGCCATTTGATCAAACACTTGATCCAGCAGCGAAGTTAGCCAGAGATTTCCAGAGCTACGAGCAATCGATCGATGAAATTGATAGTCCAAATTTAACAAATGAGCATTCGTCGATTGAGATCGATCCGTCTGCTCAGCCGCGATCACTAACTCTTGAAGTGCAGCAATTTCTCGATCGCTGGCATTCTCGCAAGCTCCCGCTACAGATAGCTGCTCTAAGGCAATTCGGCAAGTGTAAAGCTGAATGGCATCTTGCATAGATAACGTTGCAACTCTGAGCGTTCCAGCAGTATCGATCGTAATTAAATTCTCTTGTTGAAGCTGGCGAATTGCTTCTCGGATTGGAGTGCGGCTGACTTGTAATTGTTTGGCGAGTTGGGTTTCAACTAACCGAGTGCCAGAAGTAATTTCGCCAGATAAGATTGCCGATCGCAATGCTTGATAAGCTTGCACCTGCAAAGATTGACGACGGGCAAGGGGAGCCATCCGCTCCGGTTCGCCTGACATTGAGGATTGATCAAATCGTTCATTGCCTGAGTACAAGCTGCCTTCCCTGTCCTTGGTTCGACTGAACCACTCTAGTTTAATTCTGCCTAACTTGTTGTGTTGCAGTTTCTATCTTGCAGCAATCGTAAATTATTACAGACTCTTGCACCTTTTTCCGACAAACTTGATTTTTTGTTCTCGAATGTATACAGGATACGAATTACTTTGTATTCAGAAATCTATTGTAGGTTTTCAATAAATAGTTTGGATAGCGGGTTGTAATCAGGTAGCCAATGTAAATGAGTAAGGATGAAATCATTGCTACTGGAAGTGAAAAGATCAGAAAATAGGCATGACGAAAATCTCGATCGAGCATTTTACGAATACGATCGACAAAGATATCTAATTTTCCTTTTGTCCCCGACATTGTAGGTTCAGCATTGGTCGAATTTGGAATTAACTTCTTCTGCCAATAGTAGTCGTGTCCGATGAGAAGAAATCGCCAAAAGAAATGCGATAAACCATTCGGAGGAGCATGAAGAACACGGGCTTGGGGTTGCTGCCAAACAATCGTTCCAGACTGGACTAATTCATGAGCATGAACCGCACAATTTCCGCGATAAAGCGGTAAATCGGTGGGAATCGGATGATCGAGTAAGAACGATCGACGAAATGCCACATTATTCAAGAAGTAGCTTTTTCCTGGTGTTAATTCTGTTCGTCCAGAATACTGAGGAAAAATATAACCTAATGCCATTGCGGTTCCGTAGATCCCAACGCCGCTCGTTGTTGTCTCACCTGCGACAACTTGAATCTCTTCAGATTGATTAAACGGGGTCAAAATCTTTCTCAACCAATCCGATTCGTACACACAATCTGAATCGTAATAAACAACAATCTCTCCAGTGGCTAATTTTGCCCCTAACATTTTTGAATCATAATATTCTGTTCCTTCTGGAGCCGAACAGATTTTAATCCAAGGATATTGCTCGATTAATTGCATCAATAACTCTTCAGGAATATCGCCACTTTCAATTAATAGAACCTCTTGTGCCTCAATTGGGGACGGATCTTGACTTGCCAAACTCGAAAGCGATCGCAGTAATCCCTTCAAATCTGCATTCGCTAGATTTTCAGTTTCAAGCACGATCGAGAAATTAAATTCCGGGCACATCTTCCTCTCCAATACGGTAGTCTAGATCAGTTTTCCAATCGACTATGACTTCTCGAACAATTCAAAAAATTTACACCGATGGCGCTTGTTCCGGCAATCCTGGACCCGGTGGTTGGGGAACCGTGATTTATTTCGGCGATGGAACCGTTCAGGAACTCGGCGGATACGATCCCGAAACAACCAACAATCGAATGGAAATGCAAGCCGCGATCGCTGCACTTGATTACTATCGATCTTCGGGTCAATCTCATGTCGTTGCCCTCTACACAGATAGTGAATATGTGAAGAATGGCATCACTAAATGGTTGCCGGGATGGAAGAAAAAGGGGTGGAAAACCTCTACCGGAAAACCTGTTTTGAATCAAGATCTATGGGAACAGTTGGATGAACTCGACTCGCCTAAAGTTGAATGGCGATATGTGCGGGGACATTCAGGAGATCCAGGAAATGAACGATGTGATGTGATTGCTCGATCGTTCTCTCTCGGTAAACAGCCCAAGCTAAAATCGCCCGATTCTGACCCGCCTGCTGCTGCCCCCGTTCTGGAAGTCCCTATGACCGATACCTCTCAAGCCTCTGATGCTCTAGAGAATTTGCCCCGTGAAGTCCGAGTCGAACAGCTTCGGAACTTGGTAGATACATTGCACATGGCGGATGAAATTGCGAGTAAAGGCTATTTGATTAGTAGTTCCGAGCTTGCTGATTTGATGGATATTAATGCGAATGCGGTGACGAGTCGCGGGGATAATTGGGTGTGGCGCAATTGGGTCGTTTCACGGGTGCGACGAGAAGGAAATCAAATTTTGTGGCAGTTGGAACGAGTGGATTAAACATGGTGAAATCTGGGTATACGTTGCCTGTATTTGCTTGTGCTTCCGCGATCGCTGCTCTCGAACAGTTGCGGAACAAAACGGTCGATCGCGTTCAACTCGATCTAATTAATCCAGCCGAAACGGTCGAAATCTCGATCGAACAAGTCGCCAAACTCACCGATTATTCTGCTCTTGCAATTACCCGAAGCGATCCCGGTGATAATCTCGATCTGACCCGGAATACACCCGTCTGGGCAATGGTGGAGTTGAATCAAGGTCAAGGAATCACGATCGTCGGTGGTGAAGGAATTGGAATCCAATCCAATCAACAATCGGCAATCTATTCCTATGCTCAAAAATTACTGTTCACGAACCTCGATCGACTTCTAAACCCGAATGAATCCCTCCGCGTTACGATCATTCTTCCTGAAGGTCGGCAACTCGCAAAACGCACCTCAAATGAAGCCTTCGGAGTGGTCGAAGGTTTATCACTGCTTGGAACTTCTGGAATTGCTCATCCGTTGAGCGCACCGGATCAGTTAGAGATTTTCAGAACTGAACTTCAGCAAAAAGCCAAACAGTTCGACACCCTTGTATTTTGCATTGGGGAAAACGGTTTAGATCTAGCGGCAAAGCTCGGAATTGAACGCGATCGCACAATCAAAACCGCAAATTGGATCGGCTCACTCCTAGTCGAAGCTGGAATTCAGCACGTGAAATCGATCCTACTTTTTGGCTATCACGGCAAATTAATTAAACTCGCAGGCGGCATTTTTCACACGCATCATCATGTCGCAGATGCCCGACAAGAGATTCTTACGGCTCATGCAGCAAAAGTCGGAATCGCAACTTCTGATTTACAAGTGCTGCTGAATAGCGCTACAGCGGAAGACGGATTGAAATACTTAAGAAATTTAGGAAAAGCGATCGAGGTCTACGAATCCATTGCACAAACGATCGACGATCGCGCCCAGCACTACATCTACACCCACAGCGAAAGTACGGTCGAAGTTGGGACAATTTTGTTCGATCGCTCTCGTCAGATTTTAATCAAAAGCAAAAAAGCCGCTCAACTGCTTGAGTCGGTTTGCTAATGTGATTAAAATAGCCTGATTATCCAAAACCCGATTATTTTCCCTTCCACTTCAAAAACGTTCGTTTTTTCCCGGTTTGTTCCCGTTCATTTCATCAGGAAACTCCCGTGACCCCACATACTGAACCATCCGTTTTGGATGCCCCGATTGCGTCTACATCAGATTTGGATGCTCTCGATCGACAGATGATTGTGATTCTCGATTTCGGTTCACAATACTCAGAACTCATCGCCCGTCGAATTCGCGAAACTCAGGTCTACTCTGAAGTTTTGTCGTATCGGACAAGCGCTGAACAACTCCGCCAACTCAACCCCAAAGGGATTATTTTTTCTGGCGGTCCCAGTTCGGTTTACGACACAGGCGCACCGCATTGTGACCCAGAAATTTGGAAACTTGGAATTCCGGTTCTTGGAGTTTGCTACGGAATGCAACTGATGGTTCAACAACTCGGTGGTAATGTTGACAAGAGCGATCGAGGTGAATATGGCAAAGCCAATTTATCGATCGATGATCCGACGGATCTCTTAACCAATGTTGAAGATGGCTCGATCATGTGGATGAGCCACGGCGACTCGGTGACGAAATTACCAGACGGATTCGAGTTGCTGGCTCATACTGCCAATACACCTTGTGCCGCGATCGCAGAACACGATCGAAAACTCTACGGGGTTCAGTTCCACCCTGAAGTGGTGCATTCCCAATACGGACAGGCATTGATTCGGAATTTTGTGTATCACATTTGCGAGTGTGAGCCGACTTGGACAACCGATGCTTTTGTCGAAGAGTCGGTTCGAGAAATTCGTGCCAGAGTGGGTGATAAGCGAGTTCTCTTGGCGTTATCCGGTGGTGTTGATTCTTCGACCTTGGCGTTCTTATTGCACAGAGCGATCGGGGATCAATTGACTTGTATGTTCATTGACCAGGGCTTTATGCGGAAGTTGGAGCCAGAACGGTTGGTGAAATTGTTCCATGAGCAATTCCATATTGATGTCGCGTATGTGAATGCGCGTGAGCGATTTATCTCTGCGGTGAAAGGCATCACTGATCCTGAAGAAAAACGTAAACGGATTGGACACGAATTTATTCGCGTGTTCGAGGAAGAATCGAAGCGGTTAGGACCCTTTGATTATCTGGCTCAGGGCACGTTATATCCAGACGTGATCGAATCGGCGGATACCAATGTCGATCCGCAGACGGGAGAACGGGTTGCAGTCAAAATCAAGAGCCATCACAATGTCGGTGGATTGCCGAAAGATTTACAGTTCAAGCTCATCGAACCGTTGCGGAAACTGTTCAAAGATGAAGTGCGAAAAGTGGGTCGATCGATTGGTTTGCCAGAAGAAATCGTGAATCGTCAGCCGTTCCCTGGTCCCGGTTTAGCGATTCGGATTCTCGGTGAAGTGAACGACGAAAAGCTGGATATTCTTCGCGATGCGGATCTGATCGTGCGGCAAGAAATTAATCGCGCAGGCATCTATCACGATGTGTGGCAGGCTTTTGCAGTCTTGTTACCTGTTCGGAGTGTCGGTGTCATGGGCGATCAGCGGACGTATGCGTATCCGATCGTGCTTCGCTGTGTGAAGAGTGAAGACGGCATGACCGCAGATTGGGCAAGAATCCCTTACGATCTGCTGGAAACGATTTCTACTCGAATTGTGAATGAAGTGAAGGGCGTAAATCGGGTGGTGTATGATATCACCTCGAAGCCGCCTGGAACGATCGAATGGGAGTAAAACTCTAGAGAGGCGATCTATAGCAATCCTAGATAGTTGTAAGTCGCATGGTTGATCTAGCCCCCTAGCCCCCAAGTTTGGGGGAACAGGACTCATAGCCCCCAGAATTGGGGGTTTGGGGGCTTTCCCGAATCTTACAACTCAAATTGGATTGCTGTAACGAATCGCCTCTTCTCATAAATTGTGGTGTTGTGGAAAACAGCGGGTTGATTGTGGAAAACTTGGCGCAGTTGTGGAAAAGTTGCGTTTTAGCGGTCTTAATTTGGGCGATCGGCACAAATATTGCACTCGCATCCGTTCATACTTATTCAGATTCAAATAGCGTTTTGTTTCGCTCTTTGTCGAAGCTTCAAGACGATCGCGATCGAGCTTGGCAAGTGGTCTTCTACAAACGATTTCCACTGGGACAATCCGACACGATTCATGTGAGATTGGTTGGATTTCCGGGTTTAGTGAAGCTCGATCACGATCGACCTTTAGAAATTGAAGCGAACCGATCGCTGTTGAGTGCGAAAGATGTTACGCCAAGTGATTTCTCGATCGCTTATGTGGGCGAATACGATTTCAAACCTGTGCTTAATCAGTTGGATACGGATACAAAACTGACATTGATTTTGCCTCTCGATTCGGGTGAGGCTCGATTGAAGATTCCACAGGAAACTGCTTTGGAATGGTGGCGCGTGGCGAGTTGGCAGCCTGGAAATCGATGATAGTTTGTTGCTGCGATTCAGTCCGCCCGGAGGTAAACGCTCCGGGCTAATCGGAGAAAGGAGGCTGAAGCCCCCTAAGAAAGCATTTTCAGCCCGCTTCAGCGGGGTTCCCTCTATTAGCCCGGAGCGTTTACCTCCGGGCGGGTTCATGGATGAACGACTACGCCAAAATCTACAATCTCCAACACCCTATCCAACTCTACGATCGAGCTAACAATTGTCGAACCGTTTCCAAATATTCAGGCGCGATCGAGGGAGCCGTTCCTGGGGTTGGATCAATCACAAAATCACCGATCGTTTCAATCGATCGTTCGTTGATCGCATCGATTAGCAATTCTGGCATCGTTAAATTTGCTTCGGCAATCTGTTTCAGGCTGGCATTCGGATTTGATTGATGTGCGATCGCATTTAACGCCTCGAATTCGGGTTGCTGTAATTGACTGAGAAAAATCTTCCATTCCGAGTAAGCTTCAGCCTCTGCATCCGGTTCGAGTTCGCGACGAAGGGTAGACAGTTCTTGATCGAGGACTTCTTTTTGCTGACGACGCTCTAGGATTTGATGTTCGAGTTGACCGAGTTCGCCTTGCAGTGAAGAAATTTGGGTTTGCAGATTCTCGATCGCGCCTTGTAGCGATTTTGAACTGCTTTCGACTTGTTTGCGTTTCGGTTCTGCTGTTTCGAGAAACTGACTTAGTTCTGAACGATATTTCTCTAGTTCTTTAACTTTTGGCTGTAGCGTTGTGAGTTGTATGTCTAATTGCTGTTTCTGTGACAATAACGCATTCACTTCTTTTGCAAGTTCAACTTTCTGGCTTTGCTGTTCTGCGAGTTGTGCTTGGAACTGATTGAGTTGCGCTTGTGTTGTTTTTAATCCCAGTTCTGCTCGTTGCTTTGCCGAAAGTGTTGCTGATAGCGATTTATTTAATTCTGCTTCTTTTTGCTCTAGCTCTTGTAGCTTGACTTGAAGGACATAGATTTGATTCGTAGGTGAAGCTTGTGGAGAAGTGAGATTCCAGCTTAATTCTTCTTTTTGCTGCCAGAGATTTGCGCTTTGAACTTGTAAATTACGCAGTTGAGTTTGAAGCGAATTCAAACTATTGGAAATACGATCGCGCTCTTGAGTAATCAAGACCAAGGATTCGTATGCTTCAGCCCGTTTCCGTTGTAGTGACCGAATGTGCGTTGTGAGTTCTTCCGATCGACGATACAACGACTGTCGATATTGATTTTCTGAAAACGCTGCTCCGACTAAACTGGCAAATAACGTCACTGCCCCACTGATCAGCGATCGCGTAAAGTCTCGCGTGATCAGTAAACTAATCACAAAACTCACACTAAACGCAACGAGACTCAGCATCAAACGGCTTTTGAACATAACACGATCACACGGAAGGGCTGTGACTGACCATTTTATCCAACACTCGTAAAATCAGAACCGCGATCGCAGTCGTTCCAATCAAAATCAACCAATACCCACTCGCAATCGATCGCGATTGATCCAAAGCCCAACCTCCGATCGGCGGTCCAATAAAGTATCCCAATGCCCAACACTGCGAATTCACAGCTAGATAAACGCCGCGCAATGATTCCGGTGCAATATCAACCACGAACGAGGCAGCAGACGGCATATAAGTCACAATTCCAAACGCCAACATTCCAAAAGTCGCGATCGCCCAACTAAAGTGAACCGTTCCAGTCATCCAAGCACAGAAGAACGCGATCGCCCAAAATCCAGCAGAAATCATCAACACCTGAGTGCGTCGCAATCGGTTCATCCGCCTCGCGATCGGCAACTGCATCAGAACCGAAAGCGTTAAATAGCCCGTGTAGAATGTGCTGATTGTTCCAGGTGCAAAGCCTTTCTCGCCAGTTACACGCACAAAATTCGTTAGATACAGCGGCAAAGTACTATCAATTTGCACAATGTAAGTCGTGAATATCGTATTGACGATCGCGAAAATCATCAATCGTCGATCGTTCAGCGCCACGTTCCACCCGCTCCATTGAGATTCGGAACAAATCGATCGATTGGTTTCTTTGATCAGTAAGTAAATCACCCCAAAGAACACCAGAAACGAAATGCCGTCAATCACAAACAAGGCGCGATACAAGCCAGTCTTGCTAATCAGCAAACCGCCCAGAACCACTCCGATTCCTAGTCCCAAAGCATCAGACAATCTGGTAATCGAATAAGCTTCATTTCGCTGTTCTGCGGTCGTCAAATCTGCGACAACTGCTTCTGTGGCGGGCCAATAGATTCCTGTGCCCAATCCCATCAAGAGATTCCCGATTACAAACGTCGGAAAATTGTATGCGATCGCTAATGCAAAAGACGCGATCGAGCTAATCATTGCCGACAACAATAGCGTTCTCCTACGTCCCCAGAACTTAGAATCCGAGAACGATCCGCCCAACGCCCGACCAATCACCCCAGAAATCGATGCGCTCCCAATCCCGACTCCCACCGCTGTCGCCGACAATCCCACTTGATTCACAAAGAAAATCGGTGCGTAGAACAACGTGAACCCAGTGCCAATCTGAGACAACAATCGCCCGAATGCAAGTAACCAAACCTGATGCTGTAGACGCGGCAAAAACCCCATGAAAATCAATCTCTTGCGGTACTTGCTCAGTGTAGTGGAAAGATCCTGACGGTTTACTGACGAATCTTAAAACGATCGACAATCAGGCAGGCATTACCAAGTGGGACAATTGTTCGATTATACTTACGCCATCGATCGAAAACGATCAGGTGCTGTGTCTGCTGTGCTATCTCTCTGAATGACTTATGCTCCGCGCTGTAAACCGTTCCACCGTCTTAGAGACGGGACAAGCTAAACTCTGGATCTTGCTAATCGGTGTGAATCGATACAAAGATCTGGAACTCCCTTCGCTGCAATATTCCGCGATCGATTGTCAGGGTTTATCCGAAGCTCTGATTGATGCGACTCAAGCCTTTCCGCAACGCTCAATGCAGATTCGCCATGATTTTGGAGTGCCTGCAACATTGAGTCAAGTGCGCGATAGCTTAATGTCGATCGTGCAATCGGCTCAATCTGCCGATACTGTTTTAATTTATTTTTCTGGTCATGGAGTCCTAGAGCCGGACACTCAAGAACCGATTCTGTGTTTGAGCGATACTCAGAAAGCGGATTTGCTCAAGACTGGGCTGAGTGTGACTGAGCTTTTAGAACAGTTAAATCAGTGTTCAGCAAAGCAACAAATTGTATGGTTAGATGCCTGTCATAGTAGAGAAACATTACCCAATCCAACAGTGCAGATGATGGGATTGTTGGGGCGACAGGCTTTTCTGAATCAAGGCTTTTATGCATTGTTATCTTGCGATCGAGAACAGCAATCTTGGGAGTTTCCAGAGTTAGGACATGGCGTATTTACCTATTTCCTGATGCAAGGACTTCGAGGAGCCGCAGCCGATTCGACAGGAACGATCGATGCGAATGGATTGTACAAATATGTGTATCACCAAACGCTTCAGTACATTGATAAAACCAATCAGCAGCTAGGATTGATCAATCAACGAAAGCGTAAACGTGGGAAAACACAACTTCAGCCAGAGTACTCATTGCAGACTCCAAAGCGACTTGTAGAAGGATCTGAACAGTTCGTGATTGGTGCAAAATCTAAGTCGATCGCGTTTCCATCTCGTCAAGCGATCGTGATTGATGCTTTTCCAAATCATCGATTAACGTTGCAATTCAGTAAGTTGCTCAGTCCTGGATTCGAGTTGTCGTATCATTCCGAAGATTGGGAAACAATTCGATCGAGCATTCAATCCAAGCTCCAAACGCCTGAAGCGACAACGGTTTTGCTATATATTCGTGCAAAAGTTAGCACTACTGTCGAAGGTGAACCTTGTCTGGTTTTAGGAACTGAACGAATTTCTCGATCGTGGTTCCGTCAAATCTTGCGCCAAAGTTCTGCCAATCAAATTGTGATTCTCGATTGTCCGGGTGCAAGCAATCTATCGGGTTGGGTCGAGGAATTGCAGCGCGGACAAGGACAATGTTTGATCGCAGCCGCTTCACCTCGGAATGATGGGAAATTGTTTACTCGATCGCTGATTGAAACATTGAGCGATCGCGGCTCTGACTATCCGGTTGCAGCTTGGATTACTCAGCTTCAAGTCACATTAGCGGGAACAATTCCGCTCTATGTTTGGCTCTCTGGAGAAGGAGTAATTGAAGTCTTTCCAAGCCAATCTTTAACGCGAAGTTCAGACACGAGTGTTTGTCCTTATCGAGGCTTACAAGCATTCACAGAAGACGATGCAGAGTTCTTTTACGGACGAGAAGCTTTAACTCAACAACTTTTACAAGCGATTCAGCGACAGTCTTGTTTAGCTGTAATTGGTGCATCGGGAAGTGGCAAATCATCGATCGTACAAGCCGGACTAATAGCACAATTGCAGCAGGGAAATCGCATTCCAGGTAGTAAACAATGGTGGATTGGGCGAATGTGTCCAGGAGAGCATCCCTTTGAAGCCCTTGTTCAGTGTTTGAGCGAGGAACCTGAAGAACAAGACCAGATCGAAGGATTGTTGTATCAAGGCACTGAGGGATTAGTGCAATGGCTTCGGACTCGAACTGAACCAATGATATTGCTTGTGATTGATCAGTTCGAGGAACTATTCACGCTTTGTCCTGAGTATGTTCGGCAAGACTTTCTCGACATCATTCTCGAAGCATTGGAATACACAAGCGATCGCTTTAAGTTAGTCCTGACGATCAGAGCCGATTTTGTTGCAGCAGGCTTAGAAATTCCACAATTAGCAACGATCTTACAGCGATCGAGCATTTTAGTTCCACCTTGTCTTAACGATGAAGAATATCGCCAAGTGATTGTTCGTCCAGCGGAGCAAGTAGGATTAACTATCGAACCCGAATTAGTAGAAGCCTTGCTGCAAGAACTCGACAGAACTCCCAGTGACTTACCAATTTTAGAATTTGTTCTAGAGCAACTCTGGCAACAACGAACATTAACACTAGAAGCATATCGCTCTGAAATTGGTGGACTGCAAGGCGCATTAGAACATAAAGCACAATCGATTTACGAAGAACTTGATCCAGAAGAGCAACAATGCGCCCGCTGGATTTTTCTATCGATCGCACAGCTAGGCGAAGGAACAGAAGCCACTCGACGAAGAGTTCTGAAATCAGATTTATCGGCTGCAAAGTATTCTCAACAGTTAATCGATCGAACATTACAATCGCTTAGTGCTGCGAAGCTAATTGTGATTAGTCCAGAAGCTCCAACTACGATCGAGCTTTCTCACGAAATTCTCATTCGGCATTGGTCAACATTGCGCTGGTGGCTAAATGAAGACCGAAAGCGGCTTAGTGTTCAGCGACCGATCGAGCAATCCGCGATCGAATGGAAAAAGAGCAATCGTTCGCCCGATTTACTGTTACGAGGAATGCAATTAGCAGCAGCAGAAGAACTCTATGCAAACTACACGGATGAACTGACGTTAGAGACTCAAGCCTTGATTGCCTCAAGTTTAGAAGCCCGTCAAGGTCAACAGATTGCACTCAAACATCGATTAAGAAGTGCCAAGCAAGCGATCGCAACCATTGCAACAATCGCTTTAGCGGCTTTCGGTCTTGTCGGTTTAGCACTCTGGAATCAGCGCAGTGCTCAAGTCCGAGAACTTCAAGTGCTTTCTACCTCGTCTGAAGCATTGTTGAATTCCAATCAGCAATTAGAATCTTTGACCACCGCAATTCGAGCAGGACAACAGTTAAAACAACTCGATCGACCCTGGAATCAGATTTCAACTGATGTAAAAATCACTACGATCGCAGCTTTACAACAATCGCTCGATCAAACTAAAGAATCGAATCGGCTCACAGGTCATGCTCAATCCGTAAACGATGTTCGGATGAGTTCTGATGGTCAAATCATTGCAACCGTGAGCGATGATACCTTAGTCAAACTTTGGTCGCGAGAAGGACAGTTACTACAAAATTTAACTGGACACAGCGATCGAGTTCTTGCAATAGCATTCAGCCCAGACAATCAACAGATTGCAACAGGGAGCGAAGATAGAACAATTAAACTATGGAATCGAGATGGAACATTGATTCAAACCTTGACCGGACATCAGAACTGGGTCACAGATGTACAATTTAGCTCAAATGGTCGATCGCTGATTTCAAGTAGCAGAGACGGAACTGTAAAACTGTGGCAGCTTGATCAAATGAAAGAAGCTCAGACCTTTCGAGGACACAGAGGCTGGGTGAATCGGATTAGCTTTGGACAGAACGATCGACAAATTCTCTCGGCTGGCGAAGATGGCACAGTCAAATTCTGGCAAGTTGGAGAATCGGATGCAACGAGAAGCTTCAACGTGCATCGAGATCGCGTCACCAGTGTGATGATGGCTCCAAATCGTCGATCGTTTCTCACCAGCGGAGACAATGTTGCAAAGCTTTGGACACTGAATGGAAAAGAAATTGCCACCTTTGAAGGACATCGCGATCAGGTGAATACTGCAAGCTATAGTCCCGATGGAAAACTGATTGCAACAGGCTCGATCGATAGGACGATTCGACTCTGGGACTTAAAAGGCAAACCGCTCGAAACCCTTCAAGGACATGGAGCCGCAGTAACTCATCTCAGTTTTAGTCCAGCAGGAACACAACTTCTCAGTGCCAGCGCAGACCGGACGGCTCGAATCTGGCAAGTGAATCCATTACCGCGACTCAACACAGGACTATCCGCAATGAGTGTGAGCGCAGATGGAAACATTATTGCGATCGCGGCTCCAGAGGATACGATTCAACTCCAAACCGCAACTGATTCTCGCATTCTCAAAGGTCATACAGCACCCGTCACTCAAGTGCAAATCAGCCCCGATGATTCTTTGCTTATTTCTGCTAGTGCCGACAAAACAATCCGCCTCTGGAACATCAGCACCGGAGAACTAATTAGAACGATCGCAGGACATAACGATCGTGTGACTGCTCTGAGCTTTAGTCCCGATCGAGAAAGTTTTGCGTCTGCAAGTGCCGACCGAACAATCAAAATTTGGTCGATCGAAGGAGATTTACGCACGATTTTGCAAGGTCATACTGATGAAGTAACCAGCATTGCTTACAGTTCCGAGGGGCGATTAGCTTCGGGAAGTATGGATAACACTGTTCGATTGTGGGATATCGATCGTAGAACTTCTACCATTCTAGGCAAACATCGAATGGCGATCTCTGCGCTTGCTTTTAGTCCTGATGGTAAAACGCTCGCTTCTGCAAGCTGGGATAATACAATCCAACTTTGGTCAGTTAATGATGCAACACTAAGACGAACGTTGATCGGACATAGTGGCGGTGTAACCACTCTAAGCTTTAATCCAGAAGGTTCAGTCTTAGCTTCTGGTAGTGATGATAGTACGATTCGCTTGTGGAACCCCGAAACGGGAGCGCTTCTTAAAACATTAACGGGCACTCAAGATCGAGTTTCGAGTGTTGTTTTTCAAGCAAATCAGATTTTGAGTACGAGCGATCGACTAGGTTTAACGCGCTGGAATCTCGACTTAGATGAGCTAATCAATCAAAGCTGCGATCGTGCTCAATCTTATCTACGATCGCAATCCTCGACTCTCTGTAATTGATATGAGCGAACTGACTTCTTTCTTAATTGGCGTGGGTGTCCTCATTCTGTATCTAATTCTCTCTGCATATACGGAGATGGGCACTAAGAATCCGTGGAAAAAGACTGACACAGACAAAGATGAATAGAACTCTAGACTGATTCCAAATACTGATCATCTAGCAAAAATGCGCCTTTAACAAACCGAACGCCCCAATATCCGCCGGGTCTTCGATCGAGAACGGTTCCTTCGTCCCCCACTTGCAAAATATCCGCTGGACGTAACATCGGCATTGGATCAGCCGTTTTGAGATAAGGCGGAAGGGAAACGAGGCGAACTTTTTCACCGATCGTAAATTCTTTCATAGCAACGAACTTCAACTTTTACTTTTACTCTACCGCTTTATCTTTGTTCTACTGCTAAATCTCGATTAGGATTAAACACGATCGCTATTTCTCTCAAACAATGAAAGATGATTTGCTGCGCCGGGAACAGGCGTTTCATGACCAATGGGCAAGCACGATCGATGTCGATGGCATTCGAGTGGCTGATTATTTTGAAGCGTGTACGGCTCCCGAAAATCGCTTTATTCTGAAACAGCTTGGTGATGTTCGCGGAAAATTATTGCTCGATCTTGGGTGTGGAGCAGGTGAAAATAGCGTTTATTTTGCTCGGCTTGGGGCGCGGTGTGTGGCATCGGATTATTCGCCGGGTATGGTGGATGTGGCGCTTCAGTTAGCAGAGCGAAATGGGGTACAGATTGAAGGTCGCGTGATCAATGCAATGTCGATCGACATTCCCGACAATACTTTTGATATTGTTTACGCCTCGAATTTGCTTCATCACATTCCTGATCCGAAGATTACACTGCAAGAGATACATCGGATTTTGAAACCGGGTGGAAAGGCTTGTTTCTGGGACCCGTTGCGACATAATCCAGTGATTAATGTGTATCGACGCATGGCAACCGAAGTGCGGACTGAAGACGAAACGCCGCTCGATATTAGCATTGTGGATTTTATTCGATCGCTTTATTCTCAAACAAATTACGATACGTTCTGGATTGCAACGCTTTGGATTTTTCTACAGTTTTATCTGATTGAAAAAGTGAATCCGAACAAAGAACGCTATTGGAAGAAAATTATTATTGAACAAGCGAGATTAGAGAAAACCTATTTGCGATTGGAAAAGCTCGATCGAGTTTTGAAAAAACTGCCGCTGATGAAGCGAATGGCTTGGAATTTAGCAGTGGTCGCGACGAAGTAAATTCAAATTCGGATAAGATTGACAATCAGTTCACGGACGGATGAAAGCCCATGCGCGACCGCATCTCAAAATCGATACTGACCTATAGTTTGTTGAGCGCGATCGCGGTTTTGATGCTGATTCCACTCGTCTGGCTTGTCAGTACTTCGTTCAAATCTCCCACTGAAGATCTATTTCAATTCCCGCCTCAATTCATTCCAAAACAGCCAACGTTAGAGAATTTTATTACCGTTTGGCAAAGTAATCCATTTGGACGATATTTGTTTAACAGTACGTTGGTTTCAGGATTAACCGTTGCGTTGAATCTAATATTTTGTTCACTGGCAGCGTATCCATTAGCAAGATTAACGTTTGCAGGGCGAGAAATTATTTTTAGCGCGATCGTCTCGACGATTCTGATTCCATTTCAGATTGTGATGATTCCGCTGTATATTCTTGCGGTGAAATTAGAGTTAATTAATAGCTATCTTGGGATTATTTTTCCTGGAATTGCTTCTGCGTTTGGAATCTTTCTACTCAGACAAGCCTTTCAAGGTGTGCCAAAAGAACTCGAAGAAGCGGCACGAATGGACGGTTGCTCAGAACTGGGAATCTGGTGGTATGTCATGCTCCCATCAATTCGTCCTGCGTTGGTCACTTTAGCAATCTTTGTGTTTATCGGCTCGTGGAGTGATTTTCTGTGGCCTCTTCTCGTTGTCGATCGACCCGAATTTTTCACGTTGCCGCTCGGTGTTTCCAAACTTGCTGGGACGTTTACACTCGATTGGCGATTGATTGCAGCAGGATCAGTCATCTCGATCGTGCCAATTCTGCTCTTTTTCCTCATCATGCAGCGCTACATTGTGCCGACTGAAGCCGGAAGCGGTGTGAAAGGATAATAGTTCTAACCAAAACAGTTCGATGTACAATAGTAAAACCTCAGTTGAGATTCGCCTGTGAAAATTGAGACTTCTTTCGATGCCAAAACCGCTGCAAAACAACCCTTTCTTTCAACGATGCGCGAACTTGCCACTACTTACCAAGCATTCTGCGCTTACGACGAAGCCCACATCCGCGAAACGGGTTTAACGCCGCCACAATTCGATGTCATTTGTACTTTGGGCAATACATCTGGTATGTTCATGAATCAACTGGCTGAAAAAACGCTAGTGACAAAAGGAACACTGACCGGAATTATCGATCGACTAGAACAGAAAAATCTCGTTCGGCGAGAAGTTCCCCCCGAAAATCGTCGCTGTTTCTTAATCGTTCTGACTCCTGAAGGTGAGAAACTGTTTGAGAAAATTTTCCCCATTCATATCGCTTACTTGAAACAGAAGTTCGATCGATTAACGCCAACCGAACTCGATGAAATTAGAACTGCACTTCAGCGCTTAAAGTCGATTTTTACCGACTAACTTTCTGAAATTCATACGCGCCCATCAACGCGCCCCAAATCGGTTGCTGTGTTTCAGGATCGATTCCTTTGTCGTAGCTCAAAAACCGCTCAGACATCGCTTCAAATCCCAAAGCCACCTGAATCGTACTGCCCTGAAGTGAGAAGACACAGCGCGAATCGGCTGGCGGCGATGCAACGAAATGATAGCCTTGAGCGATCGCTTTCACAGCAACATTCAACGTACAGCCCGGAAGCAGTTCGATTTCTTCGTGCGTTAATCGATCGAGCAATTCCGGTCGCTGTCCCGCACCTTTGACACGGCTTGGATCTTTGAATTGATAGTACTGAACCTTCAATCCATCCTCAGTTTCTTGCAATCGTAACAATCGCTGTCGATACGGCTGATCTAACTTCAACACATTCGATTGTTCAGCGAAAATCGTTGGCTCTTCAAACAATTGAATCGATCGCTGCCACAACCGAAGATGTACAAACCAAGTCGGACTGTCTCTCGCCTGACTCTGATTCTCGAATTCGCCTGTCATGTATTCGGCAAGAACTGAAACAAGGGACATACCAGAATGCTATCAGAAACACCTGATATTGATTCTCCAAGACATTCAGGCAAGAAGTCTAGTATTTCACAATTCTCCAGGTGAATCCGGTTCAACGATTACGCCATCTAAAGTCACTGCAACAGGCTGATCTTTAACCAAATCACTCAGTTCATGAAATTCGATTCTCATGTGATCACAGGCTTGTTTCAACTCCGATCGGAATCCTGCCAAATCCGTTCCATACCCGCAAAGATGGGCTGCGGTTTCGATTCCTTGTTTAGCGTTCGCTCTCGCACAATCGACTAAATCCAATCCAGTTAAACGAGTGGGAGAAGCCATCCGAAACTCCTAAATTCGATGGGATCTAGTTTCGGGGATCATTCTGCGATCGAGTCTCCCCCACAGGAAAGAACTTCGTCACCAAATCATGCCCGAATCTCGATACACTGAAATCTATACAGTTGAGCGATCGCAGGTTTCATGAGTTCTACCGAGTACGATGTGATTGTGATTGGGTCTGGGATTGGTGGATTAGTCACCGCGACCCAACTCGCAGCCAAAGGAGCCAAAGTTTTAGTTTTAGAGCGCTATCTCATTCCGGGTGGCAGTGCAGGATCGTTCGATCGAGACGATGGCTACCGTTTTGATGTCGGCGCATCAATGATTTTCGGATTCGGAGATAAGGGAACGACGAATCTCTTAACTCGTGCTCTAGATGGCGTGGGAATGTCGATCGAGACGATTCCTGATCCGGTTCAAGTTCACTATCACTTGCCCGATGGCTTAGATCTAAAAGTTCATCGCGATTACGAAAAGTTTTTGCAGGAATTGACCGCATACTTCCCACACGAGGAAAAGGGAATTCGGCAATTTTACGATGAATGCTGGAAGGTGTTTAACTGCCTGAATGCGATGGAATTGCTTTCACTCGAAGAGATTGGGTATCTCACCCGCGTCTTTTTTCAGCATCCCTTTGCTTGTTTAGGATTAGTGAAATATCTGCCTCAAAATGTTGGAGATCTTGCCCGTCGATACATTAAAGACCCGCAACTTCTAAAATTCATTGATGCCGAGTGCTACATCTGGTCAGTTGTGCCTGCCGATCGTACTCCAGTGATCAATGCAGGAATGGTTTTTAGCGATCGACATTACGGCGGCATCAACTATCCCAAGGGCGGAGTTGGTCAAATCGCCCAGAAATTAGTTGAAGGATTAGAAAACGCTGGCAGTCACATCAAATACAAAGCCAGAGTCACAGAAATTCTCACCGAAAACAATCGTGCCGTAGGCGTGAAATTAGCATCCGGTGACACATTTCGAGCAAAACGAGTTGTATCAAATGCAACACGATGGGACACATTCGAGAAATTACTTCCATCTACACAAAAGCCAAACTCTGAGAAAAAATGGAGCCAACGCTATCAACAATCCCCAAGTTTCCTGAGTTTACATTTAGGAGTGAAGGCTGAGTCATTACCTGCGGGAATCGAATGCCATCACATCCTATTAGAAAACTGGGATGACATGGAAGCAGAACAAGGAACGATTTTTGTATCGATTCCAACGCTGCTCGATCCGAGTCTTGCACCGGAAGGACATCACATCATCCACACCTTTACACCCAGTTGGATGCAGGAATGGGAAAGCCTTTCTCCGAGTGAATACGCTGAGAAAAAAGAACAAGCAGCGAATCGACTAATCGATCGATTAACCAAAATCATTCCAGATCTCGATCGAGGTTTAGATTTCCAAGAAGTCGGCACACCGAGAACCCATCGCCGCTTTCTAGGGCGAGACAATGGCACTTATGGACCTGTCCCTTCTCGCAAATTGCTTGGATTGCTTGGAATGCCGTTTAATCGAACTGCGATCGCGAATCTCTATTGTGTAGGTGACAGCACCTTCCCCGGACAGGGCTTAAACGCAGTCGCTTTCTCAGGATTTGCTTGCGCTCACCGAATCGCAGTCGATTTGGGGCTGTGATCCCAAATAACAACTCACTAAGAATACTTCAAGGTGTTGCGGTTATCAACGCGATATTCTTCCACCTCAATTGGGCGCACTCCTGATACCTTAGAAGGGAACGCGGTACACTCTCTTGATCTATGCCTCGAATTAACTTATTAGAGACCCGTACAACCAGCTTCGGCGACTTAATCGGCAATGGGAAGATTTATAGGGTGCCACTTTTTCAGCGCGATTATTCCTGGGATGAAGAAAACTGGGAAGACCTTTGGCAAGACATTCTAGTGCTTCATACAAACCCCGATTCTAGTCATTATATGGGTGCGCTTGTTCTTCAAAGTTCTAGCACTTCAGATAAAGAGTTCACCATTATTGACGGGCAACAGCGCTTAGCAACACTTAGTATCATTGCGGTTGCCGTGATCGAAAAAATTCAAAAATTAGTGGAGCGAGAACAGCAAAAGGAAGCCAATCAAGAACGCCAGGAAATTCTAAAGCGTACTTACTTAAGCGATCGAGATCCACGCTCTCTTCGCTACTCTAGTAAACTTCTTCTGAATGAGAATAACAACGACTTCTATCAAAGCAATCTCATTAATCTTAGAAAACCACTAAATGTCCATTCTCTCTCAAAGTCTAATCAGTTGCTTTGGCAGGCTTTCCAGTATTTCTCAGGTCATTTAGAAGAGCTTAAAGATATTGTTCACGATGGGGAAAAGTTAGCTGAATTTTTAACTGATACTGTTGCTCGAAGACTACTGTTTATTCAAATCAGTGTTGAAGATGAACTCAATGCTTATACCGTTTTTGAAACTTTAAATGCTAGGGGAATAGAGCTGAGTTCAACCGATTTGTTGAAGAACTATTTGTTCTCCCTCTTCCAAGGACCCGATGATTTGCAAGAGGCGCAAAGGCAATGGAGGAGAATTATCAATACGGTTCAGATGGAAAGGTTTCCTGAATTTCTTCGCTACTATCTTAGCCTACAACAAACAAGGGTAAGACGTGAACGGTTATTCAAGCTTACTCGTGCTTCGATCAAGAATGGTCAACAAGCATTTGAACTACTTGATCAGCTTGAAAACTATAGCAGTCTTTTTATTGCATTAAGCAACTCTAACGATGAGTTCTGGCGCGATGCGGCAGCAAATCGACCTTATATTCGCGAACTTGAATTATTTCGAGTTAAGCAAGCTTACCCTGCCTTATTTACTGCATACGAGAGGTTCTCGCCTGAAAATTTCACTCGCTTATTAAAACTTGTATCTGTACTTTCTTTTCGCTACACCATTGTCAGTAGTCTGAATCCAAGCGAATTAGAAATACTTTATAACAAGGTAGCCATTTCGATTACGAATGGCGAAATAACTAATCCAAAACAGGTCTTTGATAGTCTTCGTTCTGCATATGTTTCAGACGAGAAATTCGTTCAAGATTTTTCCTTGCTCTCAATCTCTACAAAAGGACAGAAGAAGAAATTAGTGAGATATATTCTGTGCAAACTTGAAGCAGATGCGTCGCACATTGATGTAAATGAAGACAGTTTTTCTATCGAACACATCTTACCCGAATCACCTGGTAGGGACTGGCAGCAAAACTTTACGGATGCTCAAATGGAGGAGATGGTTTACCGCATTGGCAATTTGACACCTCTAGAACCTAACATTAATCGTCGCATTGGCAATGAGCTTTATGAGATTAAGCGGGAGAGTTATCAACAGAGCGTATATCAACTTACGCGAAGCATTTTGTCAGAGGAATGGACTCCGAATACCCTTGCGGCTCGACAACGGCAACTAGCTCAAAGAGCAGCGCATATCTGGCGAACCGACTTTCCTTTGTAACCTAGAAGTTGCAAACACGGAAAATTGCTATCTCTTTTGCGACGATCGACAAACGTAGTCCATTACTTTGTGCGTACTGCTTCCCGCTTGGGGTCGAAGCAACATTCCATCATTGCCATAGTCAAACTTCTGAATCAGCTTCCGATTCGTGGTGTAGGCGTTCACTTTTCTCAACCGCTGCGCTCCGTTAGAGCAATCTGCTGACCACCGAATCACCGCACCATGAACAGGCTGATCGACCTTCACATCAAGCAAAGCATTATTCGCTTCTGGAAACTCGCGATATTCCCAATACCAAACGATCGAGCCATTGCGCTGAATCGAACTGGCATCGACAAAGAATCGATCTTTTACAGAATTTTCGGCGATTCTTGTCCATTGAGCCGATTGAGCGATCGCGCCATTTGCCGTGAGTAAAACAGCACTACTCAAAAGTGCAGCCGAGTATTTAATCAGGTTCATAGGTAAATTAGCGATTGGGTTTTTCAGTAATTGGAGTGCGGTTGGGATTGCCTTGAGCAGTTCCAAGATTGCGAAGGGCTTGGAGTGCAAATTGATCTTGTGGGCGTTCGTCTAATGCACGTTGAAAGTAGAGCCGCGCTGTTTTCTGATCTTTTCGCTGAACCGCATCATAGCCCGCATTCATATACCGCCCGTAAAGAGAGTCTTGCCTTGCTGGTTTTGCTGCTGATGCAGTTTGGTAAGCGCTCAGTGCTCTTTGAACGTAAGGAGCAATCTCGCGAGAACCGAATCGATTAGAATCCCCGGTCATCCACCAAGCTGCAACTCGCTGAACCGCGATCGTTTCATTATTCCCGATCGCTCTTGCATCTCGTTTCAGCACATCACGCACGACGCAAGTGACAATCGATCGAGCCGTTCCCGGATTTGCCTGAAATTCAGCCGGAGTAATTTCTCGACCGCCACACTGTTTTGACCAGCGAGGAATATTGGAAGCTCTCACTTGCCAATCGCTATACAATCCGGTGTTTGAATTCTCTGGCTTTGAAGCTTGGCGCAGCGCTTCAACAATGCGATCGACTTGGGTATCACTCAATTGGGCAAACGCAGGCAGCGCGACCAAACTCAGAACGCCGATCGCGACTGCTGATCCAAAAAACTGTTTACAAACCTGCATAGTAGATAAATTTTGCATTAAATGGAGAATACGATCGTAGACCTAATTTTGATTCAAATTTTCAGATTGACAAGGCGCATCTCGTCAAGGAATAGAACAATCCTGACATCAAGAAACTATGAAGGATGAATGCACAAAGGTCAAGCGAGGAAAGAAGCGCGATCGGGGTTGTATTTCAAACAAAAAGAGGGGGCAGACAGACACCCCTCTCTTGTTTTGTTGGATTTTTAAGAAATTCTACTGGCTGACACGCCCGATCACTTGATCTTTTAACTTGTTGAATTCTTGCCCTAACTCTTGACGGTGCGAGGCTTTGAGCAAATAGCGATACACGAACCAAATGCTGTAACCGAGTCCGACGAGTTCAAAAGTCGGCTGTAAGAGCGGCACATCGTTGATCGCGCCCAAGAGTGCGAGGGTAAGCTTGACCGATACGATCGAGCCAAAAATCAAACCAACTGTCACGAGCGGCTTGCGATATTCGGTGAAAAATTTGCCAATGTATTCAGGCAGCGTTGCCAAAACCGAGTAGGTTTTCTCTGCAATTTCGCGCCACTGTTCGCTATTTGCATCCGAAGACATCGGGGCTAACGATCCAGCGTGATCCATTTTGATCGTTGAAGGGGTCTCAACGACGGCGGGGGCTTCCATTTCTTTCACTTCAGGTTCCATGCTAAATACCTTGGAAACAATTACTTAGTTGTGTATTGCTGGCGTAGAAATTTCCAGCATCTGGACAGTAGCAGAATTCACCTTTGAGTTTCGCTATCTTTCAAACATAGCGAAAGTTGAACCATGAACTTGTCACTTGCAAGATAGATAATTACTCAGAAGTCCGAATTCTGTAAACCCTACCTTTGAGTAGATTTACCTCCTGTCTAAAAGATTTGGGGTCGAAATAGTCTATTTGTTCTAGTGAAATTAGCTTACCATTGTGTGCGGCGATCGACAAAATTCTTTACGATTCGATGTCACAGAATCGCTGAATCGCTTGCCAGATCGCGTTTTCTTGATCGACTAAACTATGATCGCTTTCTAATTCGATCAGCTCAACCCACGATCGAGATCTTGCATACGATCGACTTTCTTCGATCGAAATTGTTTCATCTCGAATTCCATGCAATATCAGGGTTGGGTTCGCTCTCTGAAGTTTCGTTTCATCATACTTCGCTAAATCTGCAACAATTTCGTAATCCAGGGGTAATGGTTTCCCTTTGCCATAGTGATAAATCAAAATTGGCTTCCCCGATCGCCATTTTTCCAATTCAGAAGGCGCGATCGTCGGAAGCCAATGATTCAAATAATTAAACGCAGGTGCAAGGAGAATAATGCGATCGACGTTCTGACATTCCTGAGCAATCCAAGCTGCTGTTAATCCTCCAAAGCTAGAACCAATCAGCGTTACAGGCTCTTCTTGTAATAGATTTGTGACCTGTTGAATTTGCCGAGTCAAGGTCAAATGTTGAAAATCGTTTTGATTGAGATCGGGGATTTCGAGGGAGAGATGAAGGGATTGGAAGCGATCGCTTAATTGACGAGCTTTTGTCGATCGTGGACTCGATGCAAATCCATGCAGATAAAAATATTTCATCTCTCCAATTCGTCTAGTAACCCAAGTTGCTAGTTAGAAGCGGTCAGGGAGCAAAGCCAATAAAATCTCTTCAAGATGTTGACCCTTGAAGAGAAGAAAAATGCTTGACGAAATTATAGCGATTTATGCAATTACCGACGACTT
>NZ_JBNXVP010000026.1:0-101455 GCF_050565645.1 Leptolyngbya sp. AN10
ACCCAGTAAAAACATTTGCTATCTTTGCCTGGTTCAGTTACGCTATCTCTAGACCTGCCGAAGTTGTGTGAGAATCACCTGCCGAAGTTCGGTGAGAATTGGGTGCCGAAGTTGTGAAAATACGCACTCCCAATATCACAGCTTTGTTTCACGAATGCTTGGAATCTGTTCTCCAAAGTATTCATTCATTAGTTGCTCTCTGTTTATGGGAATCATTGCAAAACGATCTGTTTGTCGAGAATCTGGAGGAAGAAACATCAATAATGCGCCTGAACTAGGCATTTCAAACAATTCGTGACGAATCTCGAAGACCTCAAGTTGAATGATAAATGCTCTAAGAATATGTCGAGGTAGCCCCCTCACAGCCAAGTTTGAAATATCTGTGCCATTAAGCTGTTTGGCTTGGTGGAGGAAGAGTTGAGCGTGATACTTTGAGAAGAAAAGAGAGATGAAAGGTTTTCTACCCAGATCATGCGGATGGATAGGAAGGTAAGAACCAGTATTTTGACCGTCTCTCATTTCCATGACTGTCCAAAACGGTTCACCAATACAACTTTCATCTGGAAGTAAAACAGTTGCCAGCCGTTCTGCAATAAGAGAACTCAACGATGGTAACTCATCAGGAATTAGAGCCAGGATACCTTGATACTCTGCGAACTGTTTTGCTCCAGACTGATAACCATTCCGAGAGATAATGACCCCAATTACCCCTGGAATATCGCGTATCTTCGACTCAAGCGCATTTATTGTTTCTCTTTTGACAGGATGCTTCCAATCTTTGCACTCAATGATTACCCTATGTCGAACATTAGCACGTAGAAACTCGTAGTAAACGTCAATCTGGTAATCCTCATCTGACTTTCCACGTATGGTCGCATCTCTTGAAACAACAATCCCCTCATCCTTAAGGTTCAATAGCATTAAATAGATGTCTCTCACATATTCCTCGAATGCTACACCTGTATTCATGAGCCACCGTGGTGTTTAGAGCTAAACAACGATTTGACTGTAGTACAAAAATACTTAAATATTCCCGCTTGGAAAGAGACTTCCGATGATACTGCCACTGATGATTGGCGTTCTAACGGCAAAGATGAGCGGCGACGAAAAAACCAGAACGGTAGACGAAGAAACTCTGCACGTCCGCTGCAACCGAATTGTGTACGCCCGGCATGGGCGTGAACTTATGAGGTGAAAGTCCTCTGTGGTGGAACCAGCGTCCAAATGCTCGAAAGTTTTAGGAGCCGAGTGACGACAACCACTAGCCAAGAGCAAGGGCAAACTCGTGAGGGAATGTCCGGAGGAAGCTGGAGGCAAATCTGTGAGCCGACGAACAGAAACATCATAGAAGGCGCTCGTTCTTTAGGGCAAGTTGGCACAACACAACAAAGCCCTCTGGTTCAAGAGACGCAGTAAATGATGCGGTTGTGCAGAGACAGTTCACGTTCTTATCCGGGGAGATCTGCTCGAATGGCGGTCGAATCATCTACGGGAGTCTGACTGAGGGCGGTTTGGAAACGAACCGACAACCCACAGAACCCTACGGAACTCGGACAGCGCACAGATGCGGGAACGCTCTGGGTGATCGAGCAGAAGTCAGCAGAGGTCGTAGTAGCCAAACGCTCACCGTAATGGGTGGGACAGGGTGAAGGACCGAACTTCGGAATGCAGGGAGGAGCCGTAAAGCTCGACGTGGCGATGAACCCGGATGGGGGAGCTAATTTGTCGGCGCTTAATTGCGTAACCAGCCCTGGAGAGCATCAAGGTTGCTCTTGTAGCGATCGCGGTGCAACTCTAAACCGTTCTGGGGAAACGCCCCATGCGGAGCCGCATGTGGGGTGTTGTGGGAGCTGGGGGAGAAAATCCCCTGGCTACCCGATTAGCCTGGATATACCATGCCTATAATCCTATCGCTTCGGAGCGAAACTGCTCAATCGCGGTGGTTTACGCTCACCCCACAATTCCAGTAGCAGGTAGAAGGATAAGGGCATTACCAAGAAAATGCATCAGCATACACGCCCAGATGTTGCGTCGCCACACATAGAGGACGTACTGTAACACCACGCCCACCCCCTGAGTTATGAGCCACTGCCAGCCAAAGAAGGCAATATGAGGCAGGATAAAGATGAAGGCACTAGACACTATGGCAAACCACCCGATGGTTAAATCTTGCAACCGCTCGATTGGATAGGCACGGTACAAAATTTCTTCAGTCGTTGCTGTCGTCAGAACCAGTGCAATCAGTATGGGAATTGGAATCGCCTGCAAAGTGCTAATCCCCGTATTTTGCTGAGGTGGTAAGACTACAGTGGAAATCCAGGAGGCAGCAGTTGCAATGCCCCAGAACGTCACAGACAACTCAATATCCTTTGTGTTAGGGCGCTTGAACTGGAGCGATCGCAAATCACGTTTTTCAACAACGAAAACAAAGGCGAACAACACCCCAACCGCTAGCCAATTCCATAGGATGACGGACTGTGGACCGCGTGGTAATCCCTGCACATTTGCCAAGCGCAGCAACCTCGGAAGGTACATGGGACTGTAGACAAGCGCAAGCCCAATCAGTGTAGCTACCCCCATTCTTAAGCGACTGCCTGGCGACAAACCTTGTTGGCGACGCATCCGTTTTCCTCCAGATTCATTAATAAGTGAGGCTGTCGTGCTAACTTCCTCCTCCACAGTTCTACAGACTTGTTCAGTGTCACGTCTCTCAATAAACGGGTTCTTACACAATTGATGTGAGAAAAGGTGCGATCGCCACTCGTCTTAGTATTATCGATAACTGCTAAGTGAACCAATGGTTATTGGCTCTTTAGTCTTGTCTAATACCACTGACTAGCAAAGATTGTGACGCTTACCATGATCGCGCTACAAATGCTAAATATCCCATCACTTAGAGTATGCTTATTGACTTTAAACAGCTGTTCAAGCAAAAGCTCAACCAATATTCCAACCAATAGACCTATTATTGCAAAAACAATTATGAGTCATTTCTACGGCGACCCTATAGAAACAATGACGTGAGAGCAATCGTAATAAAAATAATTAAAACTGACCAGAGAGTAATAATCATAGTGCAAAACCTATGGCATTTTCATCTTGTCGGTCAAGTCTAAGGCTAGCAAATCTCAAAATAGTCTTCAGAACGGCAAAGATGAGCGGCGATGAGATGACTAAAACGAAGCGAAAAATTCCGCTTGCCGCTCCATTGTGTTGTTAGCTGGCAAGCCTTTATTGCTTCAATCTCTCTACCAAATTAGTGGAACTAAACGATATTGGGTTCTCTGGCAATACTCTCGATGGGCTGTTTTATTGGCTTGTTGATTGTCCATGTTCTTGAGTCAATGAGTGATGAGTTCATCGCTGCGAGGCGAGTTGAGGAGAATAAAAACGACAATGGTTGTACAGACGGTTGAGATTGCCATGTACATCGGGTTGTATGACGAGCCGTAGTACGGCATCAGCGAAAAGGCAGTATTGTAAGTTGCGTGCATCGCGATCGTACTGAAAACACTGCAATTCGTCAGCACATACACTTTGGTAAGTAGCACGCGGTAGATAATAGTGTATAAGCACTGCCAGATAATCCACAAAGCCGTGTTGTGCATCTGAATAAACGGGATGATGTGCCACGCTGCCCACGTTGTGCCCACGATGAAGCCCGTCATGATCACAGTGCGATGTTTGAGCAGAGGGTCAGTCATCATCGCTGTCCAGCCCATCTGCTCACAGTAACCGCTGATGCCATAGACGAGCAAAAAGATCGGAATGCTGAGCAGCGGTGTCATTTTGTCGGACACAGGGGCACCGCGCCACACTATCATCAGATAAGATAGCCCAACCGTGAGTGGCATCAGTACAAAAATACCAACGCACCACATCGGGTTTTTGATCCGCTTCATGTCGATGCCGCGTCGTAACAATTCCCGCACCGAGCCGCCGCCCTGGTGGGTAACGACGATCGCCGCTCCGAGCACCGAGAGAAATTGCAGCGCACTCAGGGGCAGCTTGACGGGAATGATTTTGGTTGCATCTAAGAAACTGGCTGCTAGCCATAATGGGAGCGAAAAGAGGAGGACTAGCCACAAAAAACGAAGTATTGTTTTCATGAATGTTCTCCTGCTTTTCACTCTATCTTCAACAGATTGCTTCGGTGTGGTATCGTTCAATTTCCTTGACAGCTAACGTTGCCCATCACCCGCCGCAGATCACCTATGCATCAAAACCAATGAACTCTCGGCGGTCGGTGTGCATGGGCGTTGTTATACGGCTGATTGTCAAGCACTCATGCGGCATTGAATGCAGATTTGAGCGCTTCAATATCGATTTTCGTCATCTGCAACATTGCCTGCATTGCTCGGTCTGCCGCTTGTCGATCCGAAGAACCCAAGAGCTTCGGCAGGATGTGAGGGATAATTTGCCACGATACGCCGAAACGGTCTTTTAGCCAAGCGCATCGACCTTCTGCGCCGCCGTCGGCTGTAAGTGCGTTCCACAGCCGATCTGTCTCTTCTTGGTCTTTGGCGGTCACTGAGATCGAGGCAGCTTCGGTGTGTTTGTACTGTGATCCACCATTCAACGCTTGAAATGGCACTCCGTCAAGCGTGAACGTCACCATTACAGGCGAGACACTTATAATCTTTGAGTTTGGGATAAGCGACGTGTAGAACCGTGCAGCTTCTTCAGCCTTCTCGTCGTACCAGAGACACACGGCGACTGTGGGTGTAGTGATCATATTCTTCTTTAAACTCCAGGACGTAAAGGTTGACGTATGATGCATCAACCATGATCAATTCTTTGGCAGAGCAAGTTGTAGTTATTTTTCTGACTCTAAAAGCTTGCCGAGAGCTTCAACAGACTGCCGCCAGCCGCTTTCCATCCCACTTGCAACCATGCCGTCACGGTCTTCCTGGTTCATTGCTGTGCTGTGCGTGCGAATCTCAGTCGTATGTTCGTCAATGGCTACAAACTCAGCTTTTTCCAGCATGACGTGCCCACGTTCCGGCATTCCCAAGAATTCAAACGTCTGCACGATCCGTTTATCCTTAGCGACGTCATGAAAACAGCCAGTAAACTCATACTCATTACCATCTTCTGATTGCTCAGCAATGTGCCAACTCCCGCCGTCTTTACAATCGAAGTGATATACTTTCATCGGATTACCGCGACACCACCAACTCGTAAAGAGTTCTTCTTTGATATAAGCTTCAAACACCTTTTCTAGCGGAGCGTTGATTGTGACAGTGCCCAGGATATTTTGTGAATTTTCTGGGACTATTACTTTTAGATGTGCCATATCGTTATCCTCCTACTTGGTTACTGATCTTCTAGTAGTTTTTCCAAAGCATCAAAGCGGGCACTCCAGATTTTTTCATACTCGCTGAGATACGCTGCGGCTACTTTAATAGTTTTCGGTTGAATCTGAATCACTTTCTCCTTGCCGTTTCGACGCTTGGTAATGAGTCCTGCTTTCTCCAACACACTGATGTGCTTTGCGATCGCTGCTAAAGACATCGCATAGGGTTCCGCTAATTCGCTGATAGTATGTTCTGCTTTCAATACCCGTTTAAGGATGTCTCGTCGTGTCACATCGGCGAGAGCACCAAAAATTCTATCAAGGGCAACATTTGACTCAACCATATGGTTGAATGATAGAACTCGATACAGGTCTTGTCAAGCGTTCTGAGCCTCTAGCGTTGAGTATTAAATTCTTAGGATTGCAAGCAGCACTTCTGACTCTGGGGGGGATCTGTGCTGTGTAACGGTTCTGTTGTGCGGCGACGAGTAGCGCTGAAACGAAGCGAGACGACTTGATTCGCCGCTCCAACAGAATCGTTATGGCGTGACCAACACGACTATTTCAACCAACGTTTCAAACTGTCCAATCTTCAATTACCAACCCTGTAACTTTGCCGAAATCTCGGCGATTGCGAGTTAATAAAATCAATCCATGAGACAGAGCAATCGCTGCAATCCTGGCATCCATTTTTCCGGGTTGAATCCGCTGCGATTGTAGTTGAGCTAGCACCTTGGCTGAATCTGCGTCAAACGTGACGAGAGGTAATACCTTGAAGTCGAGAATGAGTCTTGTCATCATGGCATACCCTCTCACCATGTCGTCCAAATTACGGGCGCGATTGATGTAGGTGTGGCTACCCAGCATTTGTTCGTGAAAGGTTACGGTTGAAATCGCAAAATCTGAGAGTGGGTAGTGAGCCATACGAGCCGAAAGGTTGGTGTAGTTCTGCCCTGTCTGTCTCTGAAGAATGCTCAGATGATCTGTATCTAGCAGATATTTCATGGCTCATCTTGCGCTTCAAGGAGTGATTCATCGCCTTGGCGAATCGCTCGACCATAGGCAAGCACTTCCTCAAAAGCAGGCTCATCCTTGAAAGAGCCTGTTATTTGTTGCAGCCAATTGGGAGATGAAGAAGTCGAAACTTGTTTTTGCAACTCAGCGATCGCTGCCTCCACTAATGCAAGTCTTTCCTCCAGAGAAATGCTATTTGCCATTTGAGTTTCCTATGACTAATCGTTTCTATTTGAAGGATAACGAGTCAGGGGAAGGGTTGGCAATCTTTTAGAATCTCACAAGTCAAAGCCTGTTTAAAGAAATTGCTATGCCGCGTTCACATTCTCGACAGATAGTCCATCCGCATTTTCGGGATCTTCAAGCGTAGCCTCAGACGTTTGCTCTGCATATTGCTGCCATGCTGATAGCAACCAAGGAGGAAGCTGATCATGGCGTTTAACAGCGACACGAGCTTTTGCATACGCCATGTGTGGCTCTAGCACAGTGCGGACTAATAGACTGTTGGCATTGATTTGTATTGGCGCAATCGCATCAGGAGCATGAGTTATGTCTTCACGGGTTTGTAGATAGAGGGGTGCTAGATAATGCATTTTGCCGTAGTACCAGTATGAAAATTGCAAATTACGATTGATAGACCACTGTATCGAGCCTGCAATAGCGCGCATTTGGGCAACTCTGGGTGTATTAGCAAGAAACGGTATGCGTTCTGGATGATCGGTGAGGATATGATCATGCATCATCACAATTTTCGCACCTGGCTTGATCGTTAAAGGTTCTGGAATGTCAGGTGGAACTGGTAATTCAGGCGCAGAAATTTGAGAACCAGCAGTCACTAAATACCAAGGTGGCTAGTTTACTCTATTACGTTCAAAAACTAAATAAATTGGAGTTCCGTACCTTGTTTGTAAATGACCAGCAGTTATATATAGTTGATTAGTACTGTGAGTAAAATTACACTGTTCGATGCTCCATGCAATATGAACAGCAAGGTAATATTTCAAAACAAAATTGCCGTTACCCCAAGTCTCGTTAAGTGCGCTGGCTGCTATATTTTCAAGCAACTCATCACGAATGAATGCAAAACGATTAAAGCGCGCAACTACCTGATTAGTATACGGATCACCTAATTGTGCCACCAGTGCATCACGTTCAAACATCGACACCATACCTAAAATAATCCGTCTGAAGACAGCTTAATCGAAACCACTCTAACCGATAACTTAAAATTGCGCTTTATGTGTAAATCAAGCGGCATAACGGCTCGGTTCAGCGGCGACCAACACCCTTGAACGTTAGATGAGGAGACTCTGCTTGCCGCTGCAACCGAATTGTTAGCCTGTTTGTCGCGACTACTCAACCACACCTTGTCTTGAATCTAGACGCGAAAAATTGTTGGAGTTGCAACATATAGACGAGTGCAGTAAGTTAACTGTACTTGACCTTGAATATTGCAAAAGCGCTGGTGAAATTCTGTTAATTCCGAAACCAGCTTGTCTAGAGCGGTTCCTCCTGCTGGGGTAAATCCCTGACTACGAGCTAGACCAATCAACCCAATCAAATCTAACTGCTGATTAAATCTAACCTCGTGTCGTTGGAAATTTACAAAGCCAGGAAGCCATAGTCCTTGCCAAAACAGTTGATAGCGTAATTTCTTTAACCATGTTTTCGCTTGCATTGAGGATTGCGCTTGACGTTCTAGATCTTTGGATGCTTCAAAGATTAAACGGGTATATTCCTTTGAAACAGCATCGGTTTGATCCCAAAGACTCCATACCAACGCTAATCGCCCATTTGGTTTCAAAATACGGTGAAACTCTTGAAGACTCTTTGTAAAATCAAACCAATGAAAGGCTTGAAACGAAGTGACTAGATTGACGGATGCCGCCTCCAACGGAATTTGTTCAGCCGTTCCAGCTAAAAACTCTACTCGTTCGTGCGGGGTTGCAGATATTCTCATATCTGCATTAGGTTCGATCGCTACAACCTGAATCCCTCGATCTGCCAACAACCGCGCCCCAATTCCTGTGCCTGCTCCAATATCAGCGGCAGCTAACTGCATTGGGTTTAAGCCTGACAAGATTATATCGATCGCTGAGGCGGAGTGAATCGGGCGATATTTTTCGTAATCTTCGCCCCGCTCAGAGAAATAACTCAACGGATTTGTTGCTGAATCTGAGGCAGTGGAGAAATCAAAACTCATATCTCTCCCTCACTGTGAGTTGCATTCTCACGCTAACGCAGAAATTAGGATTGCAGGCTAACTATTATTTAGACTGACTCTTTCCTCCTAATCATCCCAAATCAGGACATTAGACTGAATTTTGTCGATCGAATGTCCTCGTCGGGTGAGTTAGGCTGCTAAGAGTCGGCATAACATCTCAGACTGGGAGATTAGATCGACTCGTTCTGCCTAATGCTGAGATTTGACACATTAGATCGACTTACGTTCTGCATATTACCCCTCGACAGGGGAGTTAGGCGGAAAACCTCCGTATTTCTTCTCAAAGAAAGCTTGTACTATTCCGCCTAAGATCCTGTTCAATCCGATTTGATGGATGAGAAGGATTGAGAGATGACACCACCGCCCAAAAAGCTGTTAGACCAAGTGCGCGATGCCATTCGGGTTCGGCACTATTCCTACCGCACTGAAGAAGCTTACGTTCAATGGATTCGCCGTTTTATCCTATTTCACAACAAGCAGCATCCGAAAGATATGGGCGCGATCGAGGTCGAAGCCTTTTTAACGCATCTCGCTGTGCAAGAGCGGGTGGCAGCTTCAACCCAGAACCAGGCGTTCAGTGCCTTACTATTTCTCTATCGCGAGGTGTTGCGACAAGAATTAGACGAGTCGATCAATGCGATTCGAGCCAGACAACCGCAGCAATTGCCAACAGTGTTGACCAAAGACGAAGTAGGATCGGTGCTTCAACACTTAGGAGGAGTGCCGCGACTAGTAATACAAGTGCTATATGGCAGTGGGATACGGTTGAATGAAGGCTTGAATCTGCGGGTGAAAGATTTAGACTTCGCTCAACACCAAATCATCGTGCGGAACCCGAAAGGCTAGCCGCGTGACGATGTTGCCGACGAGTTTGGTGGAGCCGTTAAAGCTGTATTTGGAGCGAGTGCGTCGCGCTCATCAACTCGACCTCGATCGTGGTTATGGTTCAGTACATCTGCCATTCGCCCTAGAGCGGAAGTATCCCCATGCAGACAACGATGATTTACACGCATGTCCTGAATCGCGGCGGGAGAGGGGTGAGAAGTCCGCTTGATCCGTGAAGCGCGGAAAGCTTCGGTTAGCCGAAGGCAACACACTTTCCAAGTTTCTCTAAAACCAGTCTTCCTGCTCCAAAGTTTCAATCACCTGCAATCCACGTGCATCGCCCACTTTCAGCATTGAAGCTTTGGCATCTTCGCGCACTCCGGTATCTTCATCTTCCGCAAACGCTTCGATTAGAGCATCGATCGCAGTTGCGTAAATCACATTCGAGGGCATTTCTCGACACAATTCGCCCAACGACCAAGCGCAATTACTCCGAATCGCAGCCACCGGATCACGTCGCAATCCTTCGATCAAAGGTGGAACCGCAGCCACGATCGTTTCATATCCCAAAGTTGCCATCTGCGCCAAAGAACTCGCCGCCCAGAGCCTTACCGCAGAAATATCATTAATCACAGCATCAGTGAGAGTAAACAACGATCGACGATCGCGACAATTTCCCAACGCCCAGACAATCCCCTTCCGCACATAGCCATTCCAATCTTGGTTATATCGATCGATTAACGATTCCACCGCATCCGGACTCGGATTTCGTCCCAACGCATACGCCGCGCTCACCCGCACCAACGGACAAGGATCGCTCAAAAGATTGATCAACTGCGGAATCGCTCGGTGATCCTGCACATCGCAGAATACTCGTGCCGCCAACATTCGCTGTTGAATATCCGAAGATGCTAACAATGGAAGCATCGCATCCGGATCAGGTTTGGGCGCGACCTCATCTTCGATCGCAGGAATGTCATCTAACGGATCGGCTAAATCAGCTTCAATATCTAAAAGTTTTAACTCGTCGTCGCTATACATAGGATTTATTTTATTCGGCAGGGTCGATCGATTTGGTCATCCACCGCGACTGAGTTTCGTAGCCCAGAGCGCGATAAAGTTCCAGTGCGGGCAAATTCGTTTCAAAAACTTGCAGTCCGATTTGTCGATCGCCGCGCGATTTTGCCCATGTTTCAGCGTAGCGTACTAGCGCCGCTCCAATACCTCTCCGTCGATGATCTGGCTTTACATATAAAAGTAGAATGTGTGCCTGTCTTGCTCCTGTACCTTGATCGATCGCGCTTCCAAGCCATAACCCTGCCACCGGATTCCAGTGCGTTTCGTTCGTTTTTTGCACCCACCACAGCGGCGTTTCTGGCGAAAAAAATTGCTCGATCGTGCTCTTCAAGTAGGAGAATTCACCACCCGGAAATAGTTCGGCGTAAGTTTGCTGCATGAAAGAAAGTAAGCGATCGCGTTCTCTCGTTCCTCCAGAACCGCGATCGAGTCGATATCCTTCAATCCATTCCGTCATCTAAAGCTGGGTCGGATCGTTGGGCAAGCCTTGAATAAAAGGCGCAAGATTCGCTGGTAATCCTGCAACCGCATCCGCATCAGGGGCTTGAGCCTTATCGCTTGTAGGACTGGGTTCTTCGATCGGGGCAGGGGCAGCCATATCACTCGGCAGAAAAATTCGCGCACTCACAACCACGAGCGAAAACACGAACACTAAAACAACGATCAGCGGGGCAATGTATTGACGGAAGAAAGCCATGATTTTTAGCGGGGGCGATCGCGGGTAAGTTCGGAACTTCACTAAATATTGTAAAGCTCCTTACTCTTATCCTAATTGGATTTGCTGTAATTCAGACGATCTTTTTTGGGTTATTCCCGTCCCTCTAATCGACGCTGCCATTCTGCATCCGTCAAGTTCTCGCGAGTTGAATTTTGTTGGGTTGAATCCTGATTGCCCTCTAACCGCCGTTCCCATTCCGCATCAATTTGCGTCGATCGTTCAAGGTCTTGTTCGATCAAATCTCGATCGGTGGAGTAAATCAGATCCGATTGTTGAATCACCGTTTCAGCCGCAAATTGTTCTGCATACGCGAGTTTGTGCTGCACAGTTGGATTTGCCAATTGTTTTGCTCTGAGTTCTCGATCGCGGTTGCGCTCTAGAATCTTGGCGTTGCGTCTTTTGATTGTGAAGTTGCGAATGATTGGAATGATCAAATAAGCAGCACTGTAACCGAGAGAGACGAACGCGATCGCCTTTAAAATTCCCGCTCCTGCTCCAAGCGTCAATGCAGTAAGAACCAGTGCCAGAACTAACAATACTGCGCCCAGAGTTGCCGCCAGAGTTCGTTGTCCAGAACTCGCTTTGCTGAATTGATACACCGATTCACGCAAGAACGCAGGCAACCATTTTCGATCTTGTTGTGAAACAGTCGTTTGCAGAGAGGGGAAGTGATAAACGAATTGTCCTTCAGGAGTCACTTCAGGTCGTCCATCAAATCGCGACAGAACCGGAAGCATAAACTGTTCTGACTCTCGATCGGATGTATCGATCGAATCAAGAAAGGGCGCAATTTGTTCTGCAATCACCGCTCCGCGATTGTGACGAATCACAGCCCCGATCGATTGCCAGCGTCGTTCTTCTAAATCCACATTCGGATTGCCATCCCCAAAGAGGAACGAGTAAATCGATTCGAGGAAGTTCAACTCGCTCTTTTGTTGAGTTGTGCGACGACGATCGTAATCAGGCGTAAAAATCCAGAAAATATCCGGGCTAAACCAAACCGTCGGCATTGAAAAATTTCCGCCACTGTCATCATCGCGACTGGAATTTGCTGCTACCGTCAGCGCAATAATTGCCAGCAATGATGCCACAATCAGCAAAATCAGCACGACCCCAAACGACATCCGAATCAGGTAGAACAAGATTCGCCAAATTTTGTCTAGCGTCTCTTTGCGGCGAATTCGAGCATCTTTTTCCCGCAGCACAGACCGAAAATTCTGGGGAAATTCATACACAACATCGCCCGTTTCAGCCACTTGTAGCTGTCCATCCGCTTGAGAAGCTAAGGCAAGCAGTCCTTTCTCAGCCAAATTCACATTCAAGCCAGCTTGGGCAGCGACATCTCCCACCGTGGCGCGGTAGTTGAGGGATTCGATCGCTTTTTCGATCGCGGGATTGAGGGGTGCGCTCATAAACGGGTGTTCCTAAGCAGAACTATCTTTTCCCCAATGTAGCGCTTTCCCAAAAGTGAGGTGGAACCGAAACCAGAACGTTCAAGGTTGCGCTCGATTTTGCTTTGGTTGGCTACAGGCAACGTTTCCGAATAGCATCCCCCTTAAGTTAGATATTATTTTTATTTGACCAGTATAATCCTGGAATCAAACCTTATTCCTGATTTTCATCATGTTTAGAATGCCCTACGCGATCCTGTGTGGGAAGGACATCATTGCCCACGAACGCAATCCAGACGGTGCGATTTATCGAGCAAAACAAGAGGCGCAACAGCGAGCATGGAACAGTCCATCTATTACAGTTGTTACCGTTCGCACAGGGAAAAGTCCCTACGAAATTAAAAGCGGTACGATGGACGTTGTTCGCAACGATATGGAACTGTGGTGAGCATAAAGATCTATAGCAATCCGGTTTGAGTTGTAAGATCCGGGAACGCCCCCAAACCCCCAATTCTGGGGGCTAAGACTCTTGTTCCCCCAAGCTTGGGGGCTAGGGGGCACGATCACTCTGGCAATTTACAACCGATTTAGGATTGCTACAGTGCAAAGCTTTGGAAAAATGTATCGTCTTATGGACTGAGTTAGAAGCTGCGATCGATTGAGCGCTAAACTAAAAAATGTCTCGCGCTAATAACAAACCTCTTTCCAAGTCTTATGCCTAGATCCCAACGCAACGACAACTTCATCGATAAAAGCTTTACCGTCATGGCGGATATCATTCTGAAGGTTTTTCCCGCCAGCCGTAAGGAAAAAGAAGCCTTTGCCTATTATCGAGATGGAATGTCCGCTCAGGCAGATGGCGAATACGCAGAAGCGCTAGAAAACTACGAGGAAGCCCTCAAACTCGAAGAAGACGGCAACGATCGTAGTTACATTCTCTACAACATGGGCTTGATTTATGCCAGCAACGGCGATCACCAGAAAGCGCTCGGTCTGTATGAGGAAGCTTTAGAAGAAAATCCTCGCTTGCCGCAAGCCTTGAATAATATTGCGGTGATCTATCACTACCTGGGCGAAAAAGCGAAAGAAGAAGGCAAAGAAGACGAGAGTGAAAAATTCTTTGATGAAGCCGCAGAATATTGGAAACGTGCGATTCTGCAAGCTCCGAACAACTACATCGAAGCTCAGAACTGGCTAAAAACGACGGGTCGATCGAACATCGATGTATACTTCTAAGCGGTTTATTGGAACAGTCTCATGATCGATCGCGAACAAGTGCAAAAAGTGGCGCATCTTGCCCGCCTGCAACTCACTCCCGAAGAAGAGGAGAAATTTACTACACAGCTAAACAATATTCTCGACTACTTTGATCAGTTGAGTGAGTTAGATGTGAGTGAAGTTCAGCCGACGACTCGTGCGATCGATGTGAGTAATGTGGTACGTCCCGATCAACATCAACCCTACTCAAATCGGGAATCGATCTTAGAAGGCGCACCCGATCGAGATGGCGAATTCTTCAAAGTGCCAAAAATCGTTACTGGCTAAATTTGAGGAACCTTCCTTCCAATTGGCAAGTCATAAAAGCTGTCGCCGCTAAATTTCCGACTTGGAAGGAAACCATTATGTTCAACCTGAAAAAGCTACAGTCTGGGACTGCGCTTGCCTTAACTCTGGGTGTCACCGCTACAGGAGCCGCACCGATCGTATTCGCGAAAGATGCACTGGCGGCTCCCGCTCCAATGCAACTCGCGCAGCTTTTCCCCTCTCAACCGACTCAACCCTCTCAAACAACTGGAGCCGTCCGGATTCCCGCTGGAACTACGCTTCGATTGACCTATCGGGATGCTGAGAAAATTGTCGTCGCTCCAAACGAACGGCTTCCGATCACGCTCACTGTTCCCAACAATATCCGCACCTCGAACGGACGGCTCTTAATTCCCGCAGGTAGCCAAGTGAAGGGCGCTTTCGAGCCTGCGAATGGTGGAACTCGCTTTATCGCAGAATCGCTGATTTTGAATAACGGACAGCAACTCGCGATCGATGCTCAAACCGATGTCGTCAGCCGCACTGAGGAAATTCGTCGGGGTGTCAGTACCGATGCCATCCTTAAAGGAGCCGCGATCGGGTCAGGTGCAGCCGCGATTATCTCAGGTGTGACCGGAAATCGTCGGATTACCTTGGGTCGTGTCTTGATCGGAACAGGCGTGGGCGCTTTAGGTGGCTTGCTGCTTGGACGCAACCGCAACCAGGTGATTTCCGTGAATCAATCGGATCTGAACTTGCGGCTTAACTCTTCGTTGGCAGTGAACCAGTTCTAGATAACTAAAAAGCCCCTTCGATCGTCAACAGCATCGGAGGGGCTTTTAGTATGTTATGCCACCGGACTTGGTTCAGTGGTCAAGCGATGAATCGGATTACTTTCGACGTAATCGCGCCAAAATTGGGCAAACTCTTCGGCTTTCGATCGTGCTTCTGGGCGAAGCTGATACATTCGGCGGGGACGACCTCGCTTTTCTGGTTTTTTCCAGTAGCTTGTAATAATCTCCTGCTTCTCCAGAAACCGAAGCGAACTTTGCAAAATCGTATCTGACAGCCGATAGTTTGGATAGTTCTGTTTTAGATTTTGTACGAGTTCTGTTCCGTAAGATTCTGACTCGACGAGAATCGACATCAGATAACATACAGTCAGTTCTTGATTGAGGAAAATCGGTTGTGGGGTTTGGAAAAACCGATAGATATCGTCAAAAGTCAGGCGTTGAGCATTCATTGTTGAGAATCACCATCGCAATAGAGCAATTCACTCCCGATAATAAATGCCAATTGTGAAAAACTTTGGAGGAAGAAAGCGAAATTTCGGATTCGTTCCAAAAGGATGCTTTAAAGTTAGTTGTCTATTGCATGAATCGCCCCTCGAATGAATTCGGGGCTATCGGAACAAAGTCTGTTGAAACAGACTGAGGAGCTTGCTACAAGAGGTTTTCAGTCCCCTTTAGTGGACTTTGTTTCGATAGACCGTGATTTCCAATCACGGTCGGAATGCAATCGAAGCGAAGAATCTTCTCAGCCCTTTAAGTTTGAGTGAGCGCCGCACTCCGCTCGATCGCGAATCTCACGGCTCTAATTAATTGTTGAATCGTAATATCTTCCTTGCTTAAATAATCCTGCACTCCTGCTCGAATTGATGCAAGTGCGAGATCTTCATCATCGATCGCAGTAATGACGACGACTGGAATATCCGGAATTGCCTGACGAAATTTCAGCACCGTCCCCAATCCGGACGAATCGGGTAAACGCAGATCCAGCAGAATCACATCAAAGTTTTGACCTGCTTGCGCTTTGTATTCTTTGCAGATTGAGATAGCTTCCTCTAATCGTTCAACCTGTGCAAGTTTCCAATGGTTTCGTCCTGCCCGTAAAAAAGTTCTGCGAATTAACACCGCATCATCCGGGTTGTCTTCGACTAAAAGCACATGAATCGCAGGCGAATCAAGTGAACTTGGCTGAGACACCATAGTTGTTCTTCCCCTGTTAATGAGTTCTGAATAGATAGATAAATAAAGCAGCGATGCCTATCCTAGCAAACTTAGAGAAGAATAAATGATACCGATAAACTCCTGCCGTAGAATGCGGCGAGTCGCTGAGGATGTCACAATAAAAGAGTCCGTCTATTTCTCTTAGTACTTATGCCTCCTCGTTGGTCTCGTATTCCCGATCGTAAAGATGCAGACTTTCGCAAACTTGACGATCGAATGACATTTGCGACTCATGTTGCTCTATTTGCTGCGAGTAATTCAGGAATCTGGTTTTTCCGCACGCTTCAGAAAGCAGATTGGGATTGGTCGATTTGGGTAACGGGTGCGTGGCTTGCGGTCTTGGTTGCTCATGCGATTTATATCTTTGCGATCGCGGATTATTCTGAACCTGTTGCAGCGACCACGCCAAAAGCCACCGGATTCAAACCGAAAGAAAAACCGTCAAAATCAACCAAGAGGTAGGAGTTTTCGTCATCCTAGAATGAGTACGGTTTAATCATTGAACCCTTAAATACAGTTATGGCTACCTCTAGTACTTCAGAAGCGATCGAGGCTTTGGCGGCGGAGATCGGTGAATCGGTCTATATCGATGTTGCAAAATGGCATCTCTATTTGAATGATGCTCACCTGCATACGGTGTTAGCTGAACGTCTGTTTCCATTAGTTTCGAGTGGCAAAACGATTCAGGAAGACGAAGTTCTGAAAATTGTGCAGGGCATTGCGGTGAAGTTGGGCGGCGGGAAGCGCGAAGTTCCCCTGCTCGATTTGTTGCCGATGCAGTGTCAGGTGAGTTTGATTGATACGTTGGAAGAGTTTCAGCGGAATTTGTAGATTGGCTTCGTTTTGGTTGTGTCCCCTAAATCCCCCAGAATGAAACCTAAGACCAAGACAAGTTCCTCAAGGTCTAAGAGGGGGTTTGAGAAGAATAAAAAGCGGCTTTGCTGCGTTGCAAGCTCGCCCGGAAATGAATCTCCGGGCTAATGGAGGAAACCCCGCTGAAGCGGGCTAAGAGCGTAATACGGAGTTCTTAGCCCAGTTTAGTGGGCTCCCACAATTAGCCCGGAGATTTATTTCCGGGCGGGTGAATGCGATGAACGATGACTTCTCAAACACCCTCTAAGCATCATTCACTCTTCAAAGTCTCCCACGAGTGAGGGGTTTAGCGGACTTCCAACATCTATCGCACTCAAAAATCGATTTGGTATAACAACCAGTTTTAGAGGTGAGTCCGCCTTGTTTAGCCGCGAATTCAATTAGCTAAGGCACAAGGATTCACGCAAGAAGTCTAGTAACGAAGATACGGAGATTCAACTTTCGGAGCTTTGCCCGTGTAGACCAGTGCTTGATAAATCGAAGCAGCAACTTCAGCACGAGTCGCCGATCGATTTGGATTAAGAGCCATTGGATCTGGGTAATTGACTGCAATCCTGCGCCACACTGCCGCCGTTACGCCATCGGTGACAGAATCTTCAATCGATTCGTAGTCCTTGAATGCACCTACGATCGATAAAAAGCTGCCCGTATAGTCCAACTTCAATCCGCTTGACAGCGCTTGAAACATCTGACCACGGGGAATAGATTGAGCAGGTTTAAATATATTGCCGGGATAGCCACTGAAAAAGCCTTCTCTGTAGGCGGTTTGGATATCACTCGCCGCCCAATAATTAGTTGGCACATCGGTAAAGCGAATTGCGTTCCGTACCGTTGGTCGATCGAATGCTTTTCCGACCATGACGGCAAACTGAGCGCGAGTCACTGGATCATTGGGGCGAAAATTTCCATCTTGAAAACCGCGAATAATTCCTCGATCGACTAAAGGCTGAATAAACGGTGCTGCCCAATAATCCGGCTTTACATCTGGGAAAGTCGTCTGTGCCTGAACTGGATTTTGTACAGAAAGTGATGCGATCGTTCCAACCGCAATTAAGTTGGCAACCATCTTAGAAATAGACATTGTGCGAATGAGTGGAGGGTCAATTGTACTGACGGGTTGATTGTTCTGAATGTTGCACATCGCGTGAAAATACTAGCCCTGCAAACATCGAATCGCTTCCAATAGTCCTCGCGCTTTATTCAGCGTTTCCTGATATTCACTCTCTGGTACAGAATCCGCGACCAGTCCTGCACCCGCTTGCACTTGAACGCGATGTTTTCCATTCCCTTGATCGCGGACAACCATTGTACGAATTGCGATCGCGCTATTCAATTGCCCTTCAAAGTCGTAGTACCCGTAAGCACCAGAATAGACTCCACGCCGACAAGGTTCGAGATCATGAATAATCTCCATCGCTCGAATCTTTGGCGCACCGCTGACCGTTCCTGCTGGAAATCCTGCTTTGAGTAAATCCCAGGCGGTCTTATCCGGTGATAGCTGTCCGACAACATTACTCACAATATGCATCACATGAGAGTAACGCTCGATCACCATGAGTTCATCGACTTTCACCGTTCCATTGATGCAGACGCGCCCTAAATCGTTGCGCCCTAAGTCAACCAACATGACGTGTTCTGCAACTTCTTTCGGATCATTGAGCAAGTCTTGTTCTAAAGCGAGATCTTCCGCGTGAGTTTTACCACGTTTGCGAGTTCCAGCGATCGGGCGAACCGTAGCAATTTTTGGTTCTGCTGGATTCAATCGTTCTGCTTTGACTAAAACTTCTGGACTCGATCCAATGATTTGCCAATTGTTGAAGTTGAAATATGCCATATACGGCGAAGGATTGATCAATCTCAGCGATCGATACAATGCAAACGGTTCCCCCACAAATTCCGAGTTTAACTGCTGAGAGATGACCACTTGGAAAATATCGCCCGCTTTAATGTGAGCTTTCGCAGTTTCAACGTTCTTGCAGTAGTCTTCTTTCGTTGTATTACTTGTCCAAGCGATCGACGAACTGTTATTGGGCTGCCAAGATAACAATCGCGTTTTTTCAGGCAGTGGAGATTTTAGTTTATTCACCAATTGAGTGACGCGATCGCAAGCTTGTTGGTAAGCTGCTTCCAAATTGGTATTCGGATCGCGCAAATCGGCATAAGCGATCGCCCAAATTTTTCGCCTCACTTGATCAAAAATCAACACCTGATCGATCTGCATCCACAATCCATCGGGCAAATCGTCCTCTGTTGCCTCATAAATCGGCACACGCGGCTCGATCCATTTAATTAGCTCATATCCCCAGAACCCAAACAAGCCACCGATCCCTGGCGGCAATTCTGGGAGTTTTACGGGATGATAGGGCGCTAAACATTCAGACAAAGCCGCAAACGGATCGCCCTCAAAAACCTTCTGAGTTCCATCGCGGTGCGTTTGAGTTGTACGATCGCCTCTTGCTTCCAAAGTCCACAATGGATCACACCCTAAAAAGCTATATCGCCCGATCGTTTCCCCGCCTTCGACCGATTCCAGCAGAAAACTATAAGGCTGTCCATCACAGACGCGATACCACGCTGAAACGGGTGTATCTAGATCAGCCACCCATTCTTGATAAACCGGAACAAAATTTCCTTGCTGTGCCAGTTCTTGGAACTGAGAAAAATCGGGAAAAATCATAGAAGCTTAGGATAACCGTACAGTTAGAATACAAGCTTTTTAGCGTCTCTATGCCACGATGATTTATCGATCGCATCCGTTTACGCAGCAATGGCGTACTATTTCGACCTAATCAAACCTACAAACATCAGCAGCAAGAGCAGCAAGCAAAGGATCAGAAGCAAAAGGCTCAGCAAGTTTTCCTTTGACGGGGCATTCTTTTGTAGAAAGCGGATTTTGATGGGCGTGAAGCTGTTGTAGCCTCTGTAATGTGGACAGCGATCGTAAATCAGTAATCTGATTGTCGTTGAGAACAAGTAATCTCAGTTCAGACAACTCTGCCAAGGGTTTAACATCACTAATCTGATTGCCTCTAAGATCGAGGGTTGCCAATCCCTTCATCCTAGCCATCGGCGGTAAGTCGCTAATCTGATTACGACTCAAATCGAGCGTGGACAACGTACTCAAATTGGTCAATGGTCGTAAATCGCTAATCTGATTATCACTGAGACCAATGTAAGACAATTTTGGTAAGCCTGCGATCGGTCTGAGGTCGCTGATCCGATTATTACGGAGCTGGAGATACTCTAGATTACTTAAATGAGCGAGTGGTGTTAGATCGCTAATCCGGTTATTGCCAAGCAAGAGGTTATCTAACTGCTTAAAACTCGCGATCGGTCTGAGATCGCTAATTCCCTTGTTTGTGAGCGTGAGAGAACGACGATAAGGCGCTCTTAGTTTGGCATCTGCGGATTCGCAGTTATTCGTTCCAGCGATTTTTAGCAACACATTGATTGTGTGCTGAGTTTCTACAGGGACAGAATTTTTTCGGCGACACCATTGGGCAAAACTTTCAGGCTCTGGGAGTTGAGCAGAAATCGCTGGAGTTGGAATGGGGCTAGTAGATAGGGGTGAAGTTTCAGACTGGGACGGTTTGGACTCAGACACGGGAATTGTACAGCCAGCAGCGAGAATGAGTAGGGCGATCTCAAGGCTGCAAAATAGCGGTTTGAAGCAGAATCGTTTACCGGATACTCTAAACACCTTTATTTCTTGAATGAGCAACTCAAATTGATACATTCAATTCGTTTATCATTCCGAGTACCTGTAAGCAAAAGGAGCCAAACTTTAACCGAGAAGGCTAAACTCTGGCTCCTAAAAGCACGATCGAGACAATCGAAACTAAGGATCGTAGGGTTTACGACCGCTGAACTTCAATTTGGCGGGTTCAGGATTTGAACCAATGTTGCGAGGAACACTGTTCACCGCAACACGACCCGGATTAACCTTCTCAGGGAAGACACCATCATTGGGGTGCAGGTACTGAATTTCGCCATCGGGGAAAATGCGATAGATCTTGTAGTTGGTGATCTTAAACTTCGTGCGAAGTTGTCCACCCAAGGCAAGGCAATGTTCCTTTCTAGCTAAATACAGCAAGTTGTCGCCTTGGCGCATCTTGGCTGCACCACCCATCGGCATCTCAAAGACTTGCTCTTTGGGGCTGCTCCATGTGATGGCATATTTCTCTTCAATTAGGGCTTTGGTTAGCAGTCCGCCTGTACTGCCTCCGAACAAAGGTGCTTGTCCAGTAAGAGTCTCTGACATAGGTCTCGCTCTAAACGTTTTTAGGCATCCTATCACCGGGTGTTTACAGCTTTAACGAAACCGTAACAGTTGTTAATAGGGGCAGGTTTCACGCTCTGTTTAAGTGCGAATTGCTTCAAGTTTCTTTGCAGAGTGAGAACGTAGCGATTCCAAATTTGGTCAGAAAGATACACAATGTCCCACAAACACTAGATTGTACTTCTAATGCCTGTGGGACATGCTTGGCGAAAGATTAGACAAAAATTATGCTGCAATCACCTGTTCTAAAGGTTGCCAACGGAAATATCGCTCTCCGCCCACTTCGATGACAACTTTCACACGCGGTTCAATCTTCGGCAAATTCGCCAAATATTCAAGCTCTTGGCTCGATAGAATGTGCCCTTCGATAATCCAGAGCAATAGTCCTTTCGACTTCGGAGGCAACTGCTCGATCTGTGTGGTCACGATCGGCGGAATGAAATAGGTATACCCAACTGCCGCTCCTGATCCCGTACTTTTCTTGCCGAGGTGAGCGGGACGAACGCCATGCACTGCGGTCAAATATGCCGCGACATCACCTAATCCTCGTGCCGTAATGCTGAGAGATTTGTAGCCTGCGGTGCGAATTCGACGACGATATCGACCTTCAAAGCCACCTTCGAGCGGCACATAAGCAGCGATCGCGCCGTGAGTTTCCAGGTCTTTGATCAATTGTCCACCAGTGGTCAAAAGTGCCATGTCGCCCGAACCTTCCTAAAAACGAGAATTACAGATGCTGTCTCAGACGCGAAGCATCCATTGATATTCTAATGGGTTATCCCGCCCGAAACCTTCAAGAATCTCTATATCTTGTATCAACTACTCACGATTTGAGTACTCAGCGATCGCATCGAAATGGTGAACGGATGCTCTGGATACTGTAAGCAGAATAATCGACTGCTGCCAATTTGCGCCATTTCTGGCATCCACTCGAATGCACCTGCAACAGGAATTCGATAAGCGCGTTCGATTTGATCTCTCAGGCTTTGGATTTGCGATCGATCTACGACTTGATTCAAAATCACGCGCACTGAAGCCTCGAATCCTTTCAATGCGGTCGTGAGCATTGCGGTTCCTTTAAAGTCTTGCTGATCTGGACGCATCACCAGCAATACCTGATTCGCAAACGTGATCCAAGACGTATCAACTCCAGGATAAGTATCAATCAGTAGATAGTCCAGATCAAACGCTCGAATAAATTGCTGGCTGCCTTGTTTTAGTTGGATCGGGTCGTAGCTTTCTTTTAGTGTTCGGGTGAGCGCGGGAAGAGTAGCGCTAGAAGGAACGACGAATAATCGACCTCGATCGCTTAATAAATGAGTGGCATCATAAGCGAGTTCTGCGATCGGTTGCTCTTGTTGTAAATAGGCAACGTTAAACGATCGAGTGAGGGCATCACCTGTAATGCCAAACAACAGATGCAATCCAGGGGTATATAAGTCCGCATCAATCACGCCGACTCGTGCTCCACGCATCGCAAGTAAGACCGCCAGATTTGCAGTGAGCGTGGATGTACCAGATCCACCTCGATAAGTATGGAGAATCACAGTCTTGGACATTATCGTAAAACCTCTATGCACAGGATTGATTCATTCGCGGACTGTGCATCCCTGTTCTTCAGATTAAACAACATTGCATTTGAATTTCGCTTTTCAATCACCAGATAAAGACTTCTTTAAACCCCTCTCTCTAGAGGGGTGAGTTCTTTGGGCAGAAGTTCTATTTGTATACAGTATGCTCTCCGTTTGGAATCGGTGTTAAAGTATACCGCTTCATTTCGCTGTATACAGGATACTTTGGCGGTAAAAGAGCATTCCCTTACCCCGAATAGAATTTATGAATCCAGCTATAACCCTTCGACACAACACCCTTTGGCTAATTACAATCGCTTGTACGATTTCAATCGGTAGTCTTTATTACAATCAGCCACTTCTAGCACTGATTAGTACGGATTTGAATATTTCTGTTTCTGATGTGAGTGCCATTCCAACACTGACTCAGATTGCTTATGCGATCGGGCTTTTATTATTTGTGCCATTGGGCGATCGGGTCGATCGAAGGAAGTTAATCGTCGGATTAAGTGGATTGAATGCGATCGCGCTAATTTTGGCGGCGGTTTCTTCAGGATTGAATGGACTGTTGGCAGCGAGTTGTGCGATCGGACTTACCGCTGTAGTTCCTCAGTTGCTTATTCCATTTGCGGCACAGTTGGCGGATGCAGAACAACGGGGGCGAATTGTTGGAACCGTGATGAGCGGCTTATTGGTCGGGATTATTCTGGGTCGAGTTGCAGGTGGGTTGGCAGGGGGATCGTTTGGATGGCGATCGATCTTCTGGATTGCCGCAGCGTTGATGATTGCATTAGGATTCGTGTTGCTGAAACAATTACCTTTTACGTCACCTTCAGCGATTGAAATTTCATATTTTGGATTACTGCGATCGTTACCGATGCTATTAGCAGAACATTCTGCATTGAGACAGCGATCGATTGCAGGAGCAGTTTTATTTGCGTCTTACAGTGGATTTTGGGCGGTATTGCCTTTTGTATTAGAACGTCCGCCGTTTGAATTTCACAGCGAAGTGGCAGGACTGTTCGGCTTAGTTGGAATGATTGGGGCAACGGCTTCTCCCTGGTTGGGACGAATGACCGATCAGACCAGCCCGCGTTTGATGCTGAAAATTGCGATCGGGCTTTTTGCGATCGCGCTCTTGATCCTTTGTCAGTTTTACACCACGCTTTGGGGATTAATTCTAGGCGCGATTTTATTGGATTTGGGAACGCAGGCAGGACAAATCTCGAATAAAGCAAAAATTTATAGTTTACCGATCGAGATTCACAACCGCTTAACCACGATTTATATGGTGATTTTCTTCACGGGCGGCGCGATCGGTTCTTGGTTATTTGCTTATGGTTGGCGCTTTACAAGCTGATTGGTCTACTCGCTATCGATCACCGATGTTTCGCAATTTACAGAAGCTAATTGAGAAATCCCCCTTGAGATAGACGAGAATCTACCTGTATGCTGTATACGTGAGGAAATTTAGTCGAAAATTAGCATTGCGATCGCTTCAATCGATTGAGTAATTTTGTATTTTCATCTTGAGAAAAAAGTGATGTAGCTGCTGATACTGTTTGCATTGTTTTAATCATTGTAAGACATTTGATATTCTGAAAATTTGCAATTCTAGATAGTGTTGCTTCTTGTGTTTTACATCACTTTAGAAGATGGAGAAAAATAACCGTTATGTGCAGATTTCTCAGCCGTAAATTTAGTACGATCGCAGTCGCCATCTTACTGAGCTTAAGTGTTCTGGTCGGATTTCCCGATCATGCAGAAGCCGTCAAACCGCTTAAATCGATCGCATTTGATCCCGGTGTGACTGCGGTGAATGTCGCAACCATTTACGAAACAGCACCGACCACGCAAAAAACGACAATGAAATCCCTTAAAGGTGCAAATAAATCGTTGAAAAAAGCAGCAGGATTTGAAGGGGCTGCGGTGTTGCAAAGCGATGATGGGACACGGCTGATCTTCCTATCACAATGGAAAGATCTAGAAAGTTATCAAACCGCGATCGCAACTCCAACAGAAAGTTCAAAAGAAACCAAAACTACTGCGCTGTCTCCCACTCGAACCGTTGTTTTTGAGCTTGGAAAAACGCAGACTGCCCGCGAAGGCATGATTCCAGCGGTTAAAGGGAAAGAAGCCGTTGTGGAATTTAGTGAATTCAAGCTGAAAACTCCAGACGATCAAGAAAAAGTCGTCGCCAATGCAGAAAAATTAATTCCAGCCGCATTGTTGAAACAGCCTACACCGCAATCTGTAGTTTTGATGAGCAGCACCGATAACACTGATGTGGCGCTGATGGCAAATTGGAACTGTACGGCTGACTTTGCCGAAGGAGAAACACCCGCAGGATTTGATGCGCTTGATGCAGAAGTGGCAAGCTTAGTCGATGTCGAACAGCACTTATACAACGTTGTGAGCATCTTGCCCGCAGAAGAGAAGAAACCAAAAAAAGAGACCGAAGAATCGTAACGGCTTAACTATTTTCACGATCGAGACTCTGTACAATCGATCGGAATCTTCCCAGATTTCCTTTACCTCCCAGAAACTATCCTATGACTGTTAGTTTGCCTGAAAAAGAGGCGTTTAGTCTCAGTGCCTTCTTGACCAGCGATGGACCTGCTCGCTTTTTACTCAGTTGGGTCGCCGGGTTCGTCGATACGGCTGCATTTATCACTCTGTTTGGAATTTTTACAGCCCACGTGACCGGAAATATCGCCTTAGCAGGTTCAGCCTTCGCGAGTTCTGACCCTCTCACAACGGTGTTACGGCTTTCGATGCTGCCCGTTTTTATGCTGGCGGTTGTTGCCACTTCGCTGACGGCTCGATTTGCCAGGAAACGAGGTTGGGCAGTGCTGCCTGTGTTGCTGATTGCAGAAGCGATCGCACTTGGAATCTTTATGGTCGTGGGATTGCAGTATTCAGCCACTTTGGTGATTGATGCTCAGGATTATCTAATGTTCCCGATCGCCGTTACGGGCGTAATTGCGATGGGAATTCAGAATGCACTGATGAAAGAAGCGGCAACTTCATTCACAGGATTTTTTCCTACTACTGTAATGACCGGGAACTTTACGAACTTTACGATCAATTTAGTTCACTACGTCAGTGCTAAACTCTCGCAACCCACTGAGGAAACAAAGGTAGAAGCGACTTATGCTCTGACGCAGATTAAGCTAACTTCACCGCTGTTAATCGGATTCTTTCTGGGTGGAACAGGTGCAGCCTACTTTGTCCCTTCGGCTGAATTTTGGTCGCTATCGATTCCGCTATTAATCGTCACGATGTTAGCGGTTGCTGCCTACATTCAGTCCAGTGAAAAAACTCAAAATGTTTAAGAGGTTATCAACAATGAAACGAATTTTAGTTGCAGTCTTCGCGGGCTTGATGATGTTGATGGGTTTGACGATCGCCCCGATCGTTCAAGCGTCTCCTTTAGTTGCTGCGGTGGAAGCTCCTACCGCAATGACTGATCCGTTTGCAGAACTGAAATCGAAGATTGTACCGGAATTAGAAAGCATCTTGACTCCAGAACAGCGATCGCAATTTGAAGACGCGATCGCGAATGGTACGAGCGTCAAGAAAGCCTTTAAGTCGATCGCGCTGACTCCAGAGCAAAAAGGCAAGATTGGAATGATGATGAAGTCAGTGCCCAAGGATTACTTTACGTCGTTGACTCCAGAGCAGAAGCGTGAGCTATTTATGCAAAAGAAAGAGTTCTTCATGACTAGCGGAAAGGCAAAAGCCGAGGCTGCAATGAAGGCTGCCAGCGAGAAAATGGATGAAGCGATGAAGGCAGTAGGAGATAAGGTTGAGGATGTGACAAAAGCGATCGAGTAATTGATCGATCATATAAAGATCACGACGAAATTGATTAGTAATTGATCGATCGCGTGAAGATTACGGCGAAATTGATCAAGCGATCGATTGATTGCGTAAGTGCTGTGCCGAAATTGATCAAGTAATTGATCGATCGTATGAAGATCACGACGAAATTGATTAGTAATTGATCGATCGTGTGAAGATTACGACGAAATCGATCAAGCGATCAATTAATTGCGTAAGTGTTGTGCCGAAATTGATCAAGTAATTGATCGATCGTTTGAAGATCACGACGAGATCGATTAGCAATTGATCGTGTGAATGGTGTGACCGAATCGATCTGATAATTGATCGCGTAAACGTTGTAACGGAATCGATTTGATAATTGATTCCCTGGCGAATAGAATTCGCGGCTATACAAACAAAACCCGCCTTCGCGGGTTAAGGAGATTTCTACGAAAGAGCTTACCGCTTGAAAAACTGCCCTTCGGCTTCGCTCAGGGCGCGATCTCTAGCTGACTGAGCGAAGCCGAAGACAGCGGGTAATTTGTTTTCGATAAATCTCCTAACAGCCAAAATTTCCTGAGTCAGATCAATACTGAACCCGTCCCCGAATTGTTTGGGGACGGGTTCAAAGTTTTGATTTAATGCGATCGCCCTTTGCGTTGATTGCGTCGATATCGAGCCATACAAGCTTCTAAATCAGTACAAGATTCAGCCTCGTCATCCGAATCTCCTTGACGATGACACAGTTCAAGACAGTGCTCTAGCGATCGTGGCGTTTCGGATCGCCGCATTTCCATCAGCAGTAAAAAACAATCTCGCAACATTTTCTTAAATTTGATAAAAATGATCCCCAACGGTAATCGTTGGAGATCCTATTAAACCTAGTTATTTCGATAGTCGGCATCTACCCAACAGCGGGGAAGCGACTCTCCCGAAGGAAAGACCAAAGAAGTTTTAGAATATTTCTCTGGGTCTTGCTCCTCTTGCCCAGCTTGGTCACGAGCAGGAACTTTATCTTCGGTTGGATCAACTAACAACGTCACATCAATCACTTCGAGTAAGTTACCCGTTTCTTTTTCTTGCAGAAACATACAACAACCTTTTTGAGACAACGAAATCAGAATAGAAAAACGATCGACGAATCGAAATTCCTCTTAGGACGGAGATTGTTCAGCTTCGATCGTATTTTTAAACTCTTCGATCGCGGGCTGAACCGTGTTGACGAATTCATCCGTAGCAGGCTTTGTTGCACCGATCACATCTTGCTTCATCGTTTCTAGCTTCTGAGAAAGCTCTTGGCGCGTTTCAGCCTTCATCAGATAGCGATTGACAAACCAAACGGTGTAACCCAGTCCGATCAGTTCCAACAATCCGCTGAGAATTGGTAAGTGGGTAACAAAACCAATAATGCCAAGCACAATATTCAGCGCGAACAAGGCTGTGAGAAAAGCACCGAGAATGTACACGATCGGCTTATATTCTTGCCAGAACGTCGAAACGTACTTCATCGGATCGTTAAAGAAATCCTGGATCTGAGCATGATCGCGTTCCCAAGCCGCAATTCGTCGGGCTTCGATCAGTTGTTGTTCGGTGATGGATTGCTCAGTAGTCTCAATAGCAGAGCTAGATTGCATTTCAAGTTGAGTCGTCATGATTTAAGTCCTCTAAGATTTACGACAGCGATCGAACCAGGATTGATAAGTCTCTTGATGTTTCGAGTCTTTGAGAGTGATCTCGATACGAATTTCAGCACAGTCATGGTCGGGAGTTCTCGCGATCGCATCCAGCAAATCTCGCGCAACTCTGGGCGAATGAAACTCACCCGAAACAATGTTCGCTTTATGTCCATTCGTGGTCGTGCCATTCGGATAGCTCTCGCCGATAGTCAGTTCGGCAATGCGTTCGTATCCGGGTTCAACTTGTTCCACGATTAGCTTTTCTCGCCGCACTGGAACTTCGACCATGTGAGTCTCGATCTCTTTGCGAACGACAATTTCGCCAACTTTGCGTTTGTGCGATCGCACAACTAGACGTTCTTCTAAAAGCTGAATTGCTTCTTCAGGAGTCAGCAGTTCAGAGGTTAGGGTTTCATCAATTCTTGGGGTCATGGCAGCAGTTGAAGGGTGAGAAGAAGGATGAAATGAATCTTTCACCCTTCTTGTTGAACTGAGAATTAGATCTTTCTTTCTACGACAGGATTACCATCAACATTGAGATCTAACTCTTCGCGACGGACTTGCTCTTCTGCGGTGACAACATCCTGATCGACCACTTTCTTCACGCGCACTTCTTCACGCACAAACGCTTCTTTGTGAATGTCCGGCACTTCTTCGTACACTTCCACTCGCGCGACTTCGCCTTCATGGAAATCGACTTCGCCCGGAGTTACAGGCATTCCACCCGTCACCGGAGTCCGTTCAATCACGATGCGCTCTTTCTCGATCGGTACAGACACACGAGCCGTTTCGGTTTCAATGTGCTTACCAACCGTCACTTCGCCCGCTTTCATGCGAGTTTTGCTGCCGATCAAACGTTCTTGATAGAGACGCAAGCTTTGGTCATTGTCGAACGCATAGAGATCCGGATCGCGATCGTAACCGTAGCTTGTCCGGTCATACGCCATTTCAGGAGCCGCGATTGCAGCAGGACGATACACACCGCGAACGCTCTCTTCATAGTCGTAGTCCACCAAGTGATCCGGATTGTATTCCGGTAGGCTTTCTACTTGAGACTTCGTGAGACTGTTCGCATGAACGCGACGATCGGCGTAATCGATGCGACCTTGTGCGATCGGCATCAATACTTTTTTGCCCAGAATCCACAGACCTGTATTGATGACCAAATAGCGAAATGTACCGTCATCATCGACGAGAACATCATCGACTGAGCCAACTTTGTCATTGCCAGAGTAGAGGTCAAATCCGATGACATCGTTGTTATCGAAGTGAGTACGGTACTCAGGATCAAAGTCCTTAATCTTATGAAGAGCCATAGCAGTTATTTCATGTTTACTACGAATAATCTCAAGATAAAGACGTTAATTGTTTGCTACATCAGCCTTTTGGAACGGTCACAACGAGTCAAAAGCAATAGTTTTGGAACCTGTCTTAGGAAAGAGAACGAGCGATCTAAAAATTCCACTCTCGAAGCGCGATCGCAATTCCTCGCCCTAGCTCCGAGTCCTCTGGTTCAATCTTCGCTAATTTCTCTAGTTGTTGATGGGATAGTTCAGCATCTAATGTTTTCAAAGCTGAGATGGCATGAAATCGCACACCATCATCCCTATCTGCTAACAGTGCAACGAGAACATTGATCGATTCTAGATTACCTAATTGCCCTAAAGAAAGCGCGATCGCTTGTCGAAGTTCAATCGATTCCAGCTTTGGTAGGGCATCTAATAAAATCTCTGCTGCTTGAGATTTCAACTCGACTGCATCGGTTCGCCCCAATGTTTGAATGACTTCGAGTTGTACTGTTTCGGATAGTTCTAGCAATGCAGATTTCAAATAGTTCAAAGCTTCGGGTAAAGCAATCCAGCCGAGAGCGCGAACCAGTTCGATCGATAAATTCTCCGGTGTATGGGCAGATTGCAGAACTTCGTAAAGTGCAGTCGCCGCTTGCGAAGTTCCAAGTCTTCCCAGTGCGATCGCGGTTTGGCGACACACGTCTAAGTTCAGATCAAACAACAACGGACGAAGCTGACCGACTAAATCTGGAGAGTCTGAACGAAAGCCTAATCCGGTCACTGCCGCGAGTCTGACTTGAACAGCAACATCTTGGAGCGCTCCGATCAAAACAGTCGTGATGTCATCAGAATGGAAACTGCTAAGGGTTTCAACTGCGATCGCACGAATCTGAACTTCTGGATCACGAACCACTTGCATTAAGAGCGGGATCGTTTCCGATCGACGAATTTGCCCAAGTGCCTGAACTGCAAACAATCGCGTTGAATCTTCAGCCAACAATGTTTCGATCATTGAGATCGCATCTTTTCCCATGCTGGCAAGAACTGATACTGCCATCGAATTGAGATCTTCGCTCTCTGAATGTTTCAACAATTCGATCAAGGCTTCAATGACTTGTGGATGATTAAAGCTACCAAGAATCCGCACCGCAAACCATTGCGATTCAGGTTCCGCATCTTCATCATTGAGCAGTTCGATCAAAGGCGCGATCGCATCACTTCCAAAGTTTGGAAATAGCTTTGCAACATCCCATCGATCCTGAAAGCCACCCGATTCCAGAACTTGCATCGCTAGATCAAGCAGAATCACAGTCGTGTTTGGATCACAGAACAATTCAGACTGAGTTTCAGTTGAGAGAATCTGCTGCAAATTCTGACTCAGTTGCCCCCAATCTTGGTGAGTTGCTGCGAATTTCGCCTGTTCTAGAATCTCGTGACTACTCAGTTGTTGCACAGTGTTCACTCGTTGTTCAGTTCTCAAGATTAATGTGACATAGAACTGAGCGATCGCGTACTCACAGATTGCGAACACAGCATCGATCGATTGCAATCTTTACATCAAAGCGGTAGAGAAATGCTCCCTACCGCGCTAATGAGGGTGTTTGAAAAGTATAAAAAGCGGCTTTGCTGCGTTGCGAGTTCGCCCGGAAATGAATCTCCGGGCTAATGGAAGAAACCCCGCTGAAGCGGGCTAAGAGCGTAATACAGAGTTTTTAGCCCAGTTTAGTGGGCTTCCCCCGATTAGCCCGGAGATTCATTTCCGGGCGGGTGAATGCGATAAACGATTACTTTTCAAACACCCTCTAAATTGATCCACAAATCGTTCTATCGTAACCAGGTGCTAGACACCCAACCGCCACTCGAAAGCTGAGAAAAACCTCCGCTTCGCACCCCTGTTAATCGAACAACGGTTCCATTGGCAAGACTGCCGATCGCGCCGCCCGAAGGACTCGATCGCACGACTAAATTACTGCCGTTTGTAGAAACGGTAGCCGATGCAAAGCTACCACCCCCTCCAGTACCGCCACCCGAAACTACACTCGCAAACCCAGAAGAAAACCAACCGCCATCAGGCAATTGATACCAGCCTCCCGATTCACGAATCACTCGCACCGTTTCACCAGGGAAAAGCGGTCTGCCATTCAAGCTAAATCCCGTTCCAGGACCATTCCGAACATTCACCGTTGTTGAAACTCTGACCGTTCGATTGATCGGTGTGCCACCACCACCAACTCCACCCCCTGAAACCACTTGCGCGAACTGACCAGAGAACCAACCGCCATCTGATAACTGATACCAGCCTCCCGATTGGCGAATCACTCGCACTGTTTCACCAGGGAAAAGCGGTCTGCCATTCAAGCTAAATCCCGTTCCAGGACCATTTCGCACGTTCACCGTTGTAGTAGCTCTCACGGTTCGATTGATCGGAGTTCCCCCGCCGCCAACTCCACCACTTCCCGTTCCGACTCCTGAAGTGACGAAAGAGGATGAGAACCAACCGCCATCGGGCAATTGATACCAGTTTCCAGACTGATTCACAACTCGAACAACTTCGCCTGGAAAGAGCGGTCTACCATTTAAACCAAACTGAGTTCCAGGACCATTCCGAACATTCACCGCAGAAACATTGGAGTTCACTCGAACGCTAAAGGCTTGAGCGGCTGGCACAATTGCCACCAGAATCGAGGCTCCTAACATCAATCCGGCAATGTGAATCCAAGCAGAACTCCGAAGATTTAAGCAGAATTTTTTGAGCGATCGAACAACTCGATCGAGAGTGGATTGAACACTGATAGTTGCAGAAGTTTCCATAGTTTCCTGATGATTGGATATTAAATCAATCGCCTGATGCTGAGTTTCTGTCTCAACATCAAACTTGCTGGAGAAAAAACTGACTTAGGAGATTTCTACGAAAGAGCTTACCGCTTGAAAGACTGCCCTTCGGCTTCGCTCAGGGCGCGATCTCTAGCTGACTGAGCGAAGCCGAAGACAGCGGGTAATTTGTTTTCGATAAATCTCCTTAGTTCCCGATGAACAATTCCGGGTGCAAGTTGATGAAATTCTAGCGATCTCGCCTGTGTGCGGGAGCTAAGTCGTTATCTCTCTTTGCGATTTTCAATCTATCTATGTCATCAGAGAAATATGTTTGCAAAGTCGCACTGATTTGTATCGAAGTGCGATCGCTACGTGCAATGACAGTAAGCCTATTATGAATCACTCCGAGTGGCAATCACCGCATAAAACGGATCTCCCCCAGACATTCCAAACAGTTGAAATACGGCTGGCGTTTGAGATTGTTTGGCAACGACTTCGGGCTGTGAAAATCCTGGAACCGCTTTGAAGTAGTTTTTTACCAGTTCCACTCGATCGCGTTCTGTTCCGTCTCGCCAAGCTGCGATCGCTTTTTGATAAAACATCCGATTCGAGAAGCTAATAATGGCAATTCCACCCGGTTTCAGAATGCGATGAATCTCATTAAAAATCGCTTCAGGGTATTGAACGTACTGAACTGAAACGGTATTCAACACTGCATCAAAGGATCGATCGGGCAGTGGCAGCTTCGGATCTAAGTTCAGATTTTGCACAAAGTAATGATCTAATCGAGAATTTCGTGCCAGTTCCTCTGCATTCAAGCCGTGTCCTTCTACGTGTTCAAATTTGACATCATCGGGCAAGTGCGACACCCAACTGCTCATCATGTCAAAGATACGAGAGTTTGGCTTTAAGCGATCGCGATACAAGTCGGTCAACTGTTGAATGAATCCTTCATCGACATGCGTGACAAAGCGCGGTTGCTCATAGAACAACGCATCATTGGACGGGTCTAACTTTTCTCGCTGATTCGGATTAAGCAACATACGATCGCAGATAAGAGAACAATGAAGTTATGTTAACAAATTCTTCTACAGCTTTCTCTGTCTCAGGCATTACAGTGATTATCATTAAAGGAAGCATTGGTACGGCAAATGGTTCAAGCAATCTCTAAGCACATTGTAAGTTTGGGTCAAGTTCATGAGAGGTTCGGACTGAGGCGATCGAACACCGATCGCTTTTTCACCGAATGGCGAGAAGACTTAGTGCGATTGAATGCTGAAGAAAAAGCCCGACTGGATCTGATCAAACAGCGGTATGACTATCAACAAGCAGATAGCCCCATGCTGGAAGAAACAGTGAAAATGCTCATCGTTTCTCCGCTGCTAGATTTGGCAGGATTTTATGAGCCTCCGTTTCGATTTAGAGCAGAAACGGCTGTCAGTTTTGAGTTTGAAGATGAAGAAGAGATTCAGGGACGGATTGATGCTTTAGTGATTCAGCAGCGGTTTTGGGTTTTGGTAGTTGAAGCGAAGCAGACGAAAGCTTCGATCGAGGTTGGAATTCCGCAGCTACTCACTTACATGATGGCAAATCCAAATTCTCAGCAACCCGTGTTTGGACTGGTCACGAACGGGAGTAGTTTTGCATTTGCAAAGGTCTTTGAGCAAGCTTATGATTTCTCAGATGTCTATTCTCTGATCTCCCGCCGTAATCAGCTTTATGATGTGCTGAGTGTTCTAAAAAAGATTGGAACTCTGATTGTTCCTGCTTAGATAAACAACCATTCCTGGTCTATCAATGGTTAGATAGCCTGCCCATTATGCTCTCGAATGCGTGTTGCCCAAACTTGATTTTGATCAGTGGTTAACACAATCCTCTTATAAAACTCGTTCTCAAGTTCTAGAACTAAATACCGACCCGATCGAGTCGCATACCAGAATTCTTTTCCGCGATCGGTGTAGTAAGTTCCTGCTTTGATCACTCCCGGTAAAAAGGTTCCAGGCAATCTCGCATCTGTCCAACTGCTCGGTGGTTCCTCAGTCGAAACTTGTTTAATGTGACTCATTGGAATGTGCAGATCAGCATTGTAGTAAAACGCCCAAAAGCGCTCCAACCAATCTAAGTCAATCTTTAGCTGATCATCAGAAATAGAGAGTTGCATAGTCCTACCCTAAGTTACGAAACTGATTCATGAATGCTCGATCGATAAAGTCTTTCATCCACCAAAGCAAGCGCGATCGAGGTAATCCAAACTTTCCATAAGATGCCACTGCTGAACGATCTCCGGTTCCAATCAAGCTTAGATAAGTGCTTTGAGGATAATAAGCTTTCAAAGCTTGACCGTTCAAAGCAGCACGAAGATTCTCAAACAAAGGCTTTCCTTGTCTGACTGCAAACACTCCTGCTTTTGGTCGATCGTAGTTCACCATTGTGGCAATATCACCTGCTGCAAACACCTGAGAATGAGACACCGACTGCAAAGCATCATTCACGAGAATAAATCCCGGATCATCTGTCTTAAGTCCAGATTCCCGAATCCAATTGGGCGCAGAAGCGTGAGTCACCCAAACAATCTGACTTGGTTTAAAGTCTGTTGTCATCGCTTCACCGAAATGCAATTGAATGCCTCGTTGAATTAGTAATTGTTTAAACTGACGACGCACCCAAACATTATGTTTCGGCATTAATTCTCGATCGCGCTGAAACAAATGAATCTCTGTCTCTGGTAATCGGTGCTGCATATTCAAAGCAAGTTCGACTCCTCCAGTTCCACCTCCAACAATGGCTAACTGTTTCGGATTGCTCTGAGCAAAGTCATTCCACCAGTTGAGAAACCTTGAAATCGGTTTTGCTCCAATCCCTTTCGCACCTGCTGGAATCGTTGGAGTACTGCCAATGTCGATCGACACTACATCAAACTCGATCGTATTCTGCTCACAAATCACGCGATTCTGCTCTAATCCAATGGCTCGATCGACGATCAATCGGGCTTTGGCAAACTCACAGAGCGATCGTAGATTGATATGACACTCTTCGTAAGAGTAGAACCCCGCCACATAACCCGGCAGCATTCCCGAATAGGCAGTATCCTCAGCTTCAGAAATTAGCGTGATCTGCACATCAGAGAGAGGAGACAAGCCCAACTGTCGAAGCGCGAACACAAAGTGCAGCAGAGCTACCGCGTGACTGTGCCCTCCGCCGACTAAGACCAACTGCTTCATTGGAAAATAAAATCGAACGAGCGTTTGAGATAAGCTCTTTGGAACGGTTGACTCATCTTCCAAAGATGTCCATCTACAACAAAATGCGCCATCGCTGCTCCCGGAACTAATCCAAACAGCACCTTAGTTCCTGCACAAAGATAGAGCAGCGTAACAATTGCCGCGATCGAAAACAGCTTGATCAAGGGTTTAATCAGCACCTCTCCTTGTGCCACAAACGACATGAACACGAAATACTGCATTCCATGAGCAAACACATAGCTCGCCACTCCAGAATTCGCATCTGGAAACAAGAAAGTCGGCAGGTAGAAGAATGTCGTAATGAACAAGAAACTGAGACGGACTGGACTCGCGATAATATTGCGATGCTTGAACAGCGTATAAATAAAGAACGCCACGATTCCAATCATCATCAAACCGCCAGCTTGATACAGCAGATCAAACTGATTCTGAAGAAGGGTTTGTTGCCCAACGAATTGCAGCTTGAAAAACCCTAGAATTCCAGCGATCACACCCCAATTCAACAACTGTCTTTCTTCAGAAGTGACTTTGCCCGATTTTGTCAAACTGGCAACAAAGCTCAACACTCCAAAATTCTGTCGCTGATAGTGCCAAGTTTGCCAAATAAAGTAAGGAATCAAGAGATTCTGAACGATCGACCCTGGCAAAAAGGCAAATAGTAATCCTGTTCCAGCTAGAATCGCTAATGGCAGCCAAAAATAAATCGTCGCGTTCTTCTGGAAAAAGTCCTTCAAATTCGACTCTGTGTAAAAGAACGGGGTCAGTCCAACATGACAGTAGCCCGCCACAAATTGGAACGTCTCGATTACAGACACCGTGGCAGGACTCTTTAAGCTCATTAGAATCGGGACACTCACGATCGGAATCAGCGAGGCTGCATACAGTGAGATCAGAAAGACAATGGGACGCTTCATGAGGGTCGGACGAATTTATAGGAGGCACATCGCTTCATAAATTTAAGCAGAACTATCTTGTAAGCGCCACCAGTGAATCGTTTCTTGCTGGAGTCAGTCAACCGCAAGAACGCCCACGTAGAAATACGATCGTGCTTCAAATTTCCGTTAAAACCGATAGCCAAAACCTTCAACATCGCCGTGCATTCAGCGAAACCCTGTCTATTCTGAAGGACGTAGCCACCCGGAATGTTTGTATGAATAACCGTCACTGGATGATTGCTGGAACTGCGCTTTTCCTTGTGAGTTGCCAATCGAACCGTCCCCCGCAAGCAAAAGTTCAACCGTCTCCGCAGGCGTTCGCTCAACCGATCGTGCCTGCAAAACCTCAGACTTTGGCAACGATCAAAGTTCCCGGCATGATTCCGACCACCGATAACAAAACCCCTTTAATGCCCGTTGCGGTTTCCAGCACTCGTGATCCCTTTGCGGCTCCAACCATTCCTACGACTCTTCAAGCAACCGTCGTTCCACCAAAACCCATTGCCGCGAAAGCTTCCATCGGTTCTAAGCCTGTCGTTCCCCTACCTCAGCCTGTCCAGTACACTCCAATCCCGCAAACGGTTTCAGTCCGTCCACTGCCCGCGATTCCCGTTGCGCCCCCTCCGATGCCGCCTGTTTCGCGTACCAATTTGGCAGACTCGATCGCACTCACAGGCGTAATTCAAACCGGAACTCAACTGAGCGCCATTATCGAAGATACAGACGGAAGTTCGCGCTATGTGCAAGTCGGTGAAAAACTCGCAAATGGCGAAGTGACCGTGAAAAGAATTAACGTGAATGGCGGCAATCCGTCGATCGTACTTTTGCAGAACGGTGTGGAATTGATCAAAATGGTAGGCAAATCGTAAGGCTCGATCGTGCAGACATTCTAAAGATCCCACCCATTGCGGTACAGCTACCCGATCCTCGTCTTTCCCTGGAATTGCTACAGTTAAGAATCCAGGGTGAAATCCTGCCCACAGACTGCCGCATTCACACAAGGATCAGATATGAAGCTCACCAGAAAGAACCTTCAAGAGAAGCTCGACCACGTTTACGATGTCATCATTGTTGGCGGTGGAGCAGGTGGACTCTCTGCCGCAATTTATCTCCAACGCTATCGGCTGTCGTGTCTTGTGATCGAAAAAGGTCGCGGTCGATCGTTCTGGATGCAGGAGCTTCAAAATTATCTCGGCTTACCGCCCGGAACCCCCGGACGCACGATGCTTCAACAAGGTCAAAATCACTTCCTTTCACTCGGTGGCGATTACCTTATGGGCTTTGTCGAAGACGTGAAAGACGAGGGCGATACCTTTGCGGTCAAAACCAAAGTTGGCAAAGTCGAAAGTAGCTATCCGGTATTCCGCGCTAAATATGTGGTCGCTGCAAGTGGTATTATCGACCATTTGCCCAAACTCGACGATATGCAGAATGTCTTCGATTACGCAGGTCACAATCTGCACGTCTGCATGATCTGTGACGGTTGGGAAATGGCGGATACAAAATGTGGCTTATTTGCTGGAACCGAAGGCGCGATTAATACAGCATTTGTCCTTAACTGGTTCACGCCTTACATCACGGTATTCACTCAAGGGTTATTCGAGGTGAGCGATGCCATGCGCCAAAAGTTAAAAGAGCATGGCTATCCGCTGGTCGAAACTCCTCTGAAGCGATTTGTCGGGCATGGTCATCGTATGACTGGAGTTGAACTTGCCGACGGACGCACGATCGAACTTGAAACCGGACTCGTAGCAATGGGTTCGCATTATTACAACGGTTACTTAAAGGGGCTAGATCTTGAATGGAAGGGTGGCAATTTAGTCACAGATAATATGTGCAAGACATCGCATCCGAGAATTTATGCGATCGGAGACTTAAAAGAGGGGTTAAATCAAGTATCAATTGCGGTCGCAGATGGTACATTGGCGGCAACCGCAATTTGGCGAGAAATTCGTCGATCGTCTCCTCCGCGATTATGGGAGGAAAACCTCAACTTGATGACCCCAAAGGGAGTACCTGTCTCGTGATTCAACTCGATGCTTCTCAAGCCCAACAAATCCATGCTGAAAATCTCCGGCTCCAAGAAGAACTGCAAATGCGCGATCAACTCGTGCAGCAGTTGTCTCAAGAGCTTTTCCGTTTGGTAAAAGGCAACGCAAATACACCCGTTCCTTCGTCTGATGAACCCTCTGAGCGGCACTTGGCAGAAGTCCACTCGCTGCGCGAACAGCTTCAAACGGTTGAACAGCAAGTCACGTTCTACCAAGAGCAGATTACGCAGCGAGATCAGGAAATCTACGAACTGCGCCAAACGACTCAAGAACTGACTGAGCGATCGAAGATGCTCGAACAGGTGGTGCAAGAGTTACCGAAAGTGTACCGTCAGAAATTTGCAGAACGGATGCAGCCTGTCCGAGAAAAAGTGGCAATGATTCAGCGAGAAAATCGTCAACTCCATGCGGAATTACAAAGCGTGAATTACCGTCTTGCTGTGAAAAATCGTCGCAACGGTCATCTCGATTTACCCACTTTTCCACGGGGTGAAGGTGAAATTTCTTTACCCAGCTTTGGGAACGCTTAGAGCAGAAATTTCTAACGCAATTGATCAATGAAGCCCCCGCAGTGATGAACTTGCGGGGGCTTTTTGTGGGGTATGAAAGATCGCCCACTGCTCTAAACTGCCTGTAAAACCTCTTGATTCCGTCCGAACGATCGAGCGATCGCCTCATAATTCTCAAAGATCGTAAAAGCTCGATCGAGTTGCGTAATCTCAAAAATCAGTCGAGCCGAAGGACGCAAACCGCACAGCACCAGCTTCGTGCCCATCTCCGCCGCCGCTCTTAATCCCGTCACCAGGGCGACCAATCCTGAACTATCGATAAACTCAATTCTCGACATATCAATAATCCAGACCTTATATCGTCTTGGAGCCAGTGTTGCCCATTGTTGCTGTAGTGCTTCACCGCCCACCATATCCAGCCGTCCTTGTGGCTGTAGCAAGACCTCTTCGTACTGCTGAACTAATGCCATTCTTTTCCCCCACACCAATTCATTCAAAATCTCATTCCGAACGCTTGTCTCAAAACCCTGACATTTTAAAGCGAAATCAGAGTACTGGTTATTCGACGACGAATGCAAGCACGATCGTTCCGCCGCTCCGTAGTTCTACTCATTCTGGGTACTCCAACTATAAAGACTCTCTTTCCGGATGAAAGCTTTGATTGCTCGACTTTCATCGAATCTTTACGTATACAGCGATCGACGCGCAGTTTTAATAAAGTTTTTTAGCTTCTATAGAATATTACGGAGAAAATCCCCGACGAGAATCAATTCTTCTGGCAAAATCCTTCCGATTCTCGTTGACACTTCGGACAAGAGCGCGTCAAGATCAAACAAGATGAAGCTTTGTAAAGGTTATCGTAATGTCATTAGACTTTATTTCGCCGGAAGCGATCGAGCAAATTGCTCAACAGTACGGATATTGGGCAATTTTCTTTGGGATTTTATTAGAGAATTTGGGCTTGCCTATTCCTGGTGAAACGGTGACGCTTGCAGGCGGATTTTTAGCAGGCAGCGACCAGTTGAATTATTGGTGGGTCGTGGGCGATGCGGCACTCGGAGCGACGATCGGCGGGAATATCGGCTATTGGATCGGTCGATACGGTGGCTGGGCGCTATTACTCAATTTGGGTAAGCTGTTCCGAATTAAAGAGGCACAAATTGAAGAACTGAAGCGGCAATTTGGGGAGAATGCAGGTAAAGCGGTTTTTCTTGGTCGGTTTGTGGCACTGCTGCGGATTTTTGCGAGTCCGTTGGCGGGAATTGCTGAGATGCCGTACTGGAAATTCACGCTGTATAACACGATCGGGGCTTTAACTTGGGCGACGGTGATGGTGTCACTCGCCTATTTTGCAGGTCAAATTGTGCCGTTGGAAAAGCTGTTTACGCTGGCTTCTCAGTTTGGAATTGTGGCGTTTTTGCTGGTGGCGGCGTGGATCGTTGTGCCGTTCTGGTTGGAATCGCGCAAGTCGAAACAGTTGGTTGCGGAAAAAGCGATCGAAGAACCGTCCCAAGAGTCATGATTCGACAAAGATAATTCCAGCAGCGAGTTGAGTCAAATTGAAATCTGTATTGAGGCGGTCGTCGATCGCCCTTTTTTTTAGCTCTAGTTCTCGATTAACTTTTTTGAGCAAGCCTTCGGTTGCAGGCAGCATTCGGAATTTGCCGGATTGTTGAAACTGGGCGATTCGTTCTTCGAGTTGTTGGCGACGACGATCGGCATAGTTTTCCGCGCTGCGTTCTTGAATTCGACAGCGGTTCTCGTTTTCTGCCGTAAATTCTTTCAAGGCTTGCTCAAAGGCTTCTTCTAAAGCAGCATCGCAATCACTGTAGAGCGAGAGGACTTGATCTAGATTATTGATCAAGTTAGCGGCGTTCGGCTTTGCTTGACCGGAACGTGACGCTTGATAAACAAACTGCTCGGATTGTTCATCGGACAATCGTTGCTCGGTCAAACAATCAGCGACTTTGTAGGCGAGACGACTTTGCGATCGCAATCCCTCAAATTGCCAGCGTTGAATCACATAGACATACTGACCCGGCGGAACACCAACATCAGTTTGATGGCATTGAATCGCTGAAATTGGGTGAATTTGGGCATCGGCTTCATAACGGTGTCTGATCCATTGAATCAATGGATGCGTTGGATCAATCAGTTCGATCGAGGTTCCTTTCTCGGCTTTGCGAGTGGCTTCAAGGCGCGGATCGAATAAACAGCGACAGGGCGATCGATGTAAGCGTGTTTGAACGGGAGAACGATGTTGCTTGAGAAACTGTTCGAGATCTAGTTTGGCATCTTCGATCAGACGAATCTCGAACACAGCTTCTTCTAGCGGAATAGGTTTAATTGTAGTTCCCGCATAGTATCGAGCAAAATAGTCTTCTACAAAAGCGTGTAATTCTGCTGCGGTCAGCCATCGTCCTTGGTCGCGGCTTTTTTGAACGGTGTTGAGAATTTGATCTGAAAATGCCATCAAGTTCACTGCTTCTTGTTCTAGGCGTTCCTGTTCGACGGATTGTTTGAGAATTGCGATCGCAGTTTCTTCCGCTCGTTTTAGTCGTTCTGCATCGGTTAATTCTGGCTTGAATAAGCTCAACATCAGTTTTTCGGTTGCTTCTCCCAGAATGTTCTCTAGGTCGCCAATGCTTTCTTGAAACACCCGAATGCGATCGTATAAGCGATCGAGAATTCGTTCCTCAATGGTGTCTACTAAGCTGAAGTTAATAATAGAAATGCGATCGGCTTTTTGTCCTAAGCGATCGAGTCGTCCAATTCGTTGTTCAACTCGCATCGGATTCCACGGCAAATCATAGTTGATCAAGAACCGACAAAATTGTAAGTCGATGCCTTCGCTGCCCACTTCTGAAGATAGAAGAACTGAGGCTTTGCCTTGTTCAAACTGTTTGAGAATGTCCCATTTCTGTTCGCCCATTCCGCCCACAATCAGACAGGTTGAAATGCGATCGGCTTCTAAACGGCGTTGTAGATAGTGAAGCGTCCCGCGAAAGTAAGCGAATAATACAAACTGCTCGTTTGGATGATTCTTCAGTTCGCGATCGAGAAAGCTGAGTAACGCTTGGTATTTCGTGTCTTGGGCTTCAAGTTGTTGATAGTCGATCGTGTCAAGTTGAGAAATGCGATCGTCAACTGCTTCGATCTCAGTGGCAATGCCCAAGTCTTCCCAGAACAATTCATCGGTTTGTAGAATGCCTTGATTCGACCAGGATTGTAATGCAGCGACTAAACAGCTTGCCATTTGACGCTGACGAGCAATCAATCGAAACAGTGGAACGCCTTGTTTCCCTTTACTCTGTTGGCGCAGGGCTTGAGTTACAGAATCATAGATTTGCTTCTCGATCGGGTGAAAGGGAACTTTTAAGGTTTGAGGACAGCGCTTGACTCGATCGGGAAGGACATCGCGTTTGCGGCTTCGGGTAAGGTATTGACTGATCAGTGAAGCGCTTTCGAGCTTGTATCCGATGCGAACTTGAGTATCACTGTCGATCGTACTTTCGCTCACCTGTTGGCGAATTTGCTGAAGCACTGGATTGTCTCGGAAATAGTCGGATTGCAGTACGCGATCGAGATGCTGTCTCACCATTGCTAAATTGGGCGGATGCACAGACAGCGATCGGACAGCCTGAACTAATGGAGCATTCGCCGCCTGCATTTGATCAAAAATTGTTTCATCAAAAAAGTCTTCTGGACTAATGATTTTCAGCAGTTGAAACAGATTAGCACTGTGAGTTTGAATCGGAGTCGCAGTCAGCAGCAACAAATGACGAGACGCATCTCGTACTAATTGTCCTAAACGATGAGTCGCAGTGGATTGATTGCGGAGATAGTGCGCTTCATCAATGATCACTAAGTCGAATAAACCAAGATCATCGATCGTCGGATGTCGATCGCACAATCTAGCCAGTTCTGCTCTCGCACTTGTGTTGGTTTCATCTTCCCAATTCAATCCGGGACGAATGCCTTCTAGACTAGCAATACAGACGAATGAATGCTGGTACTGACTTTGTAAAACATAGTTCACTTCCTCGACTAGCTCTTGAGCATTGGTGAGTTTAGCGATGATATTAAATCGCTGTTGTAAATCGGTCTGCCATTTCTCGCGCAGCACCGCAGGACAAAGAATCAACAATCGACGTGCATCAATCCTCGCTTGTAACTCCTTCCAGACGTACATTGCCTCGATCGTTTTTCCTAGTCCAACTTCATCGGCAACCAGTAACCGCCCCACCGGAGATTCGAGGAATTTAAGAACAGGTTTGAATTGATGCGGATAGAAATCGGTTTTGCTCGACTCCATGCTGTAAAAGATATTTGTCAGTTCACCTTTGACTTTTTCAAAAGTGAGAATTCTTCGTAGATCATCGGCTCCACTAAACTTACCTTGCTCTAGTAAATGGATCAGTCCTTCGGGTTCTCCACAGAGTTCCAGAAGGTTATAAGGCTTGTAGGATTTCTCGTTTGGTGAAAACTGCACCTGAACTAACAATCGAGTTCCAGCAGTTCGAGTCCTCCCGGTGGTGATGCCTCGGTGTCCAGGATTGGCTCTCACTCGCACTTCTTGACCTGGAATGGCTGGATTCCAATCCATTTACGCCCCCCTCATGTCTTCGTAGCTCGGTGGCTTCCCTAACGGATCTTCAGAGCGAGAGAAGTTGGGTTGGTTCTGCTCCATCTGGCTGGGAAGTCGAATTTCGGGCTGTTCCCCTTCTGGAATCGACAATCCATACGCCACCGCAAACCGATAGAACTCGGCTGAATCAATGCCATTCGTCTCTAAATCTTTGGGAGTCGGTAGCGATTCGAGTTTGTAGTCTGGAATGCCCCGGTTCTTATGCTGAAAATCCTGATGTGTATTCACGATCGCTTTTCGATAAAAGTCAGTTTGTCCGCCTCCGCCCCCGATACGAATATCTAAGGGTTTCTTCACGCCATGTGGGGTTAGCTGAAAGCCGTGTTTCTTGTATCGATCGGTTCCTTCTAGCACGACTTTGGCGACTGATTGCTGAATTGCTTTGCGGCTCTTACTGGTTTGAATGCGATCGACAAATCGTTTAGAGTCTCCAAAAAGCGTCTGTTTCACATCAATCTCAGTCACGCCTAATTCGTCTGCCAAGCTTTGAGAAAAAGCCGTCACTCCCAATGGATTAACCTTACCAAAGTAGAAATCAACCTTCTTTTCACCTTGATCATTCCAATAGTGAAACGAGCAGCCGTCTAAGGTTCCATCGCCAACATCAAACAGTAGATAGAATCCGGTGTCTGCTTCACGTGAATTAATCAGCGACCAAACTTCTGCCGCAATTTCGGGCACAGCATGGCAATCCACTGTAGTCGTTTCCAATTTCGCTCTGAGTGGCTGCAATTGTGTGTGTAAATTTTGCAGCGTCATCGCTTCAGTTTGTGGCTCATTGCTCAAGAGCCAAGCGAGAGACAGCACTGTTCTGAATCGCTCGATCGCTTTAGAGTCGCAGTATTCCACGGGAACCCCAACATTTGCCGACCACTCAATGTTCTGATTCAGAATTAACTCCGGTTTATTCCGTCGAATCCAAGCTTGGGCGCGACTGATCACCCGACTGAGATAGTAAGCGCAAAGATTCTCGATCGCTTCTGCTTCAGTCGCTCCGGGAATCTGCTCGAATTTCCAGTTTCCGGCACTTTCGGGCAGATCGAAATGAGCCAACCGCATCTTGATAAACTCCACCATGCTGTGTTCTGGTTGCTCATGGTCTTGCCACTCTGAAGCGGTTAACCCAGTCAGCAATCGACCATCCGGCAAAATTGCAATTTTCGTCGGCAGCAATGCTTCATCAAGCTTCGTCACTTCATTGGTAAAGGTCACAATCTCCGATCGATCATTCACCAAATCGCGAAAACAAACCTTAGTGAAACTTGTACCAAAATCAATTCCCAGATTCAGCGCTAAGATTTCTAGCTCATCGGTTGGCTCGTCGATCGGTGTGTCAGGTGGTTCGACTTCAATCGGTTCTTCCAAAATTGGCGGAAGCTCGATCGTTGGAAGTTCAGCAATCTGTTCAGTTGGCGTAGTCTGAATCTGTTGCTGAATGGCTTGAGAGAATTGCGCTTGCACTTCGGATAGTTGCGCTTGAAGTTCGGCTTGACGCTGTTGAAATGCGGTTAGTTCTTCGCTGAATTGAGCAAACCGCGCTAGCTCTTCTGCACTTCGTGTTCGCAGTTCTGATCGATCGACTTTTTCTTCTAACCTGCTCGTCATTTCCTGCTGAACAGTTTGAGAAAAGCGATCGAGGATTTGGGTGATTTGGGTCTGAAAGTTACTCTGCTGCTGTTGCAAAGTCGCGAACTGTTCAGCAAGGTGGACAAGCCGCGATCGCACTTCTGTCTGATCCGCTCGTTCCTCAAGACGAGCGATCGTTCGCTGTAAGGTTTCGATTTCGTCTAGTGCCTGGAATCGCTGACGAATTGCCTCAATCTCTCCTCGCACTTGAGAAAGTCGCGACTGCTCTTCAGCTTGATTGGTATTCTGGCGTTGTTGTAGGGTTGTGAATTGTTCTGCGAGTTGCGCCAGTCGCGATCGCAGTTCAGTCTGATCTGTTATTCCCTCGATCGCGGTGAACTGTTGCCTGAGTTGGGAAATCTGTTCGATCGCTGCCGCATCATTCGCAGGTAGAGGCACTTGGATGCGTTGATCAAGTTGTGCGATCGCGCTTGTTAACTGTTGTGCGGTCTGTTGCTCAAATCGTCTTCGATTGACCAGATTAAGACAGACGGACAGAGACAATGGAGCCGCTGCATAAACGACTTGTTGCGAAACGGCAGAAACCACAACACCGACGACTGACGCGGCAGCCGAGGTATATTCTGCAACTTGGAAGAACTGCGATCGTCGAGAGGGGGACTGATTCATACGACTGACTTTGAGCAGGTTAATCTTTCTTATCCTGACACAGGTGACTGAGAGAACCGAGATTAAGTTGCATCCGTTTTTACTCAGTAAGCCATTGATTATTCCCATATACAAAAGAATCGAAAATGGCTTAAGAGGATGTTTGAAAAGTATAGAAAGATGCTTCACGGCGATTGCGTTCCGCCCGTGATTGGAAATCACGGTCTATCGGAGGAAGTCCACTAAAGGGGACTAAAAGCCAGTCGTCATATACTCTTCAGTCTGTTTCAACAGACTTTGTTCCGATAGCCCCGAATTCCATTCGAGGGGCGATTCAGGCGATGAACGATGACTTTTCAAATATCCTCTAACTTCCGCTGTATAGTAATGCTACTCAATATTTCTTTGGAGGCGATCGTGATGCGGCATCGTCGTGAGAACAAATATCTTCGTCCGCCTGTTGGCTATACACCCCCCACTGATCCGAATCAGCAAGCGATCCGTCCACCGATCGGTGGGGTCACGCCTCCAAACAATCTGATGGTTCCACCCCCGATCGTGAATTCGTCTCCTCCAAGCTATTTGAGCTACGAGATTAAGCCGCCGATCGGTGGTGTATCAGTTCCGCTATCCTACGCGCCGCCGATCGGTTCCGAACCTGCAATGATGGTTCCGAGTGCGACGGTTCAACCTCCAATTGGAGCAACGCCGAGAGAGTGCTGTACTTTCGAGCCGCCCATTGGATCAGAGCCTTCAACGCTGATTCCAAGTACCCCGATTCAGCCACCAACCGGATCTTATGCGGCAACGGTGATTCCAAGTTATCAGATTAAACCTCCGATCGGAGGTCCACCCATGCCTTATAACGTTTGATACTTGAGTCCCTTGCCACTATGACAAGGGATTTTTTGCGATCCCTTAACCTGTCTAATCTTTATGCCGTTCAGCGTTCATTTGCTCTATCACTTTTGCAAAATATGGATCGTCTTTAAAAACGCCTGCGTACTTGACCCAAGGATTTTCTGATTGACTTGGTTGAGTCGTTGTAATTTCCATCTGCACTGGAATAACCTGTGCATGAGTGAAATGGTCTGTAATTGCTTGCTGCAATTGTGCGATCGCTTCTTCCTGAGTTGTGGCAGTCACGCGACAATCTGGCATCTCAACAACCGATGCCACTGTTTGCCCTGCTTCATTTTGCTTGAGTAGCAGATGAAATGTGAGAGTCTGAGTTTGCGGTGTTGATAGAACCATAGGAGCGCTCGCTAAAGAGGTCTTCTCCATCTATTGTCATCGAAGATCTGTAAGATTGGCGCATCTCTTGACCCTGTGAGGTGTGAGACCCCCTCGGCGATCGCTATAGAGGCAATGTTATCTAAGTACTATTGTTTCAAATAGTATAAAGTATGACTTCAAATCGAGTCAGTGCGACTTTAAGTACGAGCGATCGCGAAACGGTTCTCAATGCGATCGAGGCGATCAAACAAGCGATGCCTTTTCTGGTGAGTTTGACCCTGGAGGAACGTAAGTCGATGCCGAAAGCAGGCGATCGCGGTCGCGGTTTCATGCTCAACTGTTACGATGCCGCACAAAAATACACGGATTGTTTGCCAAGAACCTTTGACACCGCAGAGATGCAGAAAGATCTCCGATTGATTGAGGATCTGTATCCAGTCTTGATCGCGTTGCGGGAGTTGAATAGTTTGGTCAATGACACCTACTTTGCAGCGCAGAGCGAAGCTTATGTCGCAGCGCTGAAGGTTTACGATGCGGTCAAATCTCATGATGATTTGCCGGGAATGAAGGTGACGGTGGACGAACTCAAACGGCAATTTGTCCGCCGTAATAAGAAAGAGTCGGTGGAGTCTCCGATCGAGGCTGCATCCGTGGCTTAACGATCGAGCAAATTTCCTCAATTCAACCGCGTTCCTATCACACCGATGGGAACGTTTCTTTTTTGGATGCGATCGTTGCTTCTCGAAATGGAAATCTTCTTCAAAAAAGAAGAAAGTTTGTTCCAAAATCAGGCAAGTGCTATCAGAAAAGAGGAAATGTTCTTCAAAAAAGAGTCGATCGCGTTCACAAAAGAGGGAATCTCCTTCCCACAGGAGGCAATGTTGCTCAGAAAAAAGGAAATCTTGCCCTAGAAAGAGGGAATTTTGCATTTTGAGAAGGGAATGGCGATCGCTCCGTTGCAGTTCTAATTCTTTGGCTCTGCTGACTTCCCATTATTTTGCGAGGGAAGCGCGATCAGGCGTTTTTGCCATCGGAAGAAGATAGACTAGAACCATCGACCCAATCTAGGCGAGATCACATGACGAATCCGCTAGTAGAAACCTTATTAAAGTAGGCAGAGCAGTTGCCGCATGAAGCCCGGTTAGAGCTTATCAGTCGATTGGCGGATCAGATGAGGCTTCAGACTGCCCCTGTTTCATCGCAAAAGCACAGAGTCAGCGAGTTTCGCGGAACTGCACAGAATTTGATGGAAGGGATGGACGCTCAGATTTGGGTAAATCAACTGCGCGATGAATGGAACGATCGAGATGTACATTTACGATCGTACTGCCCTGACCTATTCGGGTGATGAGCAACTTGGTGTCAAGAACAAATCGATCGTGACTCATCTAAGAGGGCATTTGAGAAGTATAAAAAGCGGCTTTGCTGCGTTGCGAGTCCGCCCGGAAATGAATCTCCGGGCTAATGGAGGAAACCCCGCTGAAGTGGGCTAGGAGAGTAATGCGGAGTTCTTAGCCCAGTTTAGTGGGCTTCCCCCGATTAGCCCGGAGATTCATTTCTGGGCGGGTGAATGCGATAAACGATTACTTCTCAAACACCCTCTTAAACAGTGCAGCACTAATCAGTAGATTCGTGTCAAGAACAAATCGATCGTGACTCATCTAAGATCGACTGCAACATCTCTGGTGTTAATCCATTTGCCTCTGCTTCATCGCTCAACTGATCCAGTGTTGTTTGCAACTGAGTCACCTGCATTGCGCGTTTCAGCCAAGAACTCATGAGCGCTTGAATTCTCTGCTGTTGTTCTGGATTTGCAGCTTGATAGGTTCTGGCGACCTCTACATCGACTTGAATTGTAATGGTTTCCATCTTGCACCATTCCGAATCGAGACTTTCCTAGTATAGTTCCAGCCCGAATCTGAAGAATCGCTTCATCAAATTCAATCCGCATTCTGAACCATCTGTGTAATCCTGGATCATGCACAAATTGTTCTAGCTTTCTAAGGAACCCCTCATGGACGACAAGCTGATGCTCATGATTCCAGGACCGACCCCGGTTCCGGAGCAGGTCTTATCGGCAATGGCAAAACATCCGATCGGACACCGCAGCGGCGATTTTGGCAAAATCGTGTCAGAAGTTACGCAAAATTTAAAATGGCTGCATCAAACTCAAAATGATTTGCTCATTCTCGCGGCAAGTGGTACAGGCGCGATGGAAGCGGGGATTATTAACTTTCTCAGTCCAGGCGATCGCGTTTTAGTGGCAACCAACGGGAAGTTCGGAGAACGTTGGGCAGAAGTGACCGATGCGTATGGATTGCAAACTGAGCGAGTCACGGCAGAGTGGGGTAAGCCGCTTGATCCCGAAGCGATTCGTGAAAAATTGGAAAGCGATCGAGAAAAACAAATCAAAGCGGTGATCGTGACGCATAGTGAAACTTCGACAGGCGTGATCAACGATTTGGAAACGATTAACCGCCATGTGAAAGCACATGGAGAAGCGTTGATTATTGTGGATACTGTCACCAGTTTGGGTGCAACCAGTGTTCCAGTCGATGAATGGGGCTTAGATGTCGTCGCATCGGGATCGCAGAAAGGTTACATGATTCCGCCAGGATTGGGTTTTGTAGCGGTGAGTCCGAAGGCTTGGGAAGCTTATAAGACTGCGAAATTGCCTCGGTACTATTTGGATTTGGGCAAGTATCGGAAATCGAGCGCGAAAGATACCACTCCGTTTACGCCTGCGATTAACTTGTTCTATGCGATGCAAGCCGCACTCAGAATGATGCAGGCTGAAGGATTAGAGAACATTTTTGCGCGGCATGAACGGCAACGGCAAGCGACACGAGCGGCAATTAAAGGGTTGGGAATGCCTTTGTTTGCAGCAGATGAGTGCAGCAGTCCGGCAATTACAGCCGTAATGCCGAATGGGGTTGATGCTGAGAAAATTCGGAAAGTGATGCGGAATCGGTTTGATATTGCGCTGGCAGGGGGACAAGATCACCTCAGCGGTAAGATCTTCCGAATCGGGCATTTGGGATTTGTTAGCGATCGAGATATCCTAACTGCGATCGCGGCTCTCGAAGCCACCTTGCAAGAACTCGGTTACGACGGATTCGCTCCTGGATCAGGAATTGCCGCCGCTGCAAAGGTGTTATCGAACTAACGCTGATCGAGAATTGCATCGATCGAGGGAGGATTGGCTGCTTGTTGAGATTCGTACAATCGAGCCGCAGCAGCTAATCCCATAAATCCCCAGAGAATGATACCGAATGGAGTCAGCATCACGACATTTAGACTAATTTGAGAAACGGTCGCAAGGACGATCGCACGACAGGCTCCGACAAAGGGATCAGTCGAGGCTTGCCGAGTCTGGAGCGCATTCACAACGAGTAATCCCATTCCTGCAACATAAGGAATTGTGCCAAACCAACCGAGATTCAACAGCAGCGCAAGGATACCGCTATCGTTTCCGCCAATGTTCGCATCACGAATCACGAATCCCAAGCCGCGTCCTTCAACTTCGCTCAATGCCTCGGCTAAAAGATTGGAATAACCAATACTACGATCGATAAAACTGCCATCCTGTTGGGCGGAAAAGAAAGTTTGGAATCGTGAACTAATCACGGACGAAAATGGCTCGATCATCGTCAACGGCAATACGATCAGCGACATCAGCATTAAAGTCACGATCAATCGCATCTGAAATTTGGGTTTCAATGAAGGGATAAAGACGATTAAACCGATAAACCAACTCAGCCAGGATGTTCTTGCCAGCGTTAAGAGAAACGCAAGATACCCAAAGGCGGAGGATGCAATCTTTAATGGACTTTTGATTGCAAACAGTAATAGTAATCCTGCCACCATCGTGGTCGCAAAAGGTTGCGGAGAGTGCATGGTACTAAAGACTCGAATCCCCAACGGATTTGGAGTTCCGAATGAATAGATTTGTAGATTGGTAATAATACTCTGGAGCCAATACTGATCCCAAATCGGTGCAACCAGAAATTGAATCACACCGTAGATTCCCATGACCAAAACTCCCCACAGAAATGTTTTCTCGGTCACGCGCTTGAGTTCGGGAAATCTTCGCCAATTAGAAAAAATATAATAACCAAATAAAACGGGAGTAAGCCAGGTCAATAGTGGTACGATTACAGCTTGAAATGGATAGCTGATCACTCCGATGAATGTTGCGTAGAAGATAGAAGCAATACATAAGACAAAGGGTAATCCATTTCCCTTGATCGCTTGCGGGAGTTGAATCAGAAACGTGAGAATGGGTAGAAATGCCACAAGGAAGGGAGCCAGGAGAACTGGGTTTGGATCAATCCAGCCGATCTCCCAATCGATTAAGCGACGGACAAATGGCGTAAGGAACCAGAGCCACCAGGTGAATCCAATATAAAAAATTGGATATCGGAAAAAGAGCAGTGCACCAACAATTAAACTTCCAGCGGGAAAGGCGAGTCGGAGAATGGAGGCGACGTTTGCGACGAGACAAAGCGCTGTGAATCCGATCAGGCATCCGACGAGAAGCCACGGTTCAGAGAGTTGCGGTGATTTGGGTTGGGGTTGGTTGATGTACATAGATTTAGGTGGGGTAGAGACGCGATTAATTACGTCTATATGAAGGGATCGTGTTTGCAGGAGAAGAATTTGATCGCAGTTCCCAAGCGAGGTCATAAAGCTTGAGTGTGTCTTGGGCAATCTGTTTCCAACTGTAGCGCTGAGCCGATCGATAAGCATTCTCTCGCAATCGCTCCAGTAACGTTCGATCCAAAATCAAGGTTTCGATCGCTTGCTCAAAAGATTCTCGATCGCGACAAGGGACAATCAACCCGGTTTTGCCATCCTGCACAATTTCCATCGGTCCCGGTGCAGTGGTGGTGACGGGAGCCAGTCCACATGCCATTGCTTCTACGAGTGCAACTCCGAACCCTTCCGAAATCGTGGGCAAAACTTTGATGTGATGTCCTTTTAGGAGTTCTGGAAGTCGGTGATTTTCATAGTACGGAATGACTGTGACGCGATCGCGCACTTCGGGATCAAAATCGGCATAGACCTGATCGGCTGAAACTTCAGTGCCCAACAAGCTCACTTCTAATTTGGGATAGCGCTTGAGCAAGACATTTAAAGCAGGCGAACCGTATTGAATTCCTTTGCGAACGATGTAGCTGCTAACTTGAGCGATTCTAATTGGTTCATTTTCCAGCGGAGTTGGCTCAAAGGGCAGATTTAACATCGTTTCGGGAATGCCATTTGGGACAACGTGAGCGCGATCGGGATGTACTCCCAGGTGTTCGATCGCATAATGTCGATCGCGATTATTCAACAGCAAAACAAGATCCGAATAGCGCATCGAAGTTGCCGCTTCCCACAGGCGAATACTGCCACGATAGAGCGGATATTTCCATTCGAGTTTGAGCTTTCCGCGCTTGGCTTCTTCGAGGTATTCCAAATGTTCAATATGTTCTAAACCGTGACAGCGAGCGACGAGTAACGGGCGAGATTTGCGGATTTTTTGCAGGATTGAACCCCAGATCCAGGCATCGGCAGTCGAAGCGTCGATCACATCGATCGATGATCTTGCAATTTTCGCGGCTGTGAATTCAGGGAAAAGAATGAACCTTAACAGGGGTGATAATTGTTTTGGTAAATGATCGACTGAGTAGAATTCGGTTTGATGTCCAAGTTTTTCATATTCCTGAATCAAGCGCCAGGTAACACCAGAAGCGCCAGCGTTTGGATCAGCAGGATAATGGCATGTAAATAGAGTTTTCATTGAATCAGGAAATTACGAATTCAAGTAAGTTCTTTTCGACACCATCGATCAATTTCTCGTAGCTAAAATAATCGGAAACATACTGTCGGCATCTTGTTCCTAAAGTTGGATCTTTTTCTCGCCAATCGATGACTCGATCGAGACAGGTTGCCAAATCTTGCTCGTTGCCTGGTTCAAATAAGTAATTCGCGAATTCTTCCTTCAAAATTTCAGGATTTCCACCAATCCGACTCGCCACTTTTGGCACACCACAAGAGAGCGATTCAAACAACCCTAAACTGCAAGGCTCATTCCAAATACTTGGCAAAACATTCACATCGCTGGCTTGATAAAGCGAGATTGGGTTTGCCAAATGTCCAAGGAATTTAACTTGATCAGAAACACCGGATGATTCTGCTAATTGAATCAGCGATCGTATATATTTCATGCCTTCGTTCTCACATTCACTCCCCTTGGAAAAACTGTAATGCGTGACGGGTTTTCCCGCAATCAGTGTTTTAATTCTTCTTCCGTTCTTACTTAAGATTGCAGTTGCTTTTATCAGCGTTTCGAGTCCTTTTTCTCGGTCAATTCTACCGATATAAGAAACAATTCGAGTGTCATCGGTGACATTCCATTGCTGTCGTATCGAAACCAAATCTTCAGCAGGTTTGAACTTTTCTAAATCCACACCGTTATAAACGACTCGAATCCGATCGCTATCCATTCCAAACTCGATCCAATCCCGTTTTGTCTGATTAGAAACTGAAATAAATCGATCGACGTTTCGCAATCCAAATTTCCGTTGTCGATTCAATTGCAGCGGTGGGAGTTGTAAATAACAGACATACGGCAATTGACGAAAAAACGACAAGATCGAGGCAAATAACGAGAAGTGATAGTCATTGCAGAAAATAATCGAATTCGGCTCGATCGGGATTTGCCAAACCTGGAGCAAACTCGGCAGAAATCGCATCGTACTCTTGAAACTTCGCCTATCAAAACCATAAGCACTGACTTGAATGATGCGATCGCAAATCGATCGATATTCCTCCAACAAATCTCCAGGTTTGAGATAGAGCAAGGTGATGTGATGTCCTCTCGATCGCAGTCCCCGACAGATTGCCAGCAAGTTCAATTCTTGCCCTCCGCGCTGACTGGTGACGTGATTTTCAAGAATAATGAGATTCATGTCCTGCTATTGTCATCTGAGTTTTTCTCGCGCCCTTAGAGGGTGTTTGAGAAGTGATCGTTGATCGCATTCATCCGCCCGGAAATGAATCTCCGGGCTAATCAGGGGAAGCCCACTAAACTGGGCTAAGAACTCCGAATTACGCTCCCAGCCCGCTTCAGCGGGGTTTCTTCCATTAGCCCGGAGATTCATTTCCGGGTGGACTCGCAACGAAGCAAAGCCGCTTTTCATACTTTTCAAACACCTCTAACCCGATCGCATCTCATGTTGAATTCGATGATAATGCCAAAGCCTTCCCTGCTGCTCTAACAAACTCTGATAACTCCCCTGTTCGACAATCTGCCCCTGTTCCATCACGACTACTTGATCCGCTCGAACGATCGTAGAAAGTCGATGCGCGATCGTAATCACCGTTCGCCCCTGAGATAACCGCTCTAAAGATTGCTGAATTAATCGCTCTGACTCAGAATCTAAAGCACTCGTCGCTTCATCTAAGATCAAAATCTCAGGATCGCGCAATAAAGCACGAGCGATCGCTAATCGTTGCCGCTGTCCTCCGGATAATCGAACCCCACGATCGCCCAATACTGTCTCAAACTGCTCTGGCAATTCGAGGATGAAGTCGATCGCATTCGCTTGTTCTGCTGCTTGCCAAATTTGCTGATCGCTGATGTTCTCTAATCCGTAAGCGATATTCTCACGCACTGAGGTATTGAAAATAAACGTATCTTGACTGACGATCGCCATTTTTTTCCGCAGCGATTCGAGCGTGAACAATCGGGCATCTTGTCCATCAAACGCAATTTTGCCAAAGGTCGGATCGTAAAAGCGTGGGATCAGATCCACCAGCGTTGTTTTTCCAGCACCAGAACCCCCTACGATCGCGGTTGTTTTCCCTTTTGGAATACAGAGTGAAATGTGCCTTAAGACAGGCTGATTCGGGTCATATCCAAACTCAACGCCGCAGAATTCGATCGAGTGTTGCAGTCCTTGAAAAGTACGATCGCCATCTTGCAAATACGGCTTATCATCACGCCGCAACAATTCGCGCAAATTCTTAAGCGATCCACTGGCAGAAATCAATTGCACTCGACTGCCGTTTACTTCATGAATTGCCGGAACCAGCCGAAACAAGATAAACAAAAATGTAAGCAATGATGCCGTTTGCAAAGTGCCATTTTGAACAAAGACCGTGATCGCCAAAATGATCATCACAATCAAAATCGTTGTCGCCAATCCTTCCGCTAATGGACGCACGATCGCAGCTTGGCGAGTCGCTTTCATTCCCGATCTTACGACTTCTGAACTCGCATCGTAATATCGTTTGCGTTCATAATCTTGAGTTGCAAATGCTTGTACTGTCCGGATTCCACTGATAAATTCCAAAGCGGTACTAATGAATCTTCCATTTGCAGCAGTCACCGCGACACTCTTGGTTCTTACCCGATCGTTCAATCGAGAAAGCGCGATCGCGATCGCTCCAAATAACGTTAAAGAAATAATCGTTAACTGCCACGAAATCGTAAAAAGCAACGCTGAATACAAAATTAAAGTTAAAAATCGAATAAAAATAAATGCACTCAGCGCAAACGCAAAATTTAATTTACCAACCTCAGTCGTGATTGTATTGATGAGTTCACCTGCGGAAACTTGATTGAAATAACTTAAGTTCACCGCTTGCAATTGCTCAAAAACTTGTCGGCGTAATCGATCGACTAATCGCTGTTGAGCAAAATCGGTATAGACCTGAGTGAAATAGTTAAACACAGCCCGAATCCAAGCGGACAATAGAATGAGACTCGATACGCGCAATAACCGTTCAGTCGCACCACGATCAACTCCTAGAATCCAAAGATCAAACCAATTGATCCCAGTGCGAAACGGTTCAGCCGTTGGACTTACCAAACTTTGCAGAAACGCTAAGAGAAACCCGAAGCCAAATCCCTCAAACGCAGCCGACCCGATCGCAAACAAAACCGCCGCGATCGCAACTCGCGGAAAGAACTTGAACTCTCGAAAAATAAAGGCGTGGTCTTGCCAAAACCGAGTCGCACTAAAAATTCGCTTGATCCGTTGGGGCATCCCGGTTTCCTCTGAGGCATGAGCAAGAAAACTGTAATGCTTACAGCGTAGGCATTTCACCCACTCATTCTACAGTTTATCCGCTTCAAGATTCAGAACGCTCCAAAGCCCGATAAGACTTTCGGAACCGTCCGCAACAAAATCTTGAAATCGCCCCCCAATGACCAAGTTCTAAGATATTCCAAATCGCGGTAGTTCACCGCATCCAAATCTACGATCGTCGATCGGGCTTCCACCTGCCACGCTCCGGTAATTCCCGGTAACGCATTCAAGCGAGTCTGCATCTCCGGTCGAATTCGCACCGCGTCATACAGCGCCCAAGGTCTCGGACCGACCAAACTCATCTCCCCACGCAGGACATTGATCAACTGCGGCAATTCATCCAAACTATAGCGCCGTAACCATTTCCCTAGAGAGGTCACTCTCGGATCATCTTCGCGCTTATGCAAACAGTCCGCCGCTTGATTCGCCATAATTCGATGATGTGCTTTTTCGGCATCCATCACCATCGTGCGGAACTTCAGAATGCGAAATAGTTTACCGCGCTGACCCACTCGCCACTGACTGAAAAAGATCGACCCTGGAGAAGTAAGCGCGATCGCCAATCCAATCCCAATCAGCAAAGGACTGAGCAAGATTAACAGCATCGCAGCCACACCCCAATCAAACACCCGCTTCCAGCCCCACAAAAGCTCCCATTTTCGATGTGGAAGATGCGAGGCGACAGGCAACCGGAGGTAAATCGATTTGCCAGACTGTTGACACGCTTCTGCCCACTCTTTAATCGTGGTTTCTCCTAGATTCGGATCAATCCGGACGAGTTCGATCGGGGAGCGCTTCAGACATTGCGTCAGCAAGATGGAATTCGAGAGCGGAGGGAGCGGAGGTTGTCTGAACGTGCGATCGCGCTCTCTAGCTGTCCGTTGGAGAACCAGAAGTTGAGTGCGCCGCCAGTACAGAAAACACCGTTGGCTCTCTTGCCCCATCTCCTCTGTTTTGTCCCAGGTGGAGCTTGGAGTTCCCTGCAAAATTAGCGGATCAAGAGTTGTCATGAGTTATCCGGTAAAGTCGCGAAATATCGGTTTTCTGAGATGCGGATCTGACAGTCAATCGAGTAAGGAAACAGATTTAAGTGCGGCAAAAATGTTGCAAGTTCGAGTCCTAACTTGAGGAATCTACTCGAATCATTAATCACTCAGATTTTAGTAGATTTAAGTGCGAATATCTCTACTTCAAGTAGGAGCACTTAAGAGGTTCTATCTTTTGGAAGAACTGCAATTAATTTGATTGAATTTGCTCAAAATCGCGGTTTCTCTGAATCAAGATCAGAAATTCTACAACCTATCAAAACTAAATTTTATACTAAACTGAGAATCTGGAGTTAAAGATTAGGATAAATTTCGCGTCGGTGAAAGCCAGTTCAACTATGGGGATCAGCTATCATTCATCCACTTTAAAGGTGATGAAATTAGCACTTATACGCTGATACCAATTCTCAGCTTTGCGGAATCAATGATTTAGTATTTATCTGAAGATATAAATATCGATGTATCTCTATTTTCCTAATGCTTTGTACCAGTCTATACTTTGTCATAGCTCGATCGAGCTGTGTTGAACTGCATCATCTTTCTAAGTAGAGAGAGTAATCGATTTAAAAATAGAAAGTCAGTAAAAAAGAACAAACCTGATTAGATTTGTCCTTTAAAGCCTAGTTAATTAATTTATAAGACAGTGTTTGAGAAGTAATCGTTTATTGCATTCACCTGCCCGGACATGAATCTCCGGGCGAACTCGCAACGCAGCAAAGCCGCTTTTTATCCTTCTCAAACACCCTCTAAGCAGGTGCTACTGTGTATAACACAAGTCGTTTTTGCTTCGGTTGAATCGGCTTCAGCCCCCTAAATCCCCCAAATTTGGGGGACTTTGAAGATAGAAACCGCTTTGGAATTCGAGAAATTTTTCTGGCTCAAAGTCCCCCAGAATGGGGGATTTAGGGGGCACGATCTGACCACAACGAAGTGCAAGAGACTGATGTATACACAGTAGCTAAGCAGGTGTAGGAGCCGATCGATAATAGTAACTGTGTCCACTTTCGGCACAATTCGCCACCACCCCAACCAAGTTCAATCGACTCAGCATTCCAACCGCTTGCGACACTTCGTTTTTATCAACGTGTCCCATTCGTCCCACAAGCAAGGCTCCATCACAGAATGAAGCTGCCAACAGCGCATCCACAATTCCCAGAACCGGAGGCGCATCTAAAATCACCAAATCGTAATGCTGCTCGAACACCGTCATCAAATCGCGCATCCGCTTAGAACTGAGCAACTTCACCGAATCAGTCGGAGTCGGTCCCGCTGTCAACACCGAGATTGGTAAATCACTGTAGGTACTTGCAGGCTGAATTGCCGATTGGGTCAATGCTCGATCGCTGGTCAACAACGTCGATAAACCATGATCATTCGGGAGTTGCAGTTGATGATGCAAGCCCGGACGACGTAGATCCGCATCAATCAATAAAACGCGCTGATGCAGTCGTGCCGCGCTGATTGCCAATCCGAGGGCAACCGTCGATTTTCCTTCACCCGCGAGAGCAGAAGTAACCACGAGCGATCGCATTGGAGTCCCATCAGTCATCAATTGCAGATTCTTGTAAATCAAATCCAGCGATTCGCGGAACGGTGCCCAATGCAGGACTTGAAGCATCGAAGTATCGCCCACATTTGTCGATCGACCAAAAGCAAAATTGGTCGTCGGCATCAATTCAGACATCGGCAACTCTGGAACCATGCCAATCAGCGGGATCGATGCCTGCTTGGTCAGATCTTCTGAAGTGCGAATCGACTTATCTCCTGACTCACGCAAGAATGCCGCAACACAACCTAATAGCAAGCCTCCTGCTGCGCCAACCAGGAGATTTCTCATCCAGTTTGGACCCACTTGGCGACCGACTTTGGCTTGTTCCACTACTTGCCAATCAAATCCACCTCGTGCAATTTCGAGTCCCAATTCTTGCCGCGCTTTCTCCAACTGATCCAAGGTGTCACGCTGGAGTTTCACAGTGGGCAGCAAGCGATTGTACTCTGCCAGTAGGGTCGGGAATCGCTGGAGTTGAGCTTGTAAACGCTGAGCTTCTGCACCCAAGGACTGATCCCGCGCCCGTGCTGCAAAGAAGTCAACCTGAGCTTGAGTTAAATCGCTGGCAAACTTCAGATCATTCTCACCCAACTGTCCCGTTGAAAAGAGTGCTGAATCTGATCCCGCGATCGCGCCTGCTTCCACTCCCAGAACTCGCTGTGCCTCTTGCTGCAAGAGTGCGACCTGACGTTGCCGCTGATCTAATAGCTGCTGGACAAATGGCGATTTTGCTGTAAATCGAGTTTGCTGCTGAGCCAAAGCGACTTCAGTCTTTTGAACTTCAGCGAGTAAAGCCTGATACTGTCTCGACTGGCTCAACCTCGAAGCGATCGTCGCTTGTTCGGGCGATCGAGCAAGTTGCTGTTGAAGAGCGCTAAATCTCGCTTGAGCGCTTGCGAGTTCCCCTCGATTCGACTGCTGATCTTTCTGCAATTCCCGCAGTGATTCGATCAAAGCTCTCGATTGATCTTCAGGATCAACCAAATTCGAGGACTTACGGAACTGTTCGAGATCCGCCTCTGCTTTGTTCACCTTCTCTTGCACTTGAGGAATTTGTCGATCGATAAACGACAATCCTTTTGCCAACCGATTCCGCTGTTGTTCTAAGTTGTAATCCTGATAAACCCGTTGCAGCGCTTTGAGCACTTCGCGAGTTCTGACGCGATCGTGGTCGATGTAGCTCATCTCAACAATGTTCGTGTTCACCCGCTCATTTCCACGCAGTTCTTGAACCTGAACAATGTTTAATCGTCGTCTTAAGCGATCGACATCCATATCGCTGTATCGCGGCTTCAAATCGTTCACGGCTCGTTGCAGCAAAGGGGTACTCCGCATCAAGTTCACCTGCGTCGCGGTATCGCTTTCCACATTCGGATCAGCGAACGAGGTGCGATTATCGCCCGGAGCGCGGCGTTCCCGATAGTTCGACTCAACGAGCATTTGCATCGTACTGCGGTAGGTTGCTGGCATAAAAGCAGTCACGCCTGCCGCCAGCGCGATCGTGCCTGCGAGTGCGCCCAAGAACCAAATCTTCCGTCGCATCAACACGCCAAAAAGCTGTCCGTACCCTGGATCAGGTTCTTGGGCAGGTGGGGATGGATTGAAAAAGGTGAGATTACCTTGCGCCACGATGATTCACTCCGTTGGAATATAAATTTCAGGAAACTATAAAACTTACTAAACTGCAATCATTTCGTTCCACAAACTTCAGCAATCACCCCCTCGATCGAGTGAAAGAAGGCATCTTCGGAAAATTTACTCATCGCATGATCTCGAATTTTTTGATAGTTCCATTCGATCGCTTTGGCTCTGAGTAGTGCCCGATGCAGGGCTTGTGGAGTTTGAGAATTAAAGAATACACCCGTAACGCCTGGAATCTGTGTATCGAGGACACCTCCTTCGCCATACGCGATCACTGGAGTACCGCTGGCATTGGCTTCGATCGGAACCAGTCCGTAATCTTCCAGTGCCATCACAATCACCGACTTTGATTTCGACAGTAATAGTTTCCGTTCCGCGTCGCTCACATGTCCTAAGAATCTCACGTTTTGCATCGCCCGCGCTTCCAGAGTGTCTCGCTCTGGTCCATCTCCCGTCACAATCAAATTCCAACCCAACCAGTTAAACGCTTCAACGACGACATCCAATCGTTTATAGCTGACCAATCGAGCCGACGCGAGATAAAAATCTTCTTTCTGATTCGAGAAGGCGAACTGCTGACTATCGATCGGGCAGTTGATGACTCGTGCAGGCTTTTTGTAAATCTGCTGAATTCGCTGCGCTACTGTACTGGAATTCGCAAGATACACATCCGGCTCCTGAGCATACGCAAAATCTGTCTTCCGCATCGCTCGGAAGACTTGCTCCAACAGCGGCAAAAATCTTCGATAAGTCGTGTACTCTCGCAGATACGTTTTGGTATCCCACAAAAAGCGGGTGATATTGTGGCAAAAACAGATATGTTTCGCGTCTGGTCGCTTTCTCACGCCTTTGGCAAAACTGGTCGTGCTGCTAATAATCAAGTCATAGTCGCGCAAGTCCAAAGCCCGAAACGCGGAGTAGTACAGCGGCGCAAGCAGCTTAAAATAGCGGGAAGCGTTCGGAATCTGCTGTAAGTACGTGGTAAACACTTCTCGATCGCCAAAATCGATCGAGGCTTCCGGTTCATACAGCGAGGTGAAAATATCCGCATCAGGGTAGCGCTTACAGAGCATTTCAAAGACTCGCTCTGCACCCCCCTTCTGAGTCAGATAGTCATGGACAAGGGCAACTTTCATGACAAAACCGTGAAGGACACTAACAACTCGGAGACATCGAATTGTAGATCTGGATCGGACGATACGATCGCGAAGATGACCAGAATCGAGAAAGCCGATACAGTCGGTCAAATGAAGCCCAATCAAAGAACTTCGTCGAAAATGGTTACTCTAAGTTCAGAGTAAAACCTTACCGAGGCAACTGTAAATTTTTCATGAAGGCTTAAGCATCTTTCTGACGGTAGAGATACCACCCCAGAGCGGACTATATCCAAAGACATGGAAGCGCTCTATTCTAATCCTCGTCCATCTCGTCGGCTCTTAAGTCTCCAGGCTCATTCAACATCTGCGGAGTTACGGCTGGATTTTCGACGATCTCTCTTGGGTCGCCTTGATATCCACCGCTGTAGACTAAATCATTCGGATCGACCACCTTCTGTTTTTTAGGCGGTGAATCATCAGTTGGTTTCGGTAAACGTTCTGCTGGCTCTGTCATCTTTCAAACCCAAATTTCTTTGAATCCTACGGGTTCGATCGAGTCTCTTCCCCTATCCAAAGAATGAGTTAGTCCTTCAAACCGGGCATTTCCAGCCAACCAGGGACGTAGTGACTTGATTTGCGAAGCTCTTTGTCGATCGCTTTATAGTTTGGATCTTTCTCTTCAACGAGTGCCCAGAACCGCGCCGAGTGATTGAGGTGTACCGTATGGCATAGCTCATGCACAAAGACATATCGCACCAGTTCCGGTGGCAGAAACAATAATTTATAGTTCAGGCTGATATTGCACTGCTGAGAACAACTTGCCCAAAGCGTTTTTTGTCCCCGAATTGAGGCTTTATGAAACGGCAAATCCAATTCCTGACTGATAGACCAAAGCCAGGGAACTAACCGCTGATAGGCTTTGTGAGTTAACCATTGCTGAAGGAGCGCGCGACAAAGCTCCTCGTTGTTCGTATTACCACGCAGAATCAGCTTGGACTTGCCTTTTTCGGTCAGCGTCACCTTGGAAAATCCAGTCGGTTGGTACTCGATTTCCCACAATTGATCGATCGCTCTTAGCGCCAACTGTTCGGGCAACCCAGGGGAAGTCTCAAACTGTTGTCGCTGTGCTTCGAGTCGATCGATCGTTCGCTCAATCCAACTTTGTTTGGTCTGCAAAATTTCAGGGATTCGGCTCTGGTCAAATCCACGTGGGATAATGACTTCTAAACCGCCCTGAACCGTCATTCTGAGGCTGACGTGTTTTGCTTTAATGCTTTCGCGAACTCGATACTGAGGGAGTTCTACAAGCTGACCCTTAATCAGTCTTGATTCAACCATTGGTACGCATGATAGCAATTCCAAACCCGTTATCTATACTACTGGATTCTTCTCGGATCGGATCAGTAATTTGGTTAAGAGTCGAAACGGTTGGGAGAAGCGAGATTTAAGAATCGAGTAAATTGCGGCTCGAACAACAATTTGATTGTTCCAGTGGGTCCATTCCGATGTTTGGTGATGAGGACTTCGGCAATTCCTCGATCGGGTGTATCTTCATTGTAATATTCATCGCGGTAAAGCATCATCACTAGGTCCGCGTCTTGCTCGATCGATCCACTTTCGCGAAGGTCAGACATCATCGGACGCTTATCAGCACGGGATTCCACGCTTCGGCTCAATTGAGAGAGGGCAATCACAGGCACATTCAATTCACGGGCAAGCCCTTTCAAAGCACGAGTAATTCTTGCAAGTTCTTGGACTCGATTTTCACTCCCGCTGCCTTCCATCAGTTGCAGGTAGTCGATCAAAATCATGCCGAGTGCGCCGCCTTGTTCGGCTTGTAGTTTGCGGGCACGCGATCGCATTTCCACGACGCTAATATTCGGCGTATCGTCAATGAAGATTCTCAGTTCTGACAGTCGCCCGATCGCATTACTCAGCGGCTCCCAATCTTGAGAGGCAATTCTGCCGGATCGTAATCTTCCACTCTCGATCCGAGCCTCACTCGCCAGCAATCGCTGAACAATCTGCTCTTTCGACATTTCTAAGCTAAATACTGCGACCGGGAGCTTGTATTGTGCTGCAATATTTCGCCCCAAACCCAGACAGAACGCCGTGTTGTGCACACAGATGTCATTCGCAACAAAGTTATGAGTCTTGGGAATGGTCAGATCGTAAACTTGCTTCTCGCCCACGAACTCGATCGCAGTAATTTCATCCCAATAGACATCACTGTTCGCTAATTCCTGAAGAACGTTTGAACGTTGAACACATAAAACTGATCCAGCTTGTGCCTCATAAGTTGCCGAATCGAAAACCTCGATCGAGGTTGCATCAATTAAATCAAGTTTCCAAACTGGCTGAGCGGCAGAATCGAATTGAAGTTGACTAACGACTCCAAATCTCAGGAGTAGATGTTGAACTTGACGCGCTAACTTTTCGTGATGCAGAACATAACCGTTCGCAAGCAGTCGATTCAGAAATGTGGCTAATTGATCACGAACAAGCTGGAATACGAACGATGGAATTTCTTTCATACTCAGTTCAACAAGTCGATCGATCTCGCTTGGCGCAACTGAAACTTTTCCAAAAACGTCAATGATTCGGGGAACAGCAATACGATCGCCCACTCGCAACGAGGACAAAGGCAACCATCCATCCAACGTCAAATAAGGATGCGTTAGTGTGGTTTCGACTGTTCTGCCCAGGCGAGTCGTAACTCGGAAAACGGGCTTAATGCCGTCATCAATGAAGGCGGAAGGCTCGGTTACAGAGAATTTCCAATTGTCGTTGAGCGTTAATAATTCCGCTTGGCGACGTTGGTAAATTTCTTCAATTGTCGCGATCGAACCATCTGCCAAAACGAGTTCCGCATCGTGAGCGAGACATTTTCCCATTGACGGGCGACCTGCAACAATGATCAAATCCGATCGCTGAAATCCCTGAGTTTTACCATCCAAATCATAAAAGCCCGACGCTAATCCAGGTAGCGCCATTCCTGCCGATCGCTCTTCAATTTCAGCAAACGTCTTGGTTAAAATATCCGATGTCGCAATCAAACCTTGATTCGGGCGAACTTGCGTAATGCTAAACACTTTTTGTTCAGCTTCATCCAGAACTTTCTCTAAGTCCTTTGCTGTTTCATGTCCAAGTTGTGAAATCTGATGTCCGGTGCTGATTAATTTCCGCCGTAAATACTTATCGACTACCAGAGTGGCGTATTGATCGATATTGACTGCGCTTACAGTTCGATCGACCAATTGCACCAGTTTCGACTGTCCGCCTAATTTGTCTAATAATCCGCGATCGTTTAACCAAGTCGAAACGCTCATCAGATCAGTCGGAGATCCCTGCTGATGAAGGGCAACACAGGCTTTGTAAATCTCCTGGTGAGCGCTGCTGTAAAACGCTTCAGAGCGCAGAATGTCGAGAATCCGAGTAATCGCTTCGGGGTCGAGTAAAATTCCGCCTAAAATTGCCTCTTCAGCATCGAGATTCTGAGGGGGAATGCGATCGTTAACGGGTTGGAAATTGAAGTCTTGAACCATGATGCTGAGAAGCAGGATTGGCGAGAATGTGTTGGGGGCTGAATCCAATTTCACGGACTCAACCCCCAACTATACAGCTATTTCCAATCTTAGCAAGTTTTAGTAACTGTGTACTGGTAGAGAGTAGGGGGTAGGGAGTAGGGAGTGGAAAACGGGGTTGATCACAGTCCTTACTCCCCACTCCCCACTCTCTCTACGCTGCAACCACTCGAATAATCACCTTTGAAGTGACTTCGGGGTGCAGTTTGATTTGCGCTGTGTACTCTCCGAGTTTGCTGATGTCGGGAAGCGTGATCGAACGTCGATCGATCTCTTGATTGGTCTTCGCTTTGATTGCCTCTGCGACATCTTGGTTTGTGACCGTTCCGAAAATCGAATCGTTTTCGCCTGCTTGTTTCTCGATATCGAATCCGCCAACCGTTTCGATTTCTGCTGCGATCTGAACCGCCTGCTGTTTCAATTCAGCTAACCGTTGTTCCTCTAATTCGCGCCGACGAGCGACCTGTTTGAGAATCCCAGGATTGACTGTGGTTGCCTTGCCTTGGGGCACGAGATAGTTTCTTGCATAACCGGGGGCGACTTCCACTAAGTCCCCAATGCGTCCTAATTTGCTTACGTTCTGCGTGAGAACAAGCTGAATCCGCTTCGCCATAATGTCTATGTACTCGATTGTTTCCGCACAAATAGTCTATTCTACCGGAAAGCGACCCGATTCGATCGAGGCTTTACTTTGGAAAAAGATGAGCGATTTTTTGGATTAAAATTCTCATCGCTGATTTATCAACACAAGACAGATGCGTTCCCGGCAGGATGTGAACGGTTAGTTGATCGTCTGCTAAGGTGCGCCAACTGACCCACATTTCTGAAGGTCTCGCTTCCTGTTCGCAAATGAATAGTTGGATTGGAAAGGCACTTTGGCGCGGACGGTAATGGCGAACAATCCAACCATGCCGCCAATAGGGATCGGTGTTGCCTGTGAGATGATCGATCGCGCCAAACAAGATCATTCGCACGATTAGTTTGAGGCTCCAGATTACTTTTTTGAGAAATAGAACTGTGCGATCGCGAAATTTCAACGATCGACTTTCCACCCCAAACGCATTCCAGCGCGTCAACAGTTCCAGCAACAGATAAAAATTCCGTACTACAGGCAACTTCTGAAGCACCGTGAATTGTTCTGGAATTGCCATCATATTCCCTGGTGCAATCAAGGCGAGCAAAGCAACTTCTTGCCCTTGATCGTGAAGCTGTTGAGCAATGTCGTACGCGACTGAAGCTCCCATTGAGTAGCCGATGATGTGATATGGTCCTTCAGGCTGAAACTGTTGCATTTCTCGAATGGCGTGATTTGCCATCATTTCGAGCGTGGTCTGGGAATCGATCGAGAGTTCTTGAATGCCATAAATCGGCTGCTCTGGATCAAGATGAGCGCGTAACCCTTCACAAAACCGAAAGGTTCCGGTTGCGCCAGGAATACAGAAAAGTGGCGATCGAGTTGAATCTCCTGCTTGAAATTGAATCAGGGCAGACGAAAAATCGGATTGTTTATCTGCGATCGCTTGGCTCAATTGCCGAATGGTTGGAACTTGATACAGCATCGCCATCGGAATCGGTTTGCCTAAAGCCTGCTCCATCTTCGCCGCTAATTGCAGCATTAACAAAGAATGTCCCCCTAACTCGAAGAAATCATCCTCTACGCCAATTGGCTCAACTTTGAGAACTTCTTGCCAGATTTGGACAAGCTGATGTTCGATCGAGGTTTGTGGAAGTGAAATTGCTCTTGTTGAAATCGCAGGAGCAATGTCTAAAAGAGCTTTGCGATCGACTTTTCCATTCGCAGTTAAAGGAAAGGTTGCTAATTCAACAATGGCACTCGGAACCATATAGCTCGGCATCGATTGTTTCAAAAATCGCTGAAGTTCTTCTGGCTCGACAGATTCTTGAGCAACAGTGTACGCGATCAATCGCTGTGACTGTGCAAGCACGATCGAGTCTTTGACGGCTGGATGTTGGTTGATCGCAAATTCGATTTCTCCAAGCTCAATCCGAAAGCCGCGAATTTTCACTTGATCATCATTTCTGCCCAAATATTCAAGCTTGCCATCTTGCCGATAGCGAACTAAATCGCCAGTTCGATACAGTCTTTGAGGGAGCAATCCGGGAAACTGATGCTCAATAAATTTCTCTTGAGTTTGTTCTGGTCGGCGTAGATAGCCTCTTGCGATTCCGAATCCACCAATATAGAGTTCTCCAGCAACTCCAACGGGAACAGGCTGCATCTGTGGATCGAGAATGTACGTTTGAACATTGTCGATCGCACTCCCGATCGACAGTTCTCCTTGATCAAATCCCGATCGAATCGGATCATACATAGTCGCAATCACAGTCGCTTCTGTTGGACCATAAGTATTAAGCCAGCGCGGATAGTTCCCAACTCGCTCATACCAAGTGAGATAGGTCGATCGAGAAGCTTTTTCCCCGCCCACAATCACTAATCGAACGGCTGAAGGCAAGACCAAATCTAATTCTGTCAGTCCATAAACAATCTGATGCCAAAGAGCAGTCGGAAGATTCAGCACTGTAATTTGATGAGCTTCAACAAACTGTAGAAACTGTTGAGTAGACATCAAACAATCCGGCGAACGTAGCACCAGTGTTGCACCTTGAATCAAGGTTGGGAAAATTTCTTCGATCGCAATATCAAAGCTCAGTGCCGAAGCTTGCAAAACGCGATCGCATTCCTGCAATTCATACTCCCGAATCACTGCAAGGTTGTGATTCACCATGCTTTGATGCTCGATCATTACGCCTTTCGGTTTTCCAGTTGAACCGGAAGTGTAGATCACATAAGCGAGATTGCTATTTTTCACATTGCTCTGAACAAGTGCAGCACTAAAGGATTGAATCTCGTCCAGATTCGTTAGTAACACTGTGACTTGAGCATCTGACATCAACAATTCAAGTCGCTCTTTTGGATAGGTTGGATCGAGCGGAACAAATGCGCCACCTGATTTAAGAATGCCAAGAATGCCAACAATAAAATCAATCGATCGAGGAATGCAAATCCCGACCAAACTATCGGGCTGAACTCCTTTTGATTGTAAGAATCGGGCAAGTTGATTCGATCGCTCTTCTAATTCTTGATAGGTAATTTGTTCTTGCTCGAATTGAACTGCGATCGCATTCGGTGTTCTTGCTGCCTGAGCCGAAATCAATTCATGAACACAGCTTGAGGGAATCGATCGAGCCGTATCATTCCACTCCACTAACAATTGATGTTTTTGTTCCGCTGGCAAGATCGATAGATGCGAAATTCGTTCTTGAGGAGTGCAAACGACGCTCTCTAGCAAAGTCTCAAACTGTTGAGCCATGCGCGTGATCAGATCACTTTCAAATCGATCGACATTGTATTGCCAGACCAAATTAAATTGATCGCCCGCTTCTACTACTTGCAAATCTAGATCGAATGTTGCTCCACCTTGATGTTCAAGCCAGTAAGGTTCAAGTGTGAGTTCCCCAAACGATTGAGTGATCCAACGATGTTTTTGCCAAGTAAAAGTGACCGAAAATAGACGGCTCGTTTTCTTCTGTTTGACTAATTCTTGTAGCGGCAGATCTTGATGGGCTTGTACTTCACGAACAATACGATCGACTCGCTCTAAAAGTGTTCCAAATTCAAGCTCTGCCTGCATTGGAACCCGCAGCGGAACCATATTCGAGAAATAGCCAATGACATCCTGAAACGAATCCATTCCCCAACGTCCCGCCATTGCAGTCCCGATCGTTAAATCACTCTCGCCCGTGTAGCGATACAGCAACACCAAAAACGCTGTGAGTAGAACACGATAGAGACTATAACCTTGTGATTTCAGTGGCTCAATCAAATGAGAAGGCAGTAGAAAAGATTGCGTCTCACTCTGCTGCGTTTTCTGAATCGTAGTCTGACTCGGCAGATCAAGCTCAGGAAGTTCACCCGCTAATTGATGATTCCAGAAATCGATCAAGTCTTTGCCGCGATCGTCATTCAGCATTTCACCCTGCCAATCCACATAATCGGCATAGGTCAATGCTTGCACCGCGCTTTGCGTTCGCGGTTCCACAGATTTCCCTTGATAGCACCGTCCCCATTCTTCAATCAGCAAATCAAACGTCCACATATCACCCGCAATATGATGCAGAGTAATCACTTGAACGAATTCCTTAGAACTTCGCTGAAACAAGCTCACTCTAATTGCAGGTTCCGTTTCTAGGTGAAACAGTCTCGTCGTCTCAGCAAAAATCTGAGTTTTTAAAGTTTCCTCGCTCCAATCTGCTGCCTGAACGTATTGCAATGGAAGCTTGCCGGATTGAACCACTCGAAACGGTCGCCCACTCGACTCACCGTAGCGCGATCGCAAAATCGAATGCGCCTCAAATACGTGATTCCAAGCCTGCTCCCAAGCGTTCACATCCAACACACCCTCAATCCGAATCGTGTGATAGATGTTGTAAGCCGTACTGTTTGGCTCAAGCTGATAGAGAAACCATAACCCTTGTTGCTGACAAGAAAGGGGAAATTGAACTGAAACTTGAGTGAATGAAGGAAGTGCTGTCAAACTTTGCATGTCAATGAAACAGTCTGTGCGCGAGAACTTTTAGGTTGCGCCATTCACAGCGAGTTACACCGCAAACCTATCCATGCCCAAACCGCTCTGTCCTCAATCACTGGGAACAATTCTCGATCGTGAACCTGTAGAAGTTAAAAAATCCGTGTATGCTCGAACTGCGAAGATTTAACCTGGCTAGAGACACGTCCCCTGAACTTAACTCTTAACCTCGTCTGCCTAGAAATCACAGCTAAGAGTAAAATTTTCCTGATAACTAATTATACAAAATTAAAAATTCACACGTCTACAGTACGCAGAAAGTGTTCGTTTCAACCCCAGTGCACGGTGTTAGAACTAAATATCACTGCGATTGATGCCAAAAACCACGATCGTCTTTCCCCAAATTAATCTCTGAATCTCGCTCTGACTCAGAACTTCGCCCGTGAGCGCCACTGAACGGCAATCTTTTTCTGTGGTTGTAGTATTCTACGGTCAATGTCTAACAAGATACGATCGCGACTCTAATTTCTAGAAGTTTAAACTTTGTGGTTTCAATTCCCAGAAAAGGTGTTATTCTGAAAAAGCGCAAAACGCGCGGGCATAGTTTAGTGGTAAAACACCTGCCTTCCAAGCAGGATATCCGGGTTCGATTCCCGGTGCCCGCTTCTTCAAAGTCTAATCGTTAAAACTGCCGTAATAAAGGCAGGCTTCTACCTCCTCCGTGGGATAATTACCTCACGAAAACAAAGGGTTACTAACCCGCGTGAGGAGATGAATATGACACAAAATTTCTGGCAGAAATCCTTATCCGCTTTGACGATCGCGGCTCTGTCCGCTCCCGTTCTGATGCCTGCTGCAATGGCGCAAACCGGATCGCTCACTGGACAATTGCGCTGTGCCAAACAATCCACAGCGATTTTTGCTCAGCGATCGGCAGCCAGTCCAGTAGTTCGGACGCTCACTGAGAATCAGCCTGTCACGTTGGCAGAAAACACCGCAGAAGGTGGATTTATCGCGGTGAGTGCACCTGTCCGAGGCTTTATCCAAACCGTTACTCTGAGACTTTGCCCCACCAGCGGCAATCCCAACCCAAATCCGAATCCGAATGCGACCTGTCGCCGAGTCAATCAAACCCAAGGTCTGATCGTTCGTCAAGGTGCGAATGTTTCTTCCCCGGTGGTCAGCAGTGTGGCAAACAATACGCAAGTTTTTCTCACCACAAATCCTGCTACAACGAGCGTGGATTCGTCCGGTCGGATCTGGGTGAGAATTGCAAGACCCGCAGCGGGCTGGATCTCGAACGGCTTCCAAAATACGCCCGGAACTAACTTAGTGAATTGTCAGTAAGTCGTCCGGGTCGATCGACTTTGGAACTCTAAAACCGTAACGGGACAGTCGAGGGCGATCGATTAACTTCAGCCTGTCGAACCCCTCCTTGTCCCGCACGATCGAGCAATTCCATCGGATTAATGGCGAACTGATAATTGTCTGCACCTTGACGAATCTCATAATGCAAATGTGGTCCGGTGGAATTGCCATTATTTCCGATCGCTGCAATGAGTTGACCGGAAGTAACCGCTTGACCCACTTTCACATAGGATTTACTGATATGAGCAAACAGGTGAATCCGTCCTTGTGGATCTCGAATCTTGACGTGCCAACCATAGCCCCATTCATAATTCGTCGTATCTTGTTCGCGCCCCACAAAAGTTACGACCCCACAAATCGGACTTTTGATCGGATCGCCAATGCTGCCATCAAAATCGACTCCGGTATGAAAATGAGTCTGACCGGGATTAAACGGATCGCTGACTCGTCCAAATCCCTGATTGATCACCGGAATCCGAACCGGATAGACTGGAGCACAATTTGAGGCGGGAGGCACGATCGGATCTGTGGCGGGAGTGCTCCGAATTGTGACGACTTTCGGCTGGAAACTTGAATCAGGAGCGGTGAGGAGTCGAACTTGATTGCTTTGTACCCAGCCTGTGATTCCAGAGCGATTCGATTCCATCTGATACCAGAGATTACCATCGCTCATCTGGGCGCGATCGAGAATTCGGATGCGATCGCCCGAATACGCAAATCCTACGATCGTCGAAGTCGGAGAAGGCGTAGTCCGAACATTAATCTGAGCAAACTGCTTGTTGCCAATAAGTTCGGCGGGTTGCGCGGCTTCGACAGGTTGCGCGGCATTTGAAAACTGTAACCAAATCGGACTCGTGAGAATTCCAAAGCTCAGGACAAACAGCACCAAGCTTCGGGCGAAGATGCGCCCTGCACGATTGATTTTCATGAGGATACGTTAGGAGGTTAGGAAGAAAAGCGCGATCGCTCTCTACTTTCCCTGCCATTGAACCTCAGATCGGGAAATTATTGATCAATTTTTGCAAGCAAATCGGTTGCGGTTTCGCAGAGTTGGCGATGAACTTTTCCATTGCTGGCAAGAATTCCACCCCACTGATTCACATCGGCACGATTGTATTGCACCGGAGATTGGTCGAAATACGTGAACTGTCCGCCTGCTTCAGTCAAGATCAGTTCCGGAGCGGCAAAGTCCCAATCTTTCGCGGCAGATTTACCGGAAAGAGATAAGTAAAGATCGGCTTGTTGTTCTACGATCGCAGCAATCTTACAGCCCACACTACCGATTTGGCTCTGTTGTTTGACGGGGAACTGTTCCATTAATTGATTAAATCGGACATCTCGATGACTGCGACTGGCAACCACGGTCAGATCTGCAAAGTTGGATTTGTCTGAAACTGATAATTGATGTCGATCGCCATTCTGAGTTTCGACCCAAGTTCCGCCATTTAGACTTGCAGAATAGAGTTTACCAAATGCAGGACAAGCGACAATGCCGACCACTGGACGACCTTGATAAGCTAAGGCAATGTGCATCGCATATTCACCCGTGCGATTGATGAAATCTTTTGTCCCATCGAGCGGATCAATAATCCACACCCAAGCACGACTCAGGCGAACTTCAGCAGGTTCAGATTGATAAGTTTCTTCGCTGAGATAGCCAAAGGTTTGCGGATCGAACACCGACTGTAGCTTTTCGAGAATGTAGGAATTTGCTGCAATGTCCGCTGAAGTGACCGGACTATCTCCTGATTTTTTAACTTCAAAGTTGCGGGATTGTTCGACGAGAATGTTCGCCGCACCCCAACCAATTCGACGAGCAATAGCGCAAATACCTTCAAAGTTCATCAGCGTGATTGTTCAAACAGCCTCATTATTATAGATGTGATGTTTCATCCATTCGCGAGTGCCGAAGAACTGACAGGAATGTGAAGCAACATGGGCAGCTTTGGACAGGGCATCAATAAACGAATGCTCTAATATATAGTGGCAAAATGCACCGTGGAAGATATCACCCGCTCCGAGCGTATCCATCACTGGAACCTGGGGAACATCAATTTCAAGGGTTGGGAGTTTAACCGTATTCTTTCCTCGTGTGATCGCGATGTGTGAAATTCCAAAGTTCTGTAGATAGTCAAAGACAGTCTGATCCGTCGGTGGTTTGAAGTTGGCAGAACAGATTGCATAGTCTACATAAGGTAAGACTGTTTCAAATCCAGGCTTCCAACTTCCACCATCGATCACAACTGGAATGTTTCTCTCACGTGCCTGTGACGCGATCGCACTTCCAATTTGCATCTGATGTCCATCAATCAGCACAATATCAATGTTATCGAGAAACACAGAATAATCTGTCACTTGAGATTTCACTGCATTAATCGAAACCACTGCTCGATCACCTGATGATTTGCTGACTACGATCGAGGAAACAGGCGGCGATTCACTCTTCATTGGATCAAGATCAACAATCTGAACGCCGCAAGTTTGCAAGTCGCTTTTAATTAGATGACAAATCGGATGTGAGCCGATCTCGCCGATCACAGTTGCAGAATTGCCTAAATGTTGAAATGCGATTGCAGCATTAGTCGCCGGACCGCCAGCCGCGATCGTGGTTTCTTCTGCGACAATTTTCTGATTCGAGCTTGGGGGAGCCTCCGCGAGATAGATTAAATCCAGCGTAACTAAGCCCACAAATAAGCCATGTTTTGACATAATTTCTACATGACAGCAACTCTATATATTGTGGGCACACCCCTCGGCAATTTAGAAGACATGACATATCGGGCAGTCCGAATTCTACAGACCGTAGATTTGATTGCTGCCGAAGACACGCGCCACACCGGAAAGCTTTTACAGCACTTCCAAATCAAAACCCCACAGATTAGCTATCACGATCACAATCGCCATTTCAGAACAACAGAACTGATCGATCGATTACAGCAAGGCATCTCGATCGCACTCGTCACCGATGCAGGAATGCCCGGAATTTCTGATCCAGGATACGAACTGGTAAAAGCCTGTGCAGAAAATCGTATTCCAGTGGTTCCAATTCCAGGTGCAACTGCCGCGATGACTGCGTTGAGTGCTTCAGGCTTAAAGAGCGATCGCTTTGTGTTCGAGGGCTTTCTTCCTGCTAAAGAAACTGAACGGCGAGAACATCTTGAAACCTTGATCACTGATGATCGAACCCTGATTTTCTATGAAGCACCGCATCGAATTCAAAAAACACTCCAAGATATTGCAACTGTTTTAGGAGACGATCGACAAATTGTTCTCGCACGTGAACTCACTAAACTACACGAAGAATTCTGGCGTGGAACTGTCAAAGCTGCGATCGCACATTACACCCAGACCGAACCAAAAGGCGAGTTCACGCTGATTGTTTCTGGTGCAGAACCGACGAAAGTTCCACTCACAGAAGAGGTTCTTAAAGCCGAACTGTTGGCACTCATGCAGCAAGGAATTTCTCGATCGCAAGCCAGTCGGCAACTTTCACAGCAAACCGCTTTACCGCGTCGTCAACTGTATCAACTTGCCTTACAGATTGAACTATGAGCGAATCCGAACTTGAGCGTCTATTGCAGAAAGCGTTCGATCAATGTGAACGGTTGGGGCATCCGCTTGATCCAGAACAAAAAGAAATTCTGCGATCGACCTTGCAGCAAGAAACCCGAACCAATCCACTCGAACAATTAACCAATGAGCAACGGGAAGCTTTACTGTTATTCGCTCAATCTGAACCTGACTGGAAGACCTCACTCTTAAATGATTGGCTGGAAAATCGCGATTCTGGGACTATGCAGTTCGTTCGAGACCAATATGGACTCGCATGGCTCAATTCGATTCTGCCTGAAGATTTAGCAGCCTACCGCGATCGAGAAACCCGATTGAATATTGGCGATCGCATTGAGGTCTCGAACACTTTGTGGGAATGGGTGCAAGATGGTGATCAAGAATGGTACTCCTGCACTGTGATTAGTCTAACGGAAGCCGATAGTTCCCAGAACACTCGCTGTACGATTCGATTTGAGAATGGTCAGGAGTACGAAATTCAAGGCGTATATGACTGGAATCGATCGAACTGGCGATGACCTATTTTCGATTCGCGATCGAGGTCAACACTAACGCTCCGACCACGCAAATCATTCCAATCCATTCGTGCACCTGTGGATACTCTCCAAGCTGCAACGCTGCAAACGTCACGCCTACTACCGGAGTCATCAACATTCCCAAGCCAGATAATCCTGCTGGAAGCTGAGTGAGTACATACATCCAGAGCAACATCGGAATGGCATTTCCAGGAAGAATGTTGTACATCAATGCACTGATAAAGGCAGAATTCCACTGAATCGGAGGAGCCGGAACAAAGAGCGCGATCGCAACTAACGGCAAGGCTCCGAACACCGTTTGCCAAGCGGTCAATGAAAGTAAACTGATATTCGATCGATTGATTTTCTTGGCAGTGACGTTTCCCCCTGCCCAACTCAATCCCGCAATCACAGCTAAAATTCCGCTGATCGGTGTTCCTTGCAGTCGAAACGGATCGAGAATCAGCAACAATCCTGAGAAGGCAATGGCGATCGCGACCCATTGCAATCCTTTAATCCGTTCACCGAGAAAGTACCAAGCCAGCAACAGTGTCCAAAACGGCATCGTGTACACCAGAATTGCTGTTTTTCCGGCTCCCCCGCTCATCAGTGCCCAAGCCGCAAATCCACTAAATCCCGCAGTTTGCAGCAGTCCTAACAAAAATAGTTGAGGCACAGATGTGGGTTTGAGCGATTGTCCTCTGATCATCAGTGCACTAAACAGAATGACTCCACTTCCAACATTTCGCAGCGCTGCAAACACGAACGGAGAGGAATATTGCACTCCTATTTTCATTTGTGTCCAACTGTAGCCCCAGAGCAATGCGATCGCAATTAACGCCAATACTGCTAACTTCGGAATTCGAGTCATATCCACACCCAACTGAAATAGGCATAGCTTAGAGCCAAAGTTCTTCGTCTACAATCCACCAGAAGCGTTAAGAACTGTAAAATTAAAGAAAAAGGTTCAGATCCGATGACAAATCCCACTTGGAAAATTAAGCTACTCTACGATCGTGAATGTCCGCTCTGTATGCGAGAAGTCAACTTTCTGAAAAAGCGAGATGGCGATCGAGGTTTAGTCGAATTCGTAGATATTGCTGACGAGAACTATTCCCCTGAAGAGAATGGTGGAATTGACTACGAGACTGCAATGGGTCGGATTCATGCTGTATTGCCCGATGGCAGCACGATTAAGAATGTCGAGGTGTTTCGGCGCGTCTATGAAGTTCTGGGCATGGGATGGGTCTATGCGATTACCAAAATTCCGGTCTTTGGCTGGTTGGCAGACAAGCTGTACGAGATTTGGGCTGATTGGCGGTTGGCTCTGACTGGAAGACCGAATTTAAGCGTCATTTTGGCGGAACGGCAGAAACAGTTGGACTGTTCAACTGAAGGACGTTGCCGAGTCGAGAAATAACGAAACGATGACTAAACGCAAGAAGCTTCAAGAACGGCTCAGGAACAACCCGAATGATGTGACATTTGCAGACATCCGAAATCTGCTTGAGCAAGAAGGATTTACACTCGATAGGATCACAGGTAGTCACCATATTTTTGAGAAGGGCGAAACAACCTTTGTGGTTCCAGTTCACAACGGCAAGGTGAAATCTGTCTATGTCAAGCGAGCCATTCGCCTCATTGAATTAGAAGACAATCAAGAAAACGAGGAAGAAACACCATGAACTACCCGATCGTCATTTATCCCGCTGATGAAGGTGGCTATGTTGCTGAGGTTCCAGCACTGAGAGGATGTTTAGCGCAGGGTGAGACGCTAACAGAAGTATTAGAAGAGCTAGAAACGGTTAAAGAACTGTGGATTGAGACTGCCAAGAAACGAGGGCAAGCATTACCTGACCCTGACTTAGCGATCGATAAAATTAAAACATTGAATCAATAACGCCAATTGGCTCAGATGAATCGATTGTAAAGTCGCATCGCACTCCAAAGGATTTGCTCTAGGATAGACCTTTGTTAATTTCGAGGAGTGAGACCTTGAGTATCGAAGAGCAAGCCTGGAAATTGTTAGAAAAATCGATCGTGTACTATCAGGGTCGCGAGATTGGCACGATCGCTGCCTGTGATACTGAAGTCGCTGCATTAAACTACGACCAATGTTTCGTTCGAGACTTTATCTCCTCTGCCCTGCTATTTTTGATGCGCGGCAGATTTGAGATTGTTCGCAACTTTCTCGAAGAAACATTAAGACTGCAACCAAAAACGACTCAGTTCGACTCTTCAAAACCGAGTCGAGGTTTGATGCCTGCGAGTTTCAAAATCATTGCTTATGAAGGTGGAGAGTACCTGAAAGCCGACTTTGGTGATCATGCGATCGGGAGAGTTGCACCCGCTGATTCGGGGTTGTGGTGGATCATTCTGTTACGAGCTTATGTAATTGCCACCGGAGACATTAGTTTTGCTTCTCAATCCGATGTGCAAGAAGGGATTCGCTTTATCTTAGAACTCTGCTTGGTGACTCGGTTTGATATGTATCCGATGGTCTTGGTTCCTGATGGAGCCAGCATGATCGATCGACGAATGGGAACCTATGGTCATCCGCTCGACATTCAAGCCCTGTTCTATGCCGCTTTGCGATCGAGCTTAGAACTCCTGGTCGAGAATGACGAAAATCAGAAAATGATTCAAGGCATTCACAGTCGATTAATTCCCCTCAGACGGCAACTGAGAGAGCATTATTGGCTCGATCCAGAGCGCTTGAATGTGATTTACCGCTATCGAGTCGAAGAATACGGCGAAGAGGCTCTGAACCAGTTCAACATCTATTCCGACTCCATCCCGTTCTATAAGCTGGCAAAATGGCTTCCAGAAGCAGGCGGATACATGGCAGGGAACTTAGGACCGTCTCAGATGGATGTGCGCTTCTTCTCGATCGGGAACTTAATGTCGATCGTCTCTGCACTTGCCACCGAAAGACAGTCCCACAAGATTCTGAACTTAATCGAACTGCGCTGGAGTGATTTAGTTGGACAGATGCCGATGAAACTTTGCTATCCCGCGCTCGAAGATGTGGAATGGCGCATTGTCACCGGAGCCGATCCAAAGAATCGTCCTTGGTCGTATCACAATGGCGGAAGCTGGCCCGTTCTACTCTGGATGCTCACGGCTGCTGCGAAAAAGATGAATCGAGGTGAACTGGCGCATCATGCGATCGCGGTTGCAGAACGTCGATTAGTTGAAGACCATTTTCCAGAGTACTACGATGGTCCTGATGGTCGATTGATCGGCAAAGAAGCGCGGAAGTATCAAACCTGGACGATCGCAGGCTATTTACTCGCAAAAGAACTGATTGCTCATCCTGAACATTTGAAGCTGATCAACTTTGACTGGGAAGCAAAGTGAATCAAACCAGGTGATCAAACCACGACAAAAACAAAAGATGGAGTACTCGCGAAATTTTGGACAATCAGACCGTAGTACTCCATCGGCTGAAACCCTTGCCGCTGGACTTACAGGCAAATTTCATCAATCCTGCGATCGACTACCAAAAATAGCTGAAACACTGTGATCGCAAGCATTCCAAGATCTGATAGTTGATCAACAATGGTCAAATCAGCTAAAAAACCGCAAAATTAACATACAAAATTGCAAAATTATTGTTCTGATTGATCAAACAGGTACTACAATCAGAAACAATTTACAGTGAGGTAAAACAATGCCCTACGCAATCTTAGATAATTCAGTCCGCAAGAACTTAGAACAAGAACGCGATCGACTAAAAGGCGATCGTGATTCGATCGTCAAAGCCGCTGTTGCAGCAGCCACCTCCGAGATTGATCAAACCTTAGAATATCTCAATGGTTTGCTCGGTGGACAAATCGAACCTCCAACCAATGGCAAAGGAAAGAAAGCTGCAACCACGATCGAACTTCCCAAAGTTGAAGCTGAGCCTGAAGCAAAGCCCAAACAGCAACGCAAAGGACGCGGCAAAGCCAAAGCTGCGGCAGAAGAAACCACCAAGGTAGCTCCTGAGAAGAAAACACGCGGCAAAGGCAAAAAGGCTGAAGAAGCAGCTCCCAAGAAACAGCGCAATGTGAAGCCTCCTGTTCCGTTTGATGCCACCATGAAGCGCGACTTCAAAGGATTAACTCCCGCAGAAGCAGTGCTGAAAGTCCTGACTGGTTCTCCTAGCGAAACCTTCACCACCGATGAAGTGATCGATATTCTTTATGGTTCATTGCCCAGCATTCAAGTGCCCGAAGCTCGCAAACGGATTGCATTGACTTTGGCACATGGCATGAGAAAGGGCAGCTACGAGAAAGTAGACGAAAATCCCAGCCGTTTCAAAATCAAAGGCTAATTACTCCTTTCGCAGCAAGGCTCATCATGACTACATTGCTGGTTCACTCAGACACTCTGCTGATAGTTGATGTGCTGGCTCAGAGGAAAACTGAACAGGTTTATCGGTACTGTCAGGCAAATTCTGAGCTTTGGACACTGGATCACAAAAAAGCCCGGTTTGGTCATGCTGAACCAAAATCACCGGGCTAATCGCAAAGATGTGATGAGCTATGCTTCGACTTTTACACCTTTCCAAAAAGCAATGTAGCCTGTAATGTTCTTCGCCGCGTCTTTCGGCGTGGGATAGTACCAGGCGGCATCCTTATTCGTTTGTCCATCCACCACGAGGTTGTAGTAGCTGGCAACGCCTTTCCAGCCGCAAGTGGTGTGAGTGTTGCTGTCTTGAAAATATTCAGACTTGATTGAGTCGGGTGGAAAGTATTGATTCCCCTCGACCACTTCTGTGCGATCGCTTTCTGCTAAAACCGTTCCGTTCCAAATCGCTCTTGGCATGGTTTGATCTCCAAACGCTTCGGTTTAAAGCCTATCATTCTCCCTGCGGTGTGTAACACTTCCGATCGCTCCAGCGATAGACCTGAGTTGCTTCGCAGTCTTGATCGTCGAGACTCGACTGGGCTGAACCGAAATGAATGAAGGTAAAGACAGCGACAAGGAGCGCAATCATTCCAGAAATCACGGACGGCATTCTTTATCTGAGTAGAGGATGAAACTCAGCATCGTGTAAATACAGAGACAATTACAAGCGTAGTCGATGAATTTACATAGAAAATCGATTGAGTTTCATCGAATCTTTAGGAATTTACGATAAAGATCGTAGAAACCCTCGATCGACATCTTGAGAAAAACTGCACAAGCGGGGCGGGTATCGGACACAATGAATTCTGTCTGCTCTCGGTGGTTCAACCCTTGACTTAAGGAATACCGTTAAATCACACCCTCATACAGGAGTTTCGCTCATGAGCCGTGCTTACCCCTCTGTGCCATTTGAACAAGCCCCCTATCGCGCCATTCAGTCTTTACCCGAACTCTGGTCGGTCATTTCTAAGCAGTATGCGACCGTTTTGGCAGTTCATGACCCACACAGCAATCCAGAAATTAAACTCACTTATGCACAGCTTTATGAGCAGATGCAGTGGTTTGCAGCGGGGATTCAGGCATTAGAAATTCGCACCGATGCAGCCGATCGAGTTCCGCCTCGAATTGCGCTCTTCTCTGATAACTGTCCCCGATGGTTGATTGCAGATCAGGGAATTATGCGATCGGGTGCGGTCGATGTGGTTCGAGGCGCACAAGCTGATCCACTAGAGTTACGATACATTTTGGAACATAGCGGCTCGGTGGGTGTCGTTCTGCAAGATGCGGAACTGTTGAAAAAGCTCCGACCGATTTTGGCAGAAGTGCCGCTGCAATTCGTGATTCTGCTGACCGATGAGACGGCAACCTCAGATACTTACAAGGTGATGAACTTCTCCGAGGTGATCAACCTTGGCAAATCGCACACACTTCAACCTGTGCAACAAAATCGGCAAACTCTAGCCACTCTGATGTATACATCGGGAACATCGGGAATGCCCAAGGGCGTGATGCTCAGTCACGGGAACTTACTGTATGAAGTGAATGGCGCGTATGCTGTGGCGAAATTGGAACCGGGAGAGCGGGTATTAAGCATTCTTCCGATTTGGCATAGCTATGAGCGGACGTTTGAATACTTTATTTTCTCGAACGGTTGTACTCAGATTTATACGAACATCCGCTTTGTGAAAAAGGACATCAAAGACCATCGACCGCACTACATGGTTGGGGTTCCGAGATTGTGGGAATCGATTTACGAAGGCATTCAGAAACAATTCCGCGACCAGCCTGCGAAGAAACAGAAGTTAGTGAAGTTCTTCTTAGGTCAAAGCCAGAAGTATATTTTGGCAAAACGCACCGCTGAGAATTTGAACTTGGATCACTTAGATCCATCTGGCTCTGAGAAGTTAATGGCAAAAATGAAAGCGGCTGTACGGTATCCCTTTCACAAATTGGGCGATCGATTAGTCTATGAAAAGGTTCGACAAGGAACGGGCGGCTGTCTCAAGTTCGTTGTGAGTGGTGGCGGCTCGATCGCAGAACACTTAGAAGACTTTTTCGAGATTGTGGGCATCAATATTCTGGGTGGATATGGACTCACTGAAACCTCTCCGATCACTCATGCCCGTCGTCCTTGGCGGAATGTTCGCGGAGCCGATGGAGAGCCGTTACCAGGAACTGAAACGCGGATTGTTGATCCAGAAACGCGCAAAGATTTACCGATCGGGCAGCGGGGTTTGATCCTGCTGCGGGGACACCAGATCATGCAAGGGTATTTCAAAAATCCGGAGGCGACTGCCAAAGCGATCGATCCCCAAGGATGGTTTGATACCGGGGACTTGGGCATGGTGACGCGATATGGAGATTTAGTGATCACCGGACGCGCCAAAGATACGATCGTGCTAACCAACGGCGAGAACATCGAACCGCAACCGATCGAAGATGCCTGTCTGCGGAGTCCGTATGTTGATCAGATCATGCTGGTTGGACAGGATCAGAAAGTTCTCGGTGCGTTGGTTGTGCCGAACATCGAAGCCTTGGAACAATGGAAGGGTGGGACTGTAACTCTACAAGATCCAGCCGTACAAGATTTGTTCCGTCAAGAATTGACGAAGTTAGTCAAAGAGCGTCCGGGTTATCGTCCAGACGATCGAATTGGTAACTTTAGGCTGTTGTCGGAGCCGTTCACAATGGAGAATGGATTGCTGACGCAGACCTTGAAAATTCGGCGAAACGTTGTGATGGAGCGCTACCAAGGTATGATTGACGAGATGTTTTCGCAGTAGGTTACATCAATGGGGGCTAAAGCGTTTATGATAGCTTCCTAGCCCTCGCTCCCCTAGTTTTTACTCTGAGTCACAGTATGGAAATCTCTAAGTCTCATCTGTTGTTACAGCGCAATGTAAATGTGAAGGCGGTTGTTACTCCTCGTTGGAAGGACGAAGCACAGCAAACGTTACAGGCGCAATTGAATCAGGTTGATAATCAGTTACAGCAGCTTGAAATGCAAATGCAGCAGGTGTTGACTGAAATTCAGCGACAGACGCTTCAACCGGGAAGTCCAGAGGCGATGCAGCAGAGCGAAAGTGTTCGGATGCAGTTCAATCAGCGCAAAAGTGAATTGCTAGAACAGAAAAATCAGAGCCTTCAGCAGTTGCAACAAGTTCAAATGTTGGAGTTGGATCAAGAAGTGCAACAAGGTCAGATTGGCAGCGTGTTTCGGATTGAGCCAGGGGACAATCTGGTTGAGAAGATGAATGTGGAAGTGTTGCTGCGCGATGGCATCGTTGAGGAGATTCGCGGCATTATTTGAGATTGATCGATACCGTGTTTGAGATTGATCAATGCCCTGTTTGAAATCGATCAGTGCCGTGGCGAATAGAATTCGCGGCTATACAAACAAAACCTGCCTTCGCAGGTTAACAGCCAAATTCTTGAGTCCGTGTAGACGGACTTTTTTTGTATAGCCGCACACTTCAGTGTGACGGGCTTGAAGGATATTGATATCTACAAATTTTCACGATCGCTAATTCCCAATTCTCGCTATTGTCGGTGTTAGACACTCTCTGACGCGACGTATGGCAAAGTATATTCTGGCTCTCGATCTGGGCACGACGGGCAATCGAGCATTTCTCTTTGATCACTCTGGCAACATTGCTGGACAGACTTATTTACAGTTGCAGCAGTACTATCCGCAGCCGGGATGGTTGGAACATGATGCTGAAGAGATTTGGAATGCAACACAATCTGTAATTCGATCGACAATTCAAAACATCGATCCGGCGGATATTGCCGCGATCGGGCTAACCGTTCAGCGTGAAACTTGCTTACTCTGGGACAAGACCACTGGAAAGCCGCTACATCGTGCGATCGTTTGGCAAGATCGACGAACGGCGGATTTTTGCAATGAACTTCGAGATCAGGGATTCGCTGAAGAAATCTACGATCGAACAGGCTTAGTAATTGATGCTTATTTTTCCGCAACTAAGCTGAGATGGTTGCTCGATCGCGTTGAAGGCGTTGATTTAAATAATGTTTTAGCAGGCACGATCGATACCTGGATTCTCTGGAAACTGACAAACGGGAAAGTCCACGCCACCGATCACAGCAATGCCAGTCGCACTTTATTAATGAACTTAAAAACCCTAGAGTGGGACGAACGATTGCTTGAGATATTCGGCATTCCTAGACAGATTTTGCCATCGATTCAGCCAAGCTTAGGAACTTTTGGGATCGCAGATTTATTCAAAGTTCCGATCACAGCCATTCTCGGTGATCAACAAGCGGCATTGTTTGGACAAGGATGCGATCGACCGGGTTTGATGAAATGTACCTATGGAACCGGAAGCTTTCTTGTCGCACATACTGGCTCAGAAATTGTGCGATCGAATCAGCAACTAATTTCAACGATCGCTTGGACTGATAGCACTCAAATCGGGTATGCACTCGAAGGCAGTATGTTCACGAGTGGTGCTTGTGTTCAATGGCTCAGAGATGGACTGGGATTGATCAAAACGGCTCAGGAAACCGAAGCGATCGCCCAACAAGTTTCAGATAATGGCGGCGTGTACTTTGTACCTGCATTGAGTGGATTGGGAACACCACACTGGGATATGAGTGCGCGAGGAGCTTTCTTGGGAATTACAGGCGGCGTGAAGCGAGAACACATGGTTAGAGCAGTTCTAGAGGCGATCGCATTTCAAGTCAAAGAGGTCGTGGATGAAATCGAAACTTATAGTCCAATTCCTTTGCAGAAACTATCCGTAGATGGTGGCGCTTGTGAGAATAATTTTCTAATGCAGCTTCAAGCGGATGTCTTAGGAATTCCGATCGAGCGTCCAGCCATTCGGGATACAACCGTTTTAGGGGTTGCATTTGCGGCAGGATTGGCTTGTGGATTTTGGCAGCGCTATGATCAATTAGTCGAACATCGAGTCATCGATCGTATTTTTGAACCTCGATCGTCTTCAGTTCAGGCTGATTTCAAACAATGGCAAAAAGCGGTCGATCGCGCAAAATGTTGGCAGTAGTGTTCTCAGGTTCGTGATGTTGCCTTTTTCTGAGTTGCCTTTAGTTTTAGCGGGTCCAATCTTGCGACGGACTGAGCCCAAAGCCGTAACGGTTTGGGTTGCACTCCAGCAAGCTTGTACCGTTCAACTGCGGATTTACAGCACCAGAGAGACAGAAATCGATCAATGCGTCATGGAAGGAACGCGATCGACGATTGCGATCGGACAGTTCCTTCACGTTGTAGCAGTCACGGCTCGATCGACTGAGACGATTCTGAACAATGATCAACTCTACGCTTATGATCTACAGTTCACCACTTCAGAGCAGACTTATGACTTTGAAACTGCGCTAACTTCAGAACGCTTTCCAGAGATTGCACTCAGCTATTTCACACATCAGAAACCGACTTTTGTACTACCGCCCGATCGCATTGAAGATCTCAAGTTCGTACATGGTTCCTGTCGCAAACCTCACGGACATGGAATTGATGCTTTACCGATTTTGGATCAGCTACTTGAAAAAACTGCGACATCATTGCGCGATCGACCTCAACAATTGTTTCTCACAGGCGACCAAATCTACGGGGATGATGTTGCCGATATCTTTCTCAGCGTTGCAAGTTCGCTCGGTGATGCGGTACTAGGCTGGCAAGAACAGTTACCAATCGGACAGCGCGATAACATTGAGTATCAAATCCCATCTACATTCCGACCAGGACAACGAGCAGAAATCGCAACCACTCACGCAGGTTTCACCGCAGGTTTAAGACACAAACGCAGCAAAGTCACAAATCATCTCTTCAGCTTGGGAGAATACTATGCGACTTATCTCTTAGTTTGGTCTCCAGTCTGTTGGGCAATGCCAAATCTACGAATTGATCAACACCAACCCATTCATCAATTCGTCCATACCTTGTGGAAAGTTCGACGCGCAATGGCGAACATTGCAACTTATATGATCTTTGATGATCATGAAGTGAGTGATGATTGGAACTTGAATCGAGCTTGGTGCTTTCGAGTGTTTGGGCGACCGTTGGGGCGCAGAGTCGTTCAAAATGCAATGCTCGCCTACACAGTGTTTCAAGCTTGGGGAAACACTCCAGAGCAATTTGAAACAGGACAAGCAGGAGCGCGATTATTAGCTGCGGCTCAAGGTTGGTCGAACTCTCAAGGAACAGACCGAGCAGCTTATCAAGCGATCGCGAATTACACGGGAATGCCACCCGAAGACCCTAAAACCGGATTACCGCGATTGATTCAAGATGAAGACGTAATGATTCTCGATCGACATCCAGAAACAATTCAGTGGTATTACAAAATTCCGAGTCCTTGTCATTGCATGGTCGTGTTAGATACCCGAACTTGGCGCGGCTATCCGATAGGTGAACGAGCAGAACAATTCGGAGTGTCGAAAGCGATCGCGCCTCCGATGTTGCTCTGTCCCACTGCATTAAAGCAACAACTCTCTTTGCTTCAAACTTGCGCCCCGGAGCAACTCCCGATTTTGATTACGCCCACGAATCTCTTTGGTCTGAAAGTGATTGATCTGATTCATCGCTGGCAGTTACGACAGAAAAAAGTCTTCTCAACCGATGTCGGCGATGCTTGGAACGTTGATACATCAGCACTGGCGCGATTGTTAACGATGCTGTTTGAGGCGCATTCCTCGATCGTAGTTCTCTCCGGCGATATTCACTACAGTTCCTCAATTCGACTGACTTATCAAACGCTTTCACCGCTCAGACCGCCTGCTGTTTTAGTTCAACTCACTTGCAGTGCAATTAAAAACGAAGAGCTACTGACGCGGATCTTACACACTCGGTTAAAAGATTGGTTGTTACCAGAACCGACTCGTTACTGGAACGGCTGGAATCATCCCACCAGAATGATCGAGACATCAAGACATCGATCGGCTCATCTTCCAGACTGGCGCTGTACTTTAGAATGGTTACGACACAGAGCCGTCCGGCGATATAGTCCGAACCTCGATCGCTCTTGGATTGTGATGGAGCAACGTCGATCGTGGCTGAAGTTTTGGAAATGGAAATGGTTCCAAGATGGAAAAGAAATTATCGGTGTGAATAACATTGCGCTGGTTAGCTTTGAATCTTCTGATAAAGCATCACTGACCATTTTTCATAGTTTGCTTTGGTTCTCGCGCTGGAAACCGCTGCAAATTGTCCAAAGTCGCTATGATTGCACGATCGATCGAGACTCTTGTGACAATCCTCTTAAAGAGGATGTTTTAGAAGTATAAAAGGACTCTGCGCTCACGTTGCGATCTCGCCCCGGACTGGAAGTCGGGGCTAACAGAACGAAGTCCACTGAAAGGGGACTGAGAGCCAATTTCAAAATCTTGAGTCCCGTTTACCGGACTTCGCACCGTTAGCGCCGACTTCTAGTCCGGCGTGGGGGAATGCGTCTGAACGGCTACTTCTAAAACACCCTCTAACAAGCTCTCAAAATTGAAATTCCAGTGCATCAGAAATTGTTGGCTGAAACTTCAGTAAGGGAATGATGAAGATGCACTAATTTGCTCCTCCCATTATGCTGCAACGATCGAAAAATTATTGGGTCAATCACGTTCCTTTAAGAGCCGTTTTGATTGTGCCATTCGTTCTTCAAATCTTTGCAGCAGTGGGATTAACTGGATATTTATCGCTGCGAAATGGACAAAAAGCGGTCAATACGATCGCTCAACAAGTCAAGCAAGAAGCAACCGCACGAGTCGAACAACACCTCGATACTTATCTCGCTCTGCCATATCAGGTCAATCAATTGAATCTCAGAGCGATCGACCAAGGGCTGCTGAATTTAAACGACCTGGATCAAGCTGGACGCTACTTTTGGAATCAGTCAAAGACTTTTGATCGGTTTAGTTATATCGCTTTTTATCTTGCAAATGATAGAAGTGCTGGAGCAGGACGCTGGTTAAAAGGACATGATGTGGTGCTGACCCAGAATTCAACTGGAGCAACGGATGTCTCTTACACCGCTGATGCTCAGGGAAATCGCGCTCAGAAGGTGATGGAAACGGATTACCGCATTACAACTCAAGATTGGTATCAACAGGTTGCAAAAGCAGGCAAACCTATCTGGAAAATGAGTACCGCAGAGGAATACGGAAATTACGTTTCGCTGTCTAACTTTACGCCAATTTACGACAAGAACCAAAAGCTACTAGGTGCTCTTGGGGTTGACCTCGTGTTGTCAGACATTGCAACTTTCTTGCAAAACATTCGAGTCAGTGCATCCGGTCAGGTCTTTATCCTGGAGCGAAACGGTCAATTTGTTGCCAGTTCCGATGCAACCCCCATTACATTCAAGAACAAAGATCAGCTTGAACGCTACACCCTTTCTAATAGTCCCGATCCCATTAAGCGATCGATTGCCAAAGAGATCGAAGCTCAGTTCAAATCCCTCGACTCGATTCAATCGCCTCAACAGATCGATCTGATGCTAAATGGTGAGCGTCAGTATGTGCAGATTTCACCTTGGCGCGAAAACGGTCTGGATTGGATTGTGGTGGTCACAATGCCCGAATCGGACTTTATGGCGCAGATTAATGCGAATACTCGCACCACAATTTTCTTATGTTTGGGAGCATTGGGCGTTGCGACGATTTTAGGTATCTATACCTCTCGTTGGATTGCCCGTCCGATTCTGCAACTCCAACAAGCGAGTGAAGGCATTGCCGCAGGAGAACTCGATCGCACTGTTGATGTGAGGGGCATTCGAGAACTTCAAGGATTAGCGGGATCGTTCAACCAAATGGCAGCACAGTTGAAGACCTCGTTTACGGAGCTTGAAGACCGCGTTGCAGAACGCACGATCGAGCTACAGCAAGCCAAAGAAGTCGCGGACAATGCCAACCAAGCCAAGAGCGAATTCCTTGCAAACATGAGCCACGAACTCAGAACGCCGCTGAATGGAATTCTCGGTTATGCCCAGATTTTAGAACGATCGAAACGCTTACCTGAAAAGGAACGGCATGGAGTCAACGTGATTTATCAATGTGGATCGCACTTGCTGACTCTGATTAATGATGTGCTTGATCTCTCAAAAATTGAAGCGCGTAAGCTAGAACTATCCCCACAAGCAATTCATTTCCCCTCCTTCTTGCAAGGTGTAGTCGAAATTTGTCGCATTCGAGCCGAGCAGAAAGACATTGAATTTCGCTATGAACCGGATGCAGATTTAGCGATCGGGATTGCAGCCGATGAAAAACGATTGCGGCAAGTCTTGATTAATCTATTGGGCAATGCGATTAAGTTCACCGACAAAGGAAGCGTTACCCTGCGAGTTGAAAATTCTGCGATCGAGGACAAGATTCGACTCCGATTCACCGTTGCGGATACCGGAGTGGGAATTGCTCCAGAGGATGCTGACAAACTGTTCCAAGCATTCGAGCAAGTCGGGGAACAGAGCCGCAAAACCGAAGGAACAGGACTGGGACTGGCAATCAGTCAACAGATTGTGCAGTTAATGGGCGGACAGATCCAAGTCAAGAGCCAGCTTGGAGTTGGAAGCGATTTTTACTTCGAGGTGATTGTTCCTTTAGCAGAAGATTGGAGCCAACAGCAGACTTCAGCGATCGGGAATATTATCGGCTACGAAGGACAACCGCGAGAGATCCTAGTCGTAGACGATCGCTGGGAAAATCGCGCGGTCTTGCTCAATCTGCTCGAACCTTTAGGCTTTAAGCTCATCGAAGCTGAACATGGACAAGCTGCATTAGAGCAACTTTCGGAACAGCTTCCAGATTTGGTGATTACCGATTTAGCAATGCCTGTGATGGACGGGTTCACCTTGTTGCAGCAGATTCGAGAAACTGAAGAACTACGATCGCTGACTGTGATTGTTTCTTCTGCTTCGGTTGCTCAACTGGATCAGGAAATGAGTTTGGAGGCAGGCGGCAATGACTTCTTATCAAAACCTGTTCAAGTCGCAGATTTATTTAGACTGTTGGAGAAGCATCTCAATCTCACTTGGCACTATGAGGACACCGATTCAGAAGCTGCGATCGACCCTGTTGAACTCATTCCGCCATCCGTTGAAGTGCTACACGCTTGGTTAGAACTTGCTCAAGCAGGACGATTAAAGAAACTAATGAGCGTAGCAGAACAATTCGGACAAGAACACGATCGCTATCTGCCCTTTGTCCAACAAGTGATCCAGCTTGCTAAACAGTTCCAGACCGAACAACTCGAACAATTCATCCAACACCACATTGCTTAAGATGTCTCATATTACAGGTTTAATTTTGATCGTGGATGATACCCCCATCAATCTGGAGGTCATCTCAGAAGCTTTGAGCGATGCGGGATTTGAAGTTGCGATCGCAACCAGCGGCGATCGTGCGCTTCAACAGTTAGACCGCACTTTGCCAGATTTAATTTTGCTCGATGTGATGATGCCGGGGATTGATGGATTTGAGACTTGTCGGCGGATCAAAGCCAACGATCGAACCTCTCACATTCCGATCATTTTCATGACTGCACTAGCAGATACAGCGAGTAAGATTTGCGCTCTAGATCTGGGAGCCGTCGATTACATTGCAAAACCCTTTCACGAGAAAGAAGTGCTCGCAAGAGTGAGAACGCATTTACAACTGCATTACTTGACTCGCAATTTAGCTACTCAAGTCGCTGAAAAAACCGCAGCATTACAGGCTTCTCAACTGCAATTAATTCAAAATGAGAAAATGTCTGCTTTGGGTAATCTGGTTGCGGGGGTCGCGCATGAGATTAACAATCCGATTGGGTGTATTGTGGGCAATGTTTCTGCCATTCATACTTCGATGACAGATTTGTTTGGGCTGATCGATCTCTATGGTGAGAAATTCCCGAATCCTGGCGAAGACATCGAAGCTGAACTAGAAGCGATCGATTTGGAGTATCTTCGCAAAGACTTACCGAAGTTAATTCAAGCGATGAAAGATAGCGGCGATCGCATTACATCCATTAGCAAAAGTCTACGAACTTTTTCCCGCGCTGACCACGATCGCAAACAGTCTTTCGATCTGCACGAAGGCATTGATAGTACGGTGTTAATCCTGCGGCATCGACTGAAAGCGAACGAACACCGCCCAGAAATTCAAGTGATCACAGAGTATGGACTGTTACCAGAGATTGACTGTTTTCCAGGGCAACTCAATCAGGTTTTCATGAATTTGCTCAGTAACGCGATCGATGCGATCGAGGAATCTCATACAACAACCAATCATCAGATCACGATTCGGACTACGGCGGAATCGGATCGAGTGAGAATCGCGATCGCAGATGATGGAATTGGAATGTCGGAAGATGTTCAAGCGAAGATTTTTGAGCAGCGATTTACAACAAAAGCGGTTGGGAAAGGAACGGGATTGGGATTAGCGATCGCACACCAAATTATTGTCGAGAATCATCAAGGTACAATTCAAGTTCAATCGGAACCGGGCAAAGGAACAGAATTTATTGTGGAATTGTCGATCGGCTGAGATGCGAGAATTGTTTGCGAACCTCGCATGAGTCTGTGCAGAACTTTGTGTCGATCGGGGTTCGTCGCTGCGATGCAGTCCGCCCGGAAATGAATCTCCGGGCTAATGGGAGAAAGGAGGCTGAAGCCCCCTCAGACAAAAGTTTCAGCCCGCTTCAGTGGGGTTCCCTCTATTAGCCCGGAGATTCATTTCCGGGCGGAATTGTGGATAAACAAGTACGCCAGAATCTACAAATCCCCTCGCCCCTCAAGATCCATATCTTACTTCCCTAGCACCGAGGTCATCGCCCGTCCAATGTTCTGAGGCTGCATCGCGTCCATTGCCGCAGTTGGTTCATAACCACAATGCACCATACAGTCTGCACACTGAGGATTACCACTCTTGCGCCCGTATTGATTCCAGTCGGTCTTATCCAATAGCTCTTGGAAGGTCTTGTAATGTCCTTCATTCAAGAGATAGCAAGGTTTCTGCCAACCAAGAACACTGTAGCTCGGACTTCCCCAAGGTGTACATTCATAGTCTTTTTCACCCGTGAGAAAATCGAGGAACAAGGGATTATGGCTAAAGTTCCACTTCTTACCCATGTTTAACGGAGCAAGAATTTGACGGAACAATGCTCTCGTTTGCTCTCGTTTGAGGAAATGGTCTTGATCGGGTGCCCATTCGTAGGAGTAACCCGGCGAAATTTGCATTCCATCCACACCCAGTTCAGTTAGAAAATCAAAGAACTCGTGCATTTCCTTGGGATCTGCACCATCGAAAATCGTCGTGTTGGTGTTGACTTGGAAGCCTCTTGCTTTTGCCGCTTTGATCGCTTTGACAGCCGTATCGAACACACCTTTACGATCGACACATTTATCATGCCATTCGCGCATTCCATCCAAATGCACCATGAAGGTGAAATACGGCGAAGGTTTGAACTTATCAAGGCTCTTTTCGAGCAAGATTCCATTCGTGCAGAGATAGATGAATTTTTTACGATCGATCAATCCCTGAACGATTTCGCTAATCTGCGGATGCAGTAACGGCTCACCTCCCGGAATCGATACGATCGGCGCACCACACTCTTCAGCCGCCTTAAAGCACTCTTCTGGCGTGAGATTCTGTTTTAGGATTTCGACTGGATGCTGAATTTTGCCGCAGCCAGAACACGCCAAATTGCATCGAAACAGCGGCTCCAGCATGAGAACTAGAGGAAATCGCTTGCGTCCCATGAGACGCTGTTTAACGAGATAAGAACCCACCCCGATTACTTGCTGTAACGGAACTCCCATCGATATCTCCTCACTTTATTTTGACGGATAAATTGTCCTGAAACCAGTTTACGGCATCTTCCAAAGCGATGCGAATTGGCGTTTGAGGCAGTCCCAGTTCGTCGATCGCTTTTTGTGGATTGTAGTACATCGGTTGTTTTGACATTCTCACCCCATCGACCGGGATCGAGGGCGTTTTACCAAATTTTGTTAGAATCCGCTCATCAATCCACGCCACACCCAGCGGCAACCACATGGGAACCGACCGAGCAGGCGCACTCAGTCCTGTAATTTGACTCAGTTCGTCTAAAAGTTGTTTCAAGCTTAAGTTCTGATTGCCGAGAATGTAGCGCTCTCCGGTTTTGCCTTTTTGCAAAGCGAGTAGATGTCCCACAGCAACATCGCGTACATGAACGAAATTTAAGCCAGTTTCAACATAGCTCGGCATTCGACGCTCTAAAAATCGCAGCACAATATCGCCAGTGGGAGTCGGCTTGATGTCATACGCACCGATCGGAGTACTGGGATTGACTATCACGACATCTTGACCGGATTGAATTGCTTTAATGGCTTCTTGTTCCGCCCAGTACTTCGATTGTTTATAGTGTCCGATTAGCTTTTCGACTGGAGATTGATAGGCTTCTGTCGTCGGTTGACCACTGGGATCAATGCCGATCGCTGCAACCGAACTGGTATAAATCGATCGATCAATTCCCGCCTTTCTTGCAGCAGATAGAACATTGCGAGTACCGAGAACATTGCTTTGAAAGAGAACTTCTCGATCGCGTTGCCACAAAGAATAATGTGCCGCAACATGAAACAGCACTTGACAGCCTTGCATCAATTCGGGTAGTTGTCCATCAGTCAAATCACCCCGAACAATCTCAACCGCTAAACCTTGCAGATTCTCCAATCGACTATTGGGACGCACCAAACAGCGCACGTCCCAACCTTCTTCGAGCAAGAGCCGAACAAGATTTGCTCCTACGAAACCCGTACCACCCGTAACGAATGCTTTCATCAGCTTCTACTAGGCTCTCTGCTTTTTCGGTTTGAGATCATCGAGCAAGGTATACACCACAGGAACAACGAACAAACTCAGTAAGGTTGAGGTAATCAACCCACCTGCGATCGCGACTGCCATCGGGGATCGAAGTTCCGATCCCGCTCCTAATCCAATTGCGATCGGAACCATACCTAGAATCGTTGCAGCAGTGGTCATCATGATCGGGCGCAGTCGAATGGGACCTGCTTGGAGAATGGCTTCATTACGATCGTATCCTTCACGTCTGAGTTGATTGATGTAATCGACAATCAGAATCGCGTTCTTATTGGTCAATCCCAACAGAAACACAAAGCCGATCAGTGAAATCATGCCGAAATCGCTCTGAGTAATCAACAATGCCAACATTGCGCCGACTAGGGCTAACGGCAGAGAGAGAGCGACGACGATCGGATCAATCAAACTGCGGAACAGCCACACCAGAACAATCACAATACAGAGTGCTGACAGTCCGAGCGTTTTACCAAAGCTACCAAAGATTTCTTGACTACTTGCAGAATCACCCCCCAAATTGAGTGTGACTCCCGCTGGCAGAATGGGTTTCGATTCTTCAACTAATCGATTTGTAGCATCGCCTAGCAGTAAGTCTTTGCCTAAATTTGCACTAACATACACTACGCGCTGTCCATTTCGTCGATCGATCTGTTGGAGTCCGTTGCGGTTACTGCTACCACTCACAGTCACATCCACAATTCCAGGAATGGTTTGCAATCGAGTCTGCAAATCAGTTCCCGTTTTCTCTAGAACTGCTAGATCATCACCTTTAATTGCTGCTTGAAGCGGTTTCTGGCTGCCTGCTTCGACAAAGGGAATATCTTCAACGCTGGTCGAAACTCCTGCAATTTGCGGCAAGGATGCTCTAATCTGATCCTGTACCGTTGCAGTTGGCGTGGAATGATTGTCTTTCAGCTTGACGTAGAGTAAGCCTTTGTTCGGCTCTCCTTCACGCGATCCCACTGTCGTAAAGATCGTTTCCACATCGGGCGCTTTTCGCACTGTATCTTCAAGCTGCTTCGCCACATTGAGCGAATCTTGCAGCGGATTAATCTGCGGAACTCGTCCCCCTGCTGCAACGATTCTGGCGATCTCTTCTTGAGGTGGAATCTGCGGAAGTGGAGCCGTATAGCGAACATTGAACTCGCCCCGATCGAGCTTTGGAATAAAGCCCTGTGGAATCATCGGAATGATCGCAATTCCCGCTGCAAAACTCGCCACTGCAATTCCAACGACGATCGCACGATGTCGCAGTGACCAACGCAATAATCGATAGTACCAATCGCTAAATCGTGACCAAATTCCAAAATCACGATCGCGTTTCTGTCCCGAACGTTTCCGCAGCATATAAATCGACAACACAGGCGATAACGTCCGCGCTACTAGCAAAGACATGATCATCGCAGCCGAAACGGTGATCCCGAACGGTTTGAAGAATTGCCCGATCACGCCGCCCATTAATCCGATCGGTAAAAAGACTGCAACTGCTGTAAAAGTCGCCGCCGTAACCGTTAATCCAATCTCATTCGTGGCGTGAAGTGCGGCTTCTCTTGGGGTCGCTCCATCTTCAATGTGACGGCTGATATTTTCAACATCGACGATCGCATCATCAACCACGCTTCCAATCACGAGTGCCAACGCCAACAGCGTAATCGTTTCCAAATTGAATCCGAAAAACGCCATCACAATGAACGTTCCAAGCAACGAAACCGGAATCGCTAAGGCGGAAATTAACGTCGCTTTCCAACTGCGGAGGAATGGGAAAATCACGACGATCGATAATACGATCGCTTCGATCAATGCCTCGATCGTAGAATCAGTCGCTCTCCGGATGAATTCCGCTTGCGTTGCCGCAAGTGTGATCGTGACATTAGAAAGATTTTGTCTGAGCGTTGCAATTTCTTTCTCAACGGCATCCACAACTTCGAGCGTATTCGCATCACCGCGTTTGATCACTTGAATTGCGATCGCATCTCTACTATTAAATCTCGTTAGCGTTGCACCTTGTTGATTTCCTCCGGTTCCTAAGACGTTTACTTTCAGAACGCCCGGAATTTTCGCTAACTGTGGAACGATTTGATTATTTGTGAGATTTCCTAAGTCCTGAAGATTTCGCGAGGTGCTTTCAATGGCGTAACTCACCGCTGCTGATTCGTTTAAATTCAGTGCTGTGACGGTGTACTTTGAATCTCTCGGCAGCGTGACCGATTTTAATGCCGCTTCGACTCGTTGGCTCGATGATTCCAAACTCGTGCCCACATCAAACGAGAGACTGACCGCTGTTTGATTTGGAAAGGTCGAGGAACGGATATCATTCAAACCCTCGATCGACTGCAAAGCTTGTTCGATCGGGATCGTGACCTGTTTTTCTGTCTCAGTAGTTGCAGTTAGTGGCGCTTGAGCATTGACAACGACAACCGGAAAGGTAACGTCTGGAAACAGCGCATACTTCAGCGAACTAAATGCAAATAGACCCGCAACGGTAATAAATAACCAAATGCAAATTGTAATCGCAGGTTTCGAGATCGCGAGTCGGGAAATATTAAAACGCTCTCGCGAGGTAGGTGGAGTGGGCAAATCCATAGAAAATCAAACCTAAAAGTAAACGATCGACAAGAATTTGAGATGATCGAGAGTGTCTCCGTTTTACCGCGAGATTGCCTTATCACACTTTATTCTTCCGATGGTCTTCGTCATTCTCGTCCCTCAAGGTGCAGAATATCAAGCGGTTTCCCAAGGGGTTCGCTCTCAGAAAAATCCACCGCAAGTGATACCCATTCCGGCAGGTAAAGCCGCTATAAGGGATCTCGATCGCGTTTCTAAAACATCGGAAATCCTTGTGATGGGTCTATGTGGCAGTTTATCGCCTGATTTTGAAATCGGCAGCATCGCGCTTTATCAATCCTGTGTGAATCTCGCGGGAATGGTGAAAGAATGCGATAGCGCTTTCACTGATCGACTCCAAAATCAGTTTCAAGTTTCGCCAATTTTGGGACTGACTAGCGATCGCGTGATTTGTTCTGCAAATGAAAAGCGCAATTTAGCAAAATCTTCCGGGGCTGTCGTGGTCGATATGGAAGGATTCCCGATCTTAGAACAGCGATCGATCGCCATGCTGCGAGTCGTGAGCGACGATTTGAGCGGCGATTTACCGGATCTGGGTACGGCGATTAATTCAAACGGGAAAATTCAGGCGATTCCGATGGCGATCGCGATGATAAAAAGACCGATCGGAGCGAGTCGATTGATCTGGGGATCGCTCTCTGGCTTGCGAAAATTACGACAATTGGCGGCGGAGCTATCTCAATGATTTTGATTGCATCGAGTTTGTTAGCGTTTTATTTAGCCTGGAATTTGGGCGCGAACGATGTTGCGAACTCGATGGGAACTTCGGTTGGCTCTAAAGCGGTGACGTTGAAGCAAGCCCTGATTATTGCTGGAATTCTAGAATTTACAGGAGCCGTCGTATTCGGGCGTAATGTCTCTCAAACGCTGATTACAGGCATTCTCGATCCGGCGCAATTCACGCCACAAATTCTGTTAATTGGAATGATTTCGGTTCTGGTTGCTGCGGGAATCTGGTTAAATATTGCGACGCTGTTTGGCTTTCCCGTTTCGTCCTCTCATGCGACCGTAGGCGCGATCGCAGGAGTCGGTTCATTAGCATTCGGATTCGATGCCGTAAATTGGAATGCGATCGGGCTAATTTCGATCACTTGGATCATTACGCCTGTCGTTAGCGGTTTAATTGCAGCAATTTTTTATAGTGCGATCAAGCGTTTCATTTTGGATCAACCGAATGCGATCGCACAATTACAACAATGGATTCCCTGGATTAGTACAATTCTGATCGGAATCTTCGGTGTGATTGTCTTTCCAACCATTGCAGAACCGATTCAAAAATTTATTCATTTATCAGTTCAAAACATTTCTCTTCTTTTAGGTGCGATCGCAGTCAGTACTTTATCGATCACAGCATTGCAAAATTTACAAACCGTCGAATCAACGCTGGCTCGATTTCAAGTTGTAAGTGCGTGTTTTGTTGCGTTTGCTCATGGCTCGAATGATGTCGGAAATGCGATCGCTCCATTTGCTGCGATCGTGTCAGTTTTACAATCCGGAACCGTTCCAACCTCAGACTTTCAAATTCCGATCTGGACATTAGTTTTAGGCGGAGTAGGAATTGTGGCAGGATTGGCGGTCTTAGGTCGGAATGTGATTTCTACGATCGGGGAAGGGATTATCGCATTACAACCGAGTGGCGGATTGTGTGCAGAATTGGCAACTGCTACCACGATTTTGATCGCATCTCGGTTTGGATTACCCGTTTCGACTTCTCACGCATTGGTGGGCGGCGTGGTTGGTGTGGGATTGGTGCAGGGATTGAAATCGATTCGGTTCGAGACGATCCGATCGATTGTTTTCACCTGGTTAATTACGATTCCGGTAGCAGCGGTTTTGAGTGCGATCGTATTTTTGGTTTTACGATCGGTGTTTGGGCATTAATAAGATCGCTGAAGTGTGAGCGATCTCAGGTCATGCTCGATCGACTTTTTCCAGAGCACCCTCAAATGCAGCTTCTGAAATGAGTCCTCTTTCTACTAATTGCGTCTGAACAGCAAGAACATGAATTGGTCTGAGAATGTCTTGGGGTTGGTAGGGAGGCAAGATGATCAGGGTATCAGAGGGCTGATGTTGAAAGAATTTTTGTGGAACCGATGTTTTGCAAGAAACAAAGCCTAATTTGAGGAGCAGTTTTTCTAAATCCGCAAAGGTGATGTTTTCAGGCTTCATCATGAATGATCTCCTGACATTGCTGGAGGACTGAGTTTTTGTAGGTGACAAACTGTTGGATCGCTTCTGCATTTAATATATTCCGTTTTTTTAGATGCAGGGTATGAGTTTCCTTCAGAGAAGCCACCTCTATTCCTTGCTGCCGAAAATACGCTTGCACGTAGAGCCAGTAAGCGACTTCTTGTTGAGCATCGTACAAAATCAGAAGGAATGGCATCAGTTCTTGCGACCAAAGTTCTAAATCGGCTCGCCTTATCTTGAATGGAATGGCTTCTTGATCTGCCAGAAGGGTAAGGTTATCGGTTGCTTTTAACTGAACGTAAATGTTTCCATTTTCTGCTTCGCCATTGCGATCGTAGGTTGTAATCAGAAGATCGATTCCGTAATCATTGTTGATTCGTTGGACGGTATGACCGCATCGTAAAACTAGGCGTTCTACAAAATTAACGCTGAGATCAGCAATGATGTGTTGTCTAGTTCTTCGTTTTTTGACCATACGATCGCAGCGATTTTAGTTGAGCCGCTCTTAAAGTACCCGTTGTTTTGCGATCGACTAATCAATCCGAGCGCCGTTGCAACACCCCCGATCGACGTAATTCTCCTAAATCTTTCGTCCCCGTACAAAACAAGACCGTCGTAATCTCCGCCTTCAAAATATCCACCAATAAATGCAACGCTTCCTCGGATTCATTCGCCGCTTGCAAAAATGGCAACGCTAATCCTGCCAAATCTGCACCAAGCGCGATCGTTTTCGCCAGATCCAATCCATTTCGCAATCCGCCCGAAGCAATCAGCGGAATCGTCTCTGAAACCGCTCGAATCTGCATAATGCAATCCGCTGTCGGGATTCCCCAATCTGCAAATGTCATTCCCAATCGTCGCTGTTTCGGATCTTGAGCGCGACCACTTTCGACTTTTGCCCAAGAAGTTCCGCCCGCACCCGCCACATCGATCGCGCTAATTCCGGCTGAAATCAACTTCTGCGCCATCGCTTTCGAGATCCCGTTCCCCACTTCTTTCGCAATCACCGGAACTGGAAGCTTTTCACACAAGACCGCAATCTTATCAAGCAACCCCCGAAAATTCGTATCTCCTCGCGTTTGAACTGCTTCTTGTAATGGATTTAAGTGCAGAATCAACGCATCCGCTTCGAGCAAATCAACGGCTTTCAAACATTGATCGATGCCATAGGTGTAATTCAGTTGAACCGCACCCAGATTGGCAAATAACAAGGCATCTGGCGCGATCGCTCTTAATTCAAACGAATCAGCCACACCCGGATTCTCGATCGCGACTCGCTGCGATCCGACTCCCATCGCTAACTGGTATTCTTGTGCGATCGCAGCTAATCGATAGTTAATTTTTTTCGCCAACTCTGTTCCGCCCGTCATCGAAGAAATCAAAATCGGAGCGCTCAATGGCTTATTCAAAAACGTTGTCCGAATATCAATTTCTGCTCGATCGAGTTCTGGTAAACAGCAATGCGTAAAGTGATACTTTTCTAATCCTGTGGTTGTCTCGCGGCATTGCACATCGTCTTCTAAACACACTCTCAGATGATCGGCTTTACGATTCTGAGTTTCTGCTGCTCCAGTCATAAAAGTATTTCAGTTACTATTTCTTTATCCTTTCACAAGTTCGACCCCATCCCGCCCATCGGTTTCTTGCAGATACACCTTGATCATTTCTTCTTTCGCGCTGGGCAACTGCTTTCCAATATAGTCGGGATGAATCGGAACTTCGCGATGTCCTCGATCGATTAACACTGCCAATCGAATCACTTCCGGTCGCCCGTAATCATTCACCGCATCCAACGCCGCTCGAATCGTTCGCCCTTTGTAAATGACATCATCAATTAAAACAACCGTTTTTCCAGTCAGATCAAAGGGAATATCTGTCTTAGCAGGAGTCCGAACGCCGATCGTATCTAAATCATCACGGTAAAACGTAATGTCGATCGCGCCCAATGGGATTTCAACATTTTCTAAAACGGTAATCTGATCGCAGATTGATTTTGCTAACGGAACGCCTCTGGTGTAGATTCCGAGCAAGACTAATTTTGATAAATCTCCCGATCGCTCAACAATTTGCGAAGCGAGTCGATTCACAGTTCGACGAAGTTCCTCAGCAGATAAAATCTCAATTCGTTCTTGCGGCATCGTGCGATCGTCCAAACGGATATATGGTTAGCGTACAAGCAAATTTGATCCACCCTACGTCAAATTTGTATTTGATCCGATCGACGGGTTGATCATTTTCCAAGGTTGTTGTCTCTGACCAATTTTTTGCTTCATTGCTGACACATCGATTTGTGGCATCTGGATTTCTACGAGAGTAACCGTTTCTTGCACTAAAGCTTCGAGTTGAAGAACCGCGATCGCAGGTTCCAGTCGAAATAGCGTTTCGAGTCGATCGCTCAAATTCTCTGGCGCGATCGTCATCTGCTGAATAAATCGATTCATTCGCTTGAACTGAAACGTCGAATAATACAGCCGATTCAAACCAGACAACACACCCAGGAGATTTTGAGCAGATTCAACCAAAATTTGATAGTACCAAACCGTTGTATCTCGTCTACCAAGCTTCTCTTGTACGCCCCAAATCGCGAAGAATTTTAAGTAGTGCTGAACCATTGCCTGCGCTAGTCCATCTGGGTAATTTGAAATTTGACTTTTCCATTTTTGAATTAACGCTTCACCGTGTAGAGGAATACCAATCAAGGTTCCAGACATCGCCTTCATCAATGGAGTTTGTACGTCAAATCCCTGCAAAATATTTAAAATATCCTTTTCCCACTGTGCGATCGTCACATGACCAAATTGACATTCAACTCCGTTGACGATATAACTTTCCGCGAATCCTCCTTCACTGCGATCGCCCATAACCCACAGCCGCTCTGACCCCTGGTTCTGCCGTCGCGCCCAGTCCAATTCTTCCTCAGAAGGTAGTTCGTCATAGTAAACACTCATGTCGCAATCGGAGAATTCATCAGATAATCCTTCTGCGACTGATCCTGGTGTCATTGCCGCTTTCATCTTGGGAATTGCAACATACGCTTGAACGTTTTGTTTCGCTAAATTCAGTAATTAGGGCTTGCTGAGGAAGTCTAAGAAGCTTTCTAGGACTGAATTTCAGCGGGATAAATTGCTGATAAAATGCAAGATAAAGCACTATAAACCGTGCAAAAACCTTGCATCTGATTTTACTATGT
>NZ_JBNXVP010000027.1:0-99183 GCF_050565645.1 Leptolyngbya sp. AN10
AGTTGCATAGGATTGCTTTTTGTGTGGAAACTTGAGCATCTCACAATTTGCCCCGCTCAAGTTCCCTTCTGTCTCATTGAGACTGCCGCTGTATCAACCTTTTCAAGACTTTTCTACATCACTAAGGGGCGTGAACTTAACTTTTGCTGCTCGAAGCTTCTCCCGGATTGTCTCTTGTCCCGGTTTCGGAGGTTGAGCAGCGATTCGGGCAATGAGATCGCGATTTTTCTCTTCGTAATACTGACGAAGCTCTTCAGCATCTTTGAGAACTTGCTGATACTCTGCTTCGACTTCTGCACGATGAGCCTCAATGTAAGCGATCGCAGCATTGATTTGATCATCTGTTAGCTCAAACCAGCCCTGAATGAACTTGGGCGGGTAGTGAGCCGTTAGATAGTCCATCACATCGTAGAGCGTGATGCGGGTTCCAGCGATCGATAATCCCCGCTCTGTACGAACGATCGCGCCTTTTTTATGAGATGACGAAATCATATTGGTGTCTTTCAACGTAGAGGCTAGGAGTTTGATATCTGTATCGTAGCGGTGAATACTTGGAATTGAAAGAATTCTGCGATCGCGCCTTTGAACTCTCATGCTGAATGTCAACCCTGCAATTAGAACTCTTGTACTTGGAATTTTACTGCAACTCTTTTCGGGCTGTGTGACCTCTGTTCAGTCATCAAACTTTCCGCCTCAGACAAAATCTAGTCCCTCCAATATGAATCAGAAAACACCTCTGATAGAAATTGCTCAAAACCTTCAACGCTATGAGATTCTCACAGAGCAAGACTATCAAGCTGTCACTGATCAAATCAATCAGGGCAAAGTGACTGATCGTGCAGGCTTGCTAGAGCTTATCAGGCAGCAGATCGATCGACGTGAAAGCCCTAATCCGGATCAACGACGCATCACTGATTATGTCTTAGTCGGTAAGCCAAGTGATTGGGAATCTTATTTTCAGAAATTGAGATTGATAGCAGAACAACTCAAGCAATCAGGTGCAATTAGCGATCGAGTCTATCGAAAACTTCAACGCAGAATTGGGGAAGACATTCAACTCGATCTACAACTCTTTGACAATGCAGCTAGGCTTATGAGAGGTGATGAGAAGCTAGAACTGCCGCAAATTCAGCCTTTTTTGGATGACTTGCAACGTTTGGAATTAATTACTAGCAGCAATCTCACAAAACTGCGACGAGATCTGGAAACAGGAGTAATAGAAGACAAAGAGGATGTCTATCGCTATCTAGAAAACATAAAAATCTTTAATTTGCAGGACTACTCGCGTGATCCAAATGTCTATTTTCCGCAGATTCACCGCGAAGTTGCTCAACTTCTCACAAAAGCCGGTGCAGCGAAGTTAGATACAGCGACTTTTCAGCTTAAATTCATTGACGATGACGAAAACAATACGCTGATATCTACCAGAGTGAATGGCAGAAACTATGAATTCGCCAGCTATTCTTCTCAAGGTGATTTCTCTGGAATGATTGATAACGAGGAATTCGTTTGGCTATTTAACAAAATTCTTCGAGATCAAGGATCTTCGTATCGCGTGTATACTTTGGGATTCTTTGGAAACGTTGGTCCTGATTATTCGCGATTTGCTGTTCTGATTCTGACTGAGAAGCAAGCAAAACAACTACAGCGCTGGGTTTATTCGTATTTATCGATCGGGCTTGAGGATCACAGTTCAGCATTTAACAGCGATCGTATTGAATCGATTCTCAGCTTGATGGAAGAAATTGGTTTACTTTCACATCTCACTCCACAGCAGAAAGCAGCAGGAAGACAAAAGATTTCACGTCAATATATCAATTCATCCTATGAAGTGTTTGCAGCTTTCGATGATCTCCTGATTTCGTTTGATTGGGAAACTGGAAACTTAGAAAATCCTTATCAAGCTTTGACTCGGAGATTTGCAGCCGCTTCTCGTGGTGCATTCCAACCGATGCAAATTTCTGATGAGTTTGACTATGACAAGCAAATTGCAGGACAGTCTTTTGTCCTGAGAGGCGTTCGATATAGTATCAAGCTCAAATTTGATGGCGACTGGCTTGATCCGAAGTTCATTAATTTTCTCGATCGAGCCATCACTCAAACAGTCTCCGACGGGAAATTCTATCCAATTTACGCTGAATCAAGCGAAGTAGGCTACCTGTTTCTCAGCGATCGACAGCGACAGATTTTGGAATCAGAAAAGTTAATCAAGCTCAAACCAGACCGATAAGTTGCACTAATTTTCACATTTTAGAAAGAATTGAATCGCAGAATTTCGTTTATAGTATTGTTTGAGTTCAAATTATCACTGTAGCGACATTATGACAAAGGTATCGATCGTCTATTTTTCCGGCACAGGTCACACACACTTGATGGCAGAGGCAATTGCCGCAGGAGTTCAGCGAGTCGAAGGAGCTACCGCAGAATTAATCCGAATTGTCGGTAGCGACATTGTGGAAGGGCGATATCAGAATCAGGAAGTTTTGGACAAATTGAGCGCGTCAGATGCGATCGTCTTTGGATCTCCGACTTATATGGGTGGGATCGCGGCTCAGTTCAAAGCGTTCATTGATGCAGCGAGTTCGGTTTGGTTTGTGCAAGGGTGGAAAGATAAGATCGCAGGCGGATTTACTCATTCTGGAAGTCCGAGCGGTGATAAGCAGGGGACACTCCTGTATCTCGCGATCAATGCTTCTCAGCACAGCATGATTTGGGTTGGAAATTCAGAGGCGAATAATGGAACGGTGAATCGTTTGGGGGCTTATATGGGCGTGATGGGACAATCCACTCCTGATATGAGTGGCGCACCTGCTGAGAACGATCCCAGCGATCAAAAGACTTCGGAACTGTATGGAGAGCGAATTGCGATCGCGGCTCAACGCTGGAAAAAAGCGTAATATCAGTTAGATCAAATAATAATATAGCAATCCTAAATCAGTCGTGAAATCAAGATTGATCGTGCCCCCTAGCCCCCAAGTTTGGGGGAACCGGAGTCTTAGCCCCCAGAATTGGGGGTTTGGGGGCGTTCCCGAATCTTACAACTCAAAACGGATTGCTATAGAACTTCGCTCTTTGAATTCTGATCGTTCAAAGAGCGATCGTGCTTTTAAGTCTAATGATCATGAAACTTCAGTTGTAGAAATCTAACTTCAGTATGAGGCGCAACTTTATAGATTCGGTTTTGTATATCTGAAGTTGAGCAGGAAATACAATGCCAAAGCAGAAAAATATCTACCTTGCTGCGCTGATTTTGTCGATCGTGCTGGCAACGCAACTGACGCTCACCCAACTGCATGTTCGTGGAATTCTATCGGTTGAAAGTTTGTTGCCGCTCATTCGTAGACGTTTCATCACGTTAGAGTTTATCGCCCTCTGTGGCTTGTATTTGTTTTGGCTAATTCGATACCGTCCTGATAAGAGCGCATCTCGCTATCTCGAACTGTTGAAGCCCGCGAGTTTGTTTTTGATACCCGCTTGGATTGCTCATCCGCTGACGAGTGATATTCACTTGTATTTTCAGTACGGCTTGATGAGCTTGTACCGCGTCAATCCCTACCTTACGAATGCGGTCGATTTTGAGTCCGTGATGAGTACGTTTTTAGATTGGACTCAAACTTCGACTTATGGAGTGGTTTCACTGTTCATTTTCGCCATTCCTGCGAAGTTCGTTGAGACGAATGTTTATCTCGGTGTTTATATTTTCAAACTCATCTGTGTCTTTTTTCATATTCTGAATGGCTATCTGATTTGGAGAGCACTAAAAGCAACGAGTTATCGACACAAGGTAACATTGGCATATTTACTAAGTCCTATTGTTCTCTTCGAGCATGTGATCGAAGCGCACCTTGATGTGATTTTGTGTACGGTCTTAATCGCGATCGACCAACTTTTCAAAACTCGGCGCTATCTTCTCGGTCTGATCGCCGCTGGAGTTGGATTTCTGACCAAAACATTGCCAATTATTTGGATTCCACTGCTTGGAGTGTTTCTGATCCGCGAAAGACGCTGGAAAACGATCGTTAAATTCACTCTCATTTGTGCGATCGCAGTTTTAGTTCTGTCTCTCACGGTGTTTCCTACGATCGCAACTTGGATAAGTGTATTCAATCCAGGAGTCGATGGACTGACTGCTGGATCATGGCACGCATTGGTTAGAGGCATTTTGGTACGGACTCAAGGAACCTTACACAGTGCCAAACAATGGATTGTACCCGGTTCGACTCAAGCCTTGATTTGGACTTTATTTAATCGGTTTACTTTGCTGTTATTTGCTGCGTTCTATGGCTTGACACTGTACCGAATCTACCGAAATCGCGGCATCTTAGAAAGTCAATTGATGGTGAAAATCGGCTGGGTTACATTCGTGTTATTTGCGTTTGCGACCGCATGGTATCAACCGTGGTATGCAACGATTCTTTTACCGATCGCAGCATTGAACTTACAACAAGCTCCGTTTTTTGCAATCCTTAGCTTTGTCTTTGCAATGGTTAGCTCGATCACGAATCTTGCGCTTGGATATGGAACAAACTTAGCTGGACTTTTAGCGGCAGTTTTAACGATGGGATCAGCGATCGTGATGTTGCTCATGCGATCGAGAATCATGGCATGGATTGAGTCAGAATCTCCGCGTGAAACTGGACGTGTTCTTCAAGAAATGAAGCAATGAAATAATAGCTATGATCGTAGCCTTCTTGAAATCTTAGGGTTAAAGGTTGTCCAACCGATTCACAGGCTTTTTGGAACACTTCGGGCAAGAGTTGATCGGCTAGAAACTTATCACTTGTTCCTTGATCAATGAGAATCGATCGAGGAAATTGACTCATCTGAACTAGCTCAGTTGCATCATACGATCGCCAAACTGATCGATCTTGTCCTAGATAGTTCGAGAACGCTTTCTCTCCCCAAGCACATTGCATCGGGGCACAAATTGGAGCAAACGCAGATACGGATTGATATCGATCGGGATTCTTCAAAGCACAAATTAATGCACCATGTCCGCCCATCGAATGTCCAAAGATGCCTTGTCGATCGTTTACCGGAAAGTTTTCTGCAATCAAACTAGGTAGCTCATCGACAATATAGCTATACATTCGATAGTGTTTGCTCCAAGGATCTTGGGTTGCATCCACATAGAATCCTGCACCTGTTCCAAAGTCCCAATCCTCGTCCTCGCCTGGAATTCCAGTGTTTCTTGGACTGGTATCGGGAGCAACTAGAATCAATCCATGTTTTGCTGCGAACTGTTGCGCTCCAGCTTTCACCATGAAATTCTCTTCGGTGCAAGTTAGACCCGCGAGAAAGTACAACACAGGTAGAGAGCGATCGCTGGCTTGCGGTGGTAGATAAATCGAGAACTTCATCAGAGCATTGCACGAGGTGGATTGATGGGAATAAACCTCGATCGAGCCTCCGAAACATTTGGTTTTACTGATTAATTCCATTAGAACGTCACCACCGATCGAATGACTTCACCTCGGTGCATTAGATCGAATGCTTCGTTGATTTCGTCGATCGGTAAAATTCTAGACACCAGATCATCGATGTTGATCTTGCCGTTCATATACCAATCCACAATCTTCGGCACATCGGTTCTTCCCTTTGCCCCTCCGAATGCGCTTCCTCTCCAAACTCGTCCAGTGACAAGCTGAAAGGGTCTAGTACTAATTTCTTGCCCTGCACCTGCGACCCCGATCACAATGCTTTCACCCCAACCTTTATGGCAACATTCCAAGGCTTGTCGCATTACTTTCACATTGCCAATACACTCAAAGCTGTAATCGGCTCCCCCTTTAGTCAAATCCACAAGATACGGCACTAAATCGCCTTCCACTTCACTCGGATTCACAAAGTGCGTCATTCCCAATTTTTCAGCTAGTTCGCGCTTACTCGGATTGAGATCAACCCCAACGATCATATTGGCTCCGACCATTCGAGCGGCTTGAATCACGTTTAAGCCAATTCCACCTAATCCAAAGACAACCACATTCGCACCGGGTTCAACTTTGGCAGTATTGATCACGGCTCCGATTCCAGTTGTAACACCGCATCCAATCAGGCAAACTTTCTCAAAAGGTGCATCTTCGCGAATTTTAGCGACAGCAATTTCGGGCAGCACTGTGTAATTAGAAAACGTCGAAGTTCCCATGTAGTGCAAAATTGGTTCGCCAGAGATCGAAAACCGACTCGTTCCATCGGGCATCACGCCTTTTCCTTGTGTCGATCGAATTGCCTGACAGAGATTCGTTTTGCCGCTGAGACAATATTCACAGTTGCGACACTCTGGAGTGTAGAGCGGAATCACATGATCCCCAGGTTTTACGCTTTTAACTCCTTCGCCCACTTCCACGACAATTCCTGCTCCTTCATGACCGAGAATTGCTGGAAATAAGCCTTCTGGATCTGCACCTGAGAGCGTGTACGCATCGGTATGGCAAACTCCGGTCGCTTTGATTTCGACTAAGACTTCTCCCGCTTTAGGGGGTTCGAGTTGAACCGTTTCGATTCTTAAAGGTTCTCCAGCTTTAAATGCAACAGCCGCTTTGGTATCCATATCGCTCAATCTGGTCGGACTTCCTGAAAGTGTAACGTCGATCGATTTCACTCTGTGACGTAAGCAAAAAATTGACATAATAGAGTCTGCCTTTCTTATGATCAATCTCATGCAGACTAGCGATCGACCTCAAATTTCCCCGGTGTTTTCGGTGGCTCGAATTGCCTCGGTTTCACGCAAAACAGGTGAAACAGATGTGCAAGTGACTGTGAATCTTGATGGAACTGGACAATGCAATGCCAAAACCGGAATTCCATTTCTCGATCACATGCTGCATCAGATTTCATCACATGGCTTGATTGATCTCGATGTGCAAGCGACGGGCGATTTAGAGATCGATGACCATCACACGAATGAAGATGTTGGAATCACGCTCGGAATGGCGATCGCGAAAGCATTAGGCGATCGTAAAGGGATTGTTCGCTTCGGTCACTTTGTTGCGCCGTTAGATGAAGCACTGATTCAAGTGGCACTCGATTTTTCTGGTCGTCCGCATCTCAGCTACGGCTTAGAGATTCCAACTCAGCGTGTGGGAACGTATGATACGCAACTGGTTCGCGAATTTTTTGTTGCAATCATCAATCATGCTCAGATGACGCTGCACATTCGCCAGTTAGACGGAATCAATTCGCATCACATTATTGAAGCGACGTTTAAGGCATTTGCTCGATCGATGCGGATGGCAGTCGAAATTGATCCGCGTCGGGCACATGAAATTCCAAGCTCAAAGGGTGTGTTGTAAATGCGCGGTTGGCAAGTGGTGTTAGGATTGGCGATTTTGCTTGGATCGCCTGTGGTGCAATTAAACAGCGTTACGGCTCAAGAAAGTCTCTGGAAGCGATTTACCTCGCAGCGGGGTCGATTCTCGATCGTCATGCCCGGAACTCCAAAAGAGCGCAAAGAGGGAAACTTAACGCTGTTTGAACTGATTCGAGATGACGAACGAGTGCGCTATTCGGTGAGTTATCTTGATTTGCCTGTCGCTCCAGGAAACGATAAGAGACTCCAGAATGAGGTCTATGACGGGGTGCGTCGAGGAGCCGCGAAGGATAAAGCGGAATTAATCTCTTTTCGCACGATTCAACTGGGAAGCTTTCCGGGTCGGGAAATGAACTTTAAGTTGCCCGATGAGATGGTGGCGCGATGGCGCGTTTACTTAGTGAATCGGCGGGCTTATTTTGTCAGTGTGACGACTACAAAAGACAATCAGGAGCGTGGACTATCGACCAGCCTTAATGTATTTCTCAATTCGTTTCGCCTAGTGGGGAAACCATAACTTTACTATCTGAAAAAGGAAGCTCGATCGTGCCTTAGATCATCATGGAACGATCGAGCCTCTGAACAATCGAACCTAGATCAATTTGATGGCGCGGAACGTAAAGAACAAGGCATACGCAAACGCGATCGCGCCACCCATGATCAAGAAATAAGCTACAACTGAGGACATAAATTTTGTCTCCTAACTTCCTAACAAAACTATACAGAAAAATGGAGGTCGGTTGATAGAATCAACTTCTACGCCGTTTTTGAGACCCATTCATGCCGTCTGTTATTCCCGTTTCGCTGCCGCAGAATTCGTATGAGATTGTGATTTCGTCGATCGCTGAAATTGGAGATCGAATGCAAGCGCTTCCTAAATTGGGCAAAAAAGCGATCGTGGTCTCCAATCCCGCAATTTTTAAGCACTATGGACAGACGGTAATCGATTCTCTAACGCAAGCTGGATTTACCGTGAGTTCGTGCATTTTGCCTGCGGGTGAACGATACAAAACGCCTGCAACCCTGCAAAAAATCTATGATGCAGCATTGGAGAATCGGTTAGAACGATCGTCGGTCATGGTCGCTCTGGGTGGTGGCGTGATCGGAGATATGACTGGATTTGCAGCGGCAACTTGGCTCAGAGGAATTTCTGTGGTTCAAATTCCAACGACGTTACTTTCGATGGTAGATGCAGCGATCGGTGGAAAAACCGGAGTCAATCATCCAAATGGGAAAAATCTCATTGGTGCATTTCATCAGCCACGACTAGTTTTAATTGATCCGCAAGTTCTGAAAACATTGCCTTCAAGGGAATTTCGAGCCGCGATCGCAGAAGTGATCAAGTACGGAATTATCTGGGATGCAGAATTATTTGAAAAGCTCGAACAAGCGAAACGACTCGATCAAATTCGAGCAGTAGGCGATCAATTGGTGAATGAGATGTTAGTGCGATCGGCACAAGCGAAAGCCCATGTCGTGAGCAAAGACGAGAAAGAATCAGGCTTACGAGAAATTCTGAACTATGGACATACGATCGGACATGCGATCGAGAGTCTGACAAATTATCGAGTCGTGAATCACGGAGAAGGAGTCGCGATCGGAATGATGGCAGCGGGACTGATTGCTGTAGAAATGGGGCTTTGGGATCAAGGAGAATGCGATCGACAAAAAGAATTGATCGAAAAAGCAGGCTTACCGACTCAGATTCCGACCGAATGCGATCGTGCTCAAATTCTTCCAGCCTTGCAAGCGGATAAAAAAGTCAAAGACGGAAAAGTTCGATTCGTTCTGCCACGTCAGATTGGAACGGCGATTGTAACGGATCAAGTTGAGCCAACCACTATCCAAACGGTAATAGAACGAATGTAGCGTTTTAGAATTTGATCAAGATCATTAAGAAGTCGTTATGAACTTCACGGAAAATATCATTAAATTCCTCCTACAGTCGGTAGGTAAATCAGGGAGAAAGGTTTAGAATTCAGGGAATAACCGCTACTCCCCAAATTAATCCAGTGTCAGTTACACGGTTCCTTCGCAAAAATGGCTTGATGCGTCGTCAATCTTTTCTTGCCGTCATGGTCTTCCCTGACGAAGCCTCTGTGTTTCAAGCTTATCGTCTGCTCCACTATCACGGCATTTCCCCTGAACATCTCGCGATCGTCGGGACTGGTTACAGTCATCCCGAAAGTGTCGGTCTCATGAAACCGATGCAGCTTGCTGTCCGAAAAGCTCGATTCCTCTGTCTCACGCTTGGAACATTAGGCGCGATCGCAGGTGCGATTCTGCTGGTTGCGGGTCATGCAGGTTGGCTGACCCTCGCAGAATTCCGAAATCCGCTGTTAATTCCTGCTTTATCGATTATGGGCGGTTTCTTAGGAGCGGTACTGGGAGCATTATTTGGCTTATTTGGGGAAGGAACGACTGCCAGTATTTATCGGCATCATCTCGATCGCGGTCAGTATCTCTTGATGATCGAAGGATCAGAACGGCTCGTGCGCTGGGGGCAAGAGATTTTGAGCCATTATTCGACTTCGAGCAGCTTGTATTAGATGACGACCGAGTTCGATCGAGCGATGATGCAGCGCTGTCTGGAGTTGGCAAAATCCGCGATCGGGCGGACGGCTCCTAATCCAATGGTTGGCTGCGTGATTGTGTCAGAAGGCGACATTATCGGGGAAGGGTTTCATCCGAAAGCGGGAGAACCTCATGCGGAAGTGTTTGCGCTAAGACAAGCGGGAACGCGATCTCACGGTGCAACTTTATATGTAAATTTAGAGCCTTGTAATCATTACGGTCGAACGCCGCCTTGCTCGAAAGCGATCGTTGAATCGGGATTAAGCCGCGTTGTGGTGGGAATGGTTGACCCAAATCCAAAGGTTGCAGGAGGCGGGGTCGCAACGCTCAGAAATGCGGGAATCGAAGTTACCGTTGGCGTTGAGGAGACAGATTGCCAAATTCTGAATGAAGCCTTTGTACATCGAATTTTACACCGTCGCCCATTTGGAATTCTGAAATACGCGATGACGATCGATGGCAAGATCGCAACAACGACTGGACATAGTAGCTGGATCACTGGAGAAGCTTCTCGACACCAAGTGCATCAACTCAGAACCGCGTGTGATGCGATCGTGATTGGGGGCAATACGGTTCGACAAGATAATCCGCATTTAACCACACACGGACTTTCTAAGCACCAACCGCTGCGGGTGATTATGAGTCGATCGCTTGATTTGCCCTTGAATGCAAATCTTTGGAATACCGAGATCGCTCCGACGATCGTGTTTACTGGCATGAATTCAGATGAACCAATGCAAAATCATCTCACTCAGCAGGGCGTGGAAGTGGTGAATTTAGAAGCGTTAACGCCTGCTAGAGTCATGTCAGTTTTGTACGATCGCGGATTGAATACGGTGCTGTGGGAGTGTGGCGGAACATTAGCAGCACAAGCGATCGCGGATGATTGTATTCAAAAAGTTTGGGCGTTTGTGGCTCCGAAGATTATTGGCGGGATTTCGGCTCCAACCTCGATCGGGGATTTAGGATTTGAGAAAATGACCGATGCGATCGAGTTAACGCGAGTGACTTGGAGAGCGATCGACTCGGATTTATTGATCGAGGGATATTTAGACCGGAACGGCTAGGCGATCGGATGCCAAATCCCGAATCAGCGTTAGTCTGGAATAGAGATAGCTTGCGATTTGTGTGGTTTCTTCCGAGTTGAGTGGCGGAGAGGGGTGAAACTGCCCCAGAAGAGCCTGAACGAGATGAGTGTCATCGAGATTCAGTAACGAAGCGGCTTGAGTCGCTTCCACGACTGCCCAGACTTGACGAAGAAGACTTGGATTCATAAGTGCAATTGGTGAGTTAGGTTCTCTTACCATACTGAATTCGACTCGGTATGCACTTTTATCTTACAACCCGAAACAACAGTTATTAAAAGATCATTAAGAAATCACGTTCTTTTATTTCTTTAGGCAGATCTAAGTTTTCCATGACACAACCCCTCACTCCGACAACTCCCGAAGACGCAATTTCGCTTCAGCAAGAATTACGCAAGCTCGTGATTCAAACGGATGATTTTGGCGCAGTGCAGACGGTTGCAGGGGTCGATGTGGGATTTGAAGAGGACGATCGAATCGCTTGTGCTGCGATCGCGGTTCTCCGATTCCCAGATCTAACCGTTGAAGAATCCGTGATTGTTCGTCGTCCAATCCCGTTTCCTTATATTCCAGGCTTACTCGGATTTCGAGAAGTGCCGATCGTCATGGAAGCCCTGGCAACATTGAAAACGCAGCCAGATTTACTGATTTGTGATGGCAATGGATACATTCATCCTCGTCGCTGTGGGTTTGCTTGCCATCTGGGAGTCGTCAGCGGTCTACCTGCGATCGGAGTCGCGAAAACGCCGTATCTAGGAACTCATGCGCCTGTAGGAGACGATCGAGGAGCTTGGGAACCGATTTACGATGCGGGTGAAATCCTTGGCGCAGCGGTTCGGACTCAAGCGAATGTTAAACCTGTGTATGTCTCGATCGGGCATCGGATTTGTTTGAAAAGTGCGATCGACCTCGTTTTGCAATGTTCACCAAACTACCGTCTGCCCGAAACAACTCGTCAAGCGGATCAACTTTCTAAAGGAAATGCACAACCGATTGGACATTAGAATCAGGATGTAGCACGATGTATTACAAAATTTCCGCGTACCCTAACGATTCAGAGCCTACATCCCAGCACGAATAGTAACCTTGTGAGCTTCGATCTGTGTTGGAACTTCTAAGCGATCAAACAGTTGATCGATCACAACCTCTGGCACTGGCTTCAATCGTTGAGCGTTTTGCTGAAGGATCGTTTGCCAAGGGGCTTCAAGATAAACGATCCGAGTCCGAGCACGATACGATGCAAAGAGATCAATCAATCCAGAGCGCAACTGCTGAGAAATGTTTGTTGCATTCCAAACGAAAGAAGTCTGCGATCGCAGTTTCTCTTTTGCTGCTTGTCTCGCGGCTTGAATGACGACGCTCTGCTCCCCTTCAGGAGAAACATTCAGTTCCTCTCTTAGTCGATCGAGCGAAATCACTTCATAGTCTTTTGCATGATGCTCGATCCAGTGATCTTTCCCAACCCCTGGTAAGCCCGACATTAGAATCACTTCGCAGCAAGTATCATCAAATGCAGCATAGCTCGGATCACGGTCTTCCTTGCGGAAATACAAGAATCGACTGTGATCCGAAGCAAACGATCGAGGAACTTGCCAGCATTCATTTTCTTGGCAGAACTCGCGAAAGAATGCGATCGCATCAAACAATCGATTCTGATCCGCGCAAATTCGCCCCCGCACGTCCGCTTCTGCCATCAATGCCAACCAATCACATCGGCTGATATAACTAGCAGCAATTACGGCACGTTGTGGATTCGGTTTATCCCAAAACCAGAGCGGTAAGCTACCGAGTTGTACGATCGAGACAATCGATTCTCGAATTGCAAATGGAGCTTCGAGATCTCGTAGAATCCGCCGAGCAAGTTTCACTCCTTGTCGCACATGACCTTTACTGGTCAATTGACCGTCAATAATCTGTGTTGCTTGCGGTTTTGCCACATCATGTAACAATGCTGCTGCAAATAAAATCGATTGTTCAACGCGAGAAAGTTGCTGCCATCCAGAAAGAGAAATCAAAGCTTCACACACGAGTTTTGTATGAGTTAGAACATCTCCCTCTGCATGATAGAGCGGATTTTGACTGCAATTCGCCAGCAATCGCAGCCAATCAAATCGATCGAGTAAAGTCGTCCAATCGATCAATTGATTCACCTCTGGACAGCCTGGAAAAATCCAATTTGTGTTCATAGCGCAAACAGATCAACATCTGCCCGTAATTGATTCGGAACAATCGGACGACTCAGCCAATGGCTTTCCGATTGCAAAATAGTCGTCAGAAAGTCCGCTCGCACATACTTATATCGTTCGATCGTCCAATCAAGCGATTCAACTTTAATGTACAAGCCTTCCATCAATGCACTCTGATTGGTTTGCTGAAGAGTGAGATCCACGGATAGTTCTTGTTGCTCACACACTTGTTGTAAGCGATCGAGATGTCCAGTTCGGATAAAGTGCGATTGTTCAAGCAATCCGACCAGTTGTTTATACGATCGTAGTTCTCCCGCAAATAGAATCGGCACAGAAACCAGCGGCAATCCGGTCAACAAGTGTTGGCGTTGAACTGTACTAAGGAACTGTTCCTGAGCTAAATCGAGGACATCATATTCTAGGAAATAATGAGGCAAAGCATCGTAAAAAACGGTATGTTTTGCGTACATCCATTCGCCATAGAGAATATATCGATCGCTCAATACATGCCAAAAAGCATCCGCATGAACGGCAGCCCATTGTTTGAACAAATTAAAGTGCCGTTCACGTGCGCCTCCAGTCAGGTAATGTCCCCGACTTTGTAAGCGCAATTGTCCATCTGCGGTAAAACTAATTGCTGCATTCGCTCCATCGACTTTCTCTTCAACAATGACAAAACGATTTGCAATCTGCGTAAACGGAATGCTATTTAAATCTTCGTCTCCCGGTTGCACTCTCGAACCTTGAATGTGCAGCGTTCGGGGATACTTATAGATCGTTTCCATTGCGACTCTCCCAATTTTCAAAAACAGTCCGTGATATCAAATCTTTTGCTTGATATCGGAGCAATTAGAACTAAGGGAAAGTGAATGAGAAGGCGACCTCCAGGGTTTAAGTGTTGCTGTAATACAGCGTACTACAGATATCATTTGAGCGTCAAGCTGGATGATTCAATCTCAGACGAATTAGAAGATCATTCAATACGGCTAATGACCTGAGTTCTAATAGGCAAAATTAGGTTAACTTAAATCTTGCACCAACCTCAGCAAGGAGTGGGCGTTTCGTCCTCTGTGCTATCTCGCCCCAAATCCATTCCGGGGCGGGCGAATGCGATGAGCGAGAGCCTTGAAAATGGCTTATTGAGACTGATGCAAGATTTAAGTTAAGCGTCGAAAGAGAATCCAACATCGTGATTACTTGTAGTATCACCTCTTTCTAAATGAACGCAAATAGGGAATATAATTCGAGAAAGTTTATTGATTCTTTCAAGCTCATGAGTCGATTCTCACTGCTTTCTCTTCGTTCTGCGTTGGGTCTCTGTAGCTTGATTGCGATCGTCGGATTCAATCCACACACTTTCGCCACTGAATCTTCACCAACACAGCGCTCAGAACCGACTCAGCAAAATGTTGATGCAACTTCACCTGCTGCTGCATGCTGGAGATTAACCTACACGCTGAACAATGTGGGGCATCAGAGTCAACTCAATCTCAATCGCGATCGCGGAACGCTTTCAACCACGCTCACTCCTTCAACCGGGCAACCTGACCTGAGACAACAAACCATCAGAATCAGCGATGTCGATACCGATGGCTGGATTCGACGACAACTCTTTTTCTGGCTAAATCGACTGCAACAGCGACAAGCAACCGAACAGGAACTCGCACAACTAAACCAGCAAATCGATCGCGGAAATTTGACCGGAACATCATTAGAAACTGCAAAACAACGAGCGCGATCGCTTCAAGCACTGCTCACCAGTTCCGACCCGCAAACGGTTGTATTATCTCAGATGAAAACGGAAGCCGTACAGCGATTTAAGCAGAGCCAGCAACAAATTGAAGCCCAAACAAAGCAGGCAGAGCAAACGCTTGCACGAGAAATTGAGCAGCGTCAACAGCAAATCATGACCATGCTGCAAGATCCAAAACAGCGAAAACAATTGGACGACCAGCTTCAGCAGATCAATGCTGCCATTCGATCGGGGCAGTTACGCGGAGAGCAGTTGCAACAGGCACAACGAGCACAGCGAGAGCTACAACAGATTCGCAACAATCCGAATAGCATTCGCCAACGCGCTCAGGAATTTCGAGTACAGCAGCTAGAGAGCATTCGCAGCAGTCGGCAAAGCGCGTTAGAACAAGCCCAAGGCGAATTGAGCAAACAGATGCTCATGATCGAGAATGGAGATAATGTTTTAGTGGTTGTAACCGATAGCAATTCGTCCAGTAATCCGGTTCAGCCACAAGCATTTTCTTTGCAGCTTCGGAACAATCAGTACATCGCGCAAACCTGCGATGCAAAAGGTAAATGTGCCCCGATCGCAGTTACCCCTTGCTCTTAAAATTGTACTCGGCGGGCATCTTGTCTACAAATCGCCTGGAAGCTCGATCGATGAAATCGGATAGCGTCCATGTGGCAGATCGAAAGAAGTCGATCGCCAAATTGAAGGAATCCGAACCGGGATACGCCGCCGATGTCGATGCTGCTCAAGCAATTCTTCATACAGTGCTTCCACCTGTGAGATGTTGTTGCTCAAGGTATAACGCTCCTCGACTCGCTGTTTCGCTTTCTGTCCGAGCATTCTCGTCCAACCCGCATGATCTCTAAGCTGCGGCAACAAGGCTCTAAGCTGCGAAGTCACTCGCTGAGTTTCGAGAACAATTCCTGCCTCATCTTCCAGCACTTCACCATCTGCCCCCGCATCGGTCGCAACACAAGCAACACCACACGCCATTGCTTCAAGTAACGAAAGGGACAATCCTTCGACTAAAGATGGCAGGATGAAAACATCAGTGCTGCGGAGAATGTTGACCCGATCGCGCTCATCCGCCAAAAATCCGAGCCATTTGATTCCATGCTCTTCTCCATAAAACGGAATCAACGAAGCTGCTAAGGTGCCATGATTTCCGACGATTACGAGCTTGCAATCATCGCCCATATTTGCCTGTTTCCAAGCCTTGAGCAGCGATTCAACGTTCTTTTCAGGAGCGATTCGACCTTGATAGAGAAAGAGTCGTTTTGCGCCTAATTGAGCTTTGAAAGAAGAAGCTCCGGGCGAGTATTTTTGATTATCAACTCCGTTTGGAATCACCGCGATTTTTTCGGCTGGAACCCCTAATTTAATTAATAAATCGCGTTGAATTCTGGAGAAAATGATTACTCGATCGTACTTCGCCAAGGAGGGTGCATACAGTTGATACATCAGGTGTTGAGTGCCTGACGTGATGTTGCGAAGTTTACGATCGAAAGCGGGGTGAAAGGTCGCAACCAACGGTAAATTCAACGCCTGACAGATTTCCGGCAACATGAAATCGAGCGGCGATAGAGTTAGCGAGGCATGAACAATATCAGGTTTTGGAGTGAGATTTTTAAGAGCTTGCTCTAGAACTTTGGCAGATTTTAAGGTCGGAATTGTATAGATCTGCGATTTATATAAGAACGGAATTTGGATTTCTCTGAGATCAGGAAAATTATCGGGAATTGCTTCTTCCTGGGCAAAGTGGAAGAAGCTGACTTGATGATCACGATCTAGCAGAGCGTTCGTAACTTCTCGACTGTAGGTAACGTTGCCGCAGAACGGCGTTTTTTTGCCAAGCCAAGCGATGTGCATTTCGGTTTAGTAATAGTGACGAGGGGTGCAGGGAAGCTCAAGACCTGAGAAGCGACAGATTTTCAGCGCTTAAGCGTTCTCTTCCTGGTTGTCATCTTGGGTATGAGCAATATACCAGGTTAATGATCCCCCTGCGATCGTCATGGCGGCAAGTGCCAAAAAGACGATTCTCAACCCAAATAGCGTCTCAGAAACTCCTGCTAACACTAACGGCAAGGATAATGCAATGTTCACCGCATTATTTTGCAGTCCGAACACTTTCCCCCGCATATCTTCTGGAGTTTCTTGCTGGATTGTGGTCTGCATCGGAATGCCAATCAATGCCGCAAACGCCCCCAAAGATGCGAGTAATCCTAACGTAATCCAGAGATGCGAATAGAAAAATCCGATTCCGACTAAACACGCTGACATTCCTACAGAGCCGATCGTGCCTAATCGTGCATGAGCAAATCGCTGTCCGAATGTTCCAAGGAGTGTCGCGCCTGCTGCCATGCCAACGCCGCCCGCTGCCAAAAGGAATCCAAACTGCGAGGATTTGATCTGAGGCATGACTTCCGCGAGTCGTACCGCCAAAACTGCCAGTGCCGCGAAAATCGAGAACAAAATCACCAGTTGAATCAGTGCGCCTCTAACGTGAGCGTGTTTTTTAAGAAAGCGCAATCCGTCTTTAATATCTTCCCAAACGTGCGGTTGGTCTTCAGGTGCGATGTCCTGAGTCTTTTCGCCTGTCTTCATCAAGAGCAGAAGAATTCCAGCAATCACATATCCGCCACCGACCAGTAATTCTTTGCCAAAATCGGTTCCGCCCCCAAACCAACCCGCGATCGTATCCGCCAATGCTAATAAAGGTTCACCCACCGCAAATCCAATGATCACCGATGCCATTGCAGTCGTCGTGTACAGGGAATTCGCGGGAAGAAGATGCCGTTTTTCAACGACGAGCGGCATGATCGATTGTTCTGCGGGTGCAAAGAATTGCGTCAAAGTCGAAACAAGGAAAGTTACCACCAAAAGCAGACAAAATCCTACAGGCAAGCCGCCAAAAGTTGTCCATCCTTTTGTCAGCCAAAGCAGAATTGGCAGAATGAAAACGAGCGCTCCTCGGAGTAGATTCGTCGAGACGAGAACGCCTTTTTTCGACCATCGATCGACATACACTCCTGCGATCGATCCAAACAAAATTGCTGGAATCGTAAACGCGATCATGATCGAAGAAACCCAACCGCTGATCGTCTGTCCTTCCGACTGAAATCGACTTGCAATCAGCGCAATCATCAACACCAGATAAACCTTATCCGAGAGTTGGGAAAAAACTTGACCTGACCAGAGCGTGAGAAAGTTCCGATTTTTCAAAACCGGAATAAATCCTTCTGGCTCTTCAGGAGGGGGAGGTGCGACGGGCTTATCCTCTGACACAAATTTTCCTGAACCATTTTCGGGCACATCGCTCCCATTCGATTCGGGGAATAAATTTTCTTTCAGCATGGGAGACGGTGACGGAATCGAGCGACTGGGTGGCTGAGACCGAAATGGCTCAGTGCGTGACGTGAAATCGTGGTCGATCGGGGTGGACATCAGGACGTAATCGGCAGGGGAAGGTCGCATCATGGTTTACAGCATCGAATCGGGTGCAAAACAGCTTTCAATCAGCGCAGCAGATCGGATCGAGTGATCGAAGTGATACTGCGCGTACTGACGAAGCAACTTTTCGAGGGTGAGCCAGACCGAGATCGGGTGCTGGTCAGGCGTAGGGGGTTCAGCTTGGGGGAGATGCTGAAGGGCTGCCAGTTCGGGGGCGTGAAGTGGCACGTTTAAAGCAGGGCGAGATTTGCGGACAGTACGAACATCCGCTACTCGATATTCTCCCACAGGTGACTGGACTCGGTAAGCAGGAGCTTGTTCTTCTAGTAGTCGATCGAGTTCTTCAAGTTTAATCACTCCCCCGATCGCACTACTAAATCCTGCTTGCACATCTGGGTTATCAAAATCCGGCTCAATCACTGATCCAGTGACACTACATTGATGCACTTGAGGCGCAATTCCAGCAACGACCAAAAGTTGATAGATGGCGTGAATCAATCGAGGCAGCACTTCGGCATCCTCACACTGCTCGATTCGCGCCAAATGCTCATTTAATAGATAGAACAGTTCTTCTTGGGGCTGTTCGCTAAGAGCCTGCTGAAGAGCAAGTTCGGCTAAATACTGCCCGGCGGTTAATTTCTTCAAATTTCGCGCCAGACCCGGATAAGATTCGAGCGTTTCGGCTTGTGTGATTTTGTCGAGCGATCGACCTTTTGCCATGAGTAATTCGTTCACGACAAACAGACCGCTCCGCCCACCGAGTTTAGAATTTTGTTTTCTCGCCCCCATTGCCACAGCTCTCAGCAATCCAAATTCTTTCGTCAAAATGGTGACGATTCGATCTGCCTCTCCCAGTGGCATCGCTTTGAGATTAATCCCGATCGCTTTATAAGTCCGGCTCATGAAGATTCGTTGGAGGGGGTCTTTTCCAGGGTATCGCGCTGACGCAGTAACTCGACACCTCTAGAGGTTCCAAGTCGGGTCGCTCCTGCCACGATTAAATCTAGGGCTTGTTCAGCGGTACGGATTCCCCCAGAAGCCTTAATTCCGACTCGATCGCGTGAAATCTCTTTCAAAAGACGGACATCTGCCACGGTTGCGCCCCCATTCCAGCCTGTACTGGTTTTGAGGAAAGCCGCACCCGCATCCATACAGACTTGGGCGGCAATCCGCTTTTCTTCTTCGGTCAGCAACGCCATTTCTAAAATCGCTTTGATGGGGCATCCAGTTGATTCGCGAATTTCTGCAATTTCGCGGTGTAGCGCGTCTAGATTACCGGATTTAGCCCAACCCAAGTTAATCACAATATCAAGTTCGACTGCGCCATTTTCGACCGCTTCTTCAGCTTCGTACCGTTTGACGATCGACGTATTCGCTCCCAACGGAAATCCAATCACCGTCGTGACTTTCGGCTGTTTGTTGTGGAGTAAACTCACTGCTTGTTTGACGTGAACGGGGAGAACGCAAACTGAGGCGAATCGATATCGATCGGCTTCGTCGCACCATTGTTCGACTTGAATGGGAGTCGCGATCGGGGCTAGTAAAGAGTGATCGATAAACGCTGCAATATCAATATCTGAATACGGCTGACTCATAGGTTTTAGCAAACTGCCTCTACTCTCAGAATCGCATAAAAGAATCCGTAGCCCAGCTTTTCTGAACTACGGATACTTACAAAGCTTGAAAACTTGAAACTAACGGGTTCCGGAACCTCCGGTGCGTCTGGGCGGATCATTGGGTTCGGGGTCAAACGTGCTAGAGCGCTGTTCAACCGTGGATTCATCACGAAAAGCGAGAACTTGCGGGTCTTTGACTTGCGGAGCGATGAGCGCATCAGCCAATTGGCGGACTTCTGCCCGAACACTCTCTGATCCGACCAACGAGAATGACGCACTTAAAGCCAGAGTTGCCGTCAGTGCCATCCGAAAGAACGTACTCATATTCAGCAACCTATGAAGATAAAGCATCGAACGGTTGACCTCCTTCACAACATCTTAATTGATTTGGCGGAACAACTCCAGTGTTTATACGGTGGTTTCACCGCAACTTCATAGGCAGGCAAATTCGATTCTGTAATTGTACGTAAGCGAGATGGCGGATTCTTTTGATTTTGGACATGGTGACAAGTCAATCCTTCAACTAATGAGAAACTGTCTGTGCAAATCTGAGTGGAGAAGAGATTCCCTGGAATAAACAATTCCCTTAAGAATCTGCTCATGTATCACCTTACTGGTTAATTTTCGTTGTGTTCTCCGAAAATTCTCTAAAAACTAATAATATTTTCACGATTTGTTCACAATTTCAGACAGTCCGTCGCAAACTATGACAAAAAGCAACCGCAGAAGTACGAAGTTTAAGCAGAACTAGGAAGATCTTTCATGGAATTTGTGAAGAAAGTTAAAGCTGCTCGAAATCGTACTTTGGAATTGACGGAACTCGATCGACAACGCTTGAAACCGAAGTTAATTTCTATAAACGAAGTCATTCCGCATTCGCCAGTCGGAACCATTCAAGCCGATAGTTTATCGATCGCTACTCTGCTTCCCGATAGATTTGTCGATTTGCTGATTCTCGATCCGCCGTACAACTTATCGAAGAATTTCAATGGTCTGAAGTTTGAACGCCGCTCGGTTGAGGCATATTCGGCTTGGTTAGAAAGTGCGATCGCAACTCTTAAGCCCCTTCTCAAGCCCACTGCCTCTATCTATATCTGCGGTGATTGGCTCTCTTCTGCTTCGATTTTCTCAGTCGCGTCCAATCATTTCACTGTTCGCAATCGCATCACCTGGGAGCGCGAGAAAGGACGAGGAGCCAAAGCCAACTGGAAAAACTCCAGCGAGGACATTTGGTTTTGCAGCGTTTCTAATGAGTACACGTTTAATTTGGATGCGGTGAAATTGCGCCGACGAGTGCTGGCTCCGTATCGCACGATCGACAAATCTCCGAAAGATTGGGAAGCGACCGATCAAGGCAATTTCCGCGATACGCATCCGTCAAATTTTTGGACGGATATCACGATTCCGTTCTGGTCGATGCCCGAAAATACCGAGCATCCGACTCAAAAGAGCGAGAAACTGATCGCAAAACTGATTTTGGCAAGCTCGAATCCGGGTGATTTTGTTCTCGATCCCTTTGTCGGGAGTGGAACGACTTCAGTTGTGGCGAAAAAGCTCGATCGACGTTATTTAGGAATCGATCTGAATGAAGAGTATTGCTTATTAACTGAGCGACGATTGGAATTGGCGGAAAGCGATCGACGAATCCAAGGCTGGTCGAAGGGCGTTTTTTGGGAGCGGAATACGTTAGCAACACAGCAGAAATTTCAATAGCCTTTCGGGGATTGGAATGCGCCAACAACAGAATCGAGTTCTTGAGCGATCGCAATTAATTCCATTTCCTGCCAACGCTTGCCCACGATTTGTAAGCCAATGGGTAAACCGTTCTGAGTTTGTCCGATGAGAATGACGATCGCAGGATGACCACTCAAATTAAACGGAATCGTATAAGCTCCATTTGCAATACTGTGAGGATAAGATTTTCCATTGACCTCGATCTCGCTCCAAGCTGGACGATGCGTAAATGCGGGAGTTGCTGCAACAGGCATGATCCACGCATCCCAAGGTTCTAGAGCTTGATCTAATTCGGCAGTAAAGCGATCGCGCTCTGTCAATGTCGCGAAATATCCTTTCAAGCTGGGTTTTAACAGTTCGGGCAAAAACCGCGCAAAGTTTCCAATGTCTCGCAGTTCTTTATCTCCTTGAGTTGCAGTCCGAAACAGTAAAGTTAAGCTGCGACGAATGTTGTAACGATCTTTTGGTTGAGCATAGTTATTGACGTAAGCTGCCATTCGTCCGTAAAGCGTCCAGATCGTTCCAAGATCGAAACAGTCAGGAATCCATCGATCGAGCCTCATTCCCGTTTCAGATAATCTTTGAGCAACTGTGTGCATTGCCGCTTGAATTTCAGAATCAACCGGAACCTCTTGCAATTCATCGAGCCAAGCAATCTTGAGATCTCTTAAAGCTTTACCAGAAGGCGCATCTAGCGGAACAGGGGGCACATCAGGGCGATCTGAATCGGCTCCAGCAATCAGTGAGAAACAGAGGCGAATATCTTCAAGCGATCGAGCAAAACAACCCACGGTCATCATTTGCCGCAAACAGTAAGGCATACCCGGAACTTCAGGAATCATACCTCTGGTCGAAATTCGTCGATCGGTCGCCTTCAATCCATACACGCCGCAAAAATGGGACGGTTGCCGGACAGATCCCCCGAAATCATTGCCAATCTCTAAGGGTGATAAACCTGCTGCGATCGCTGCTACACTTCCGCCCGAACTTCCACCCGCCGTATACTCCACATTCCAAGGATTATTCACACGCGGAAAGATCGAATTTGTACTCTGAAAGTCGCCTGCCAGTTCCGCCATATTCGTTTTTCCAAGGATGACTGCTCCAGCATCACGCAATCGTTTCACTGCCGTTGCATCTTGTTGAGGTACGTAATCTTTCAGCGGAATATAGCCAGCCGTTGTGCGAAGTCCAGCCGTTTCAAAAATGTCCTTAATCGTAACAGGAACACCATGTAAAGCTCCCCAGTTTTCGCCACGAAAGAGCGCTTCATCGGCTTGTTTGGCTCGAATTCGAGCGCTTTCCTCATCTAATGTACAAATCGCGTTCAGTTTGGAATTGTGCTTCTCGATTTGAGCGAGATGAGCATCGAGGAGTTCGATCGCGCTAATTTGACGATCGCGAATCATTTGAGCCAATCGATGAGCAGGCTGAAAAACTAGGTCGTTCATAGGGCGACTCCGACACAGGATTAAGGAGATTTCTACGAAAGAGCTTACCGCTTGAAAGACTGCCCTTCGGCTTCGCTCAGGGCGCGATCTCTAGCTGACTGAGCGAAGCCGAAGACAGCGGGTAATTTGTTTTCGATAAATCTCCTAAGTCCGCTGCTTCTTGCGATCGCATTTAGGCTCACTCTTGAAATAGCCATAGAATTAAGGATAGTCATTTTCCAAAAGTCATGTTGTCGCAAGAATTAAAAGAGCAAATTTTTAAGCTTCCTCCGCAGGATCGACTTGCATTAGCCAGCGCAATTATTGAACCTCTACGAACTTCGCCTGTGTCTAACTCAGAACGTGCGGCAGCGATTCAAAGAATGGAAGGATTATTAGCGACAGATCAACCCGCTCCGACCGACGAAGAAGTAGAGGCGATGTTAGAAGAGCGGCGGCTAGAGAAATATTCTTAGCTAGTTCGGCGGGAATCCCCACACCATACTCTTAGTTGGTGTGGGATGAAAGCCAGGGCGTTGATGAACTGTTCCCTTCTTACTCAGTTGCCTACAGAGGGAAACCCTCCTCCAGCACTGAGCGCTTAACCGATGTGAAGCGTAGCTTCATTAGGGCTTGGGGACGGTGAAGAAACGCCACTCTCTGACAAACGAAGCGAACACAGGTACTTAAACTGTGTTAGAGTGCTTACCAGTTCACTCTAATATCTATGCTGAAGGCGGTCAAAGTCCGAATTTATCCCACTGATGCCCAGCAAGTTCATCTTGCTCAGGCGTTCGGTTGTTGCAGATGGGTTTGGAATCAGTCGCTTGCCATCCTGTCTCAAACATATAAAGAGACAGGACGTGGCGTTTCAGCAATGGAGATGAAGAAGCTGCTTCCCGTTTGGAAGAAAGAGTATGAGTGGCTTTCTGAATGCTATTCCCAATGCTTACAGCAATCTGTCTTGAATTTGGGTGCAGCGTTTGGCAACTTCTTTGATGGTCGGACAGGCTATCCCTCGTTCAAAAATCGGCAGGGTAGACAATCAATTCAGTATCCAGCAAGCGTCAAGATTCTGAGTGATATCGCGATCAAATTCCCCGGTAAGCTGGGGACTGTGAAGGCGAAAATCCATCGGGACTGTGTTGGGAAACTAAAAACTGTCACCGTATCGAGAATGTCGGATGGTCGGTACTTTGCCTCATTGCTGCTCGATGATGGCGTTGAAAAGCCTGAGTCAATCAGTCAGGGCAAAGCGGTCGGGATTGATTTGGGATTGATTGATTTTGCGGTCACGTCTGACGGCTCCAAATTCAACAACCCGAAACATCTTAAGAAGCACGAACGCAACTTGAAACGCAAGCAAAGAAAGCTTTCTCGCAAGAAGGACAAAACGACCCACAAGCGGCGTAAAGCCAAGCTTGCACTGGCAAGAGTACATAGCAAGATTTCCAGAGTAAGAGAAGATTTTCTACACAAGCTATCCCGCAAGATAGTGAACGAGAACCAAGTGATTGTCGTAGAAGATCTAGCAGTCAAAAACATGGTGAAGAATCACAACCTAGCTAAGTCAATCTCTGACGCAGGTTGGGGAATGTTTCAAACCCTGCTGAAGTACAAAGCAGAGCAGGAAGGAAAGATCTACCTTGAAATCGGTCGGTTCTTCCCATCGTCGCATCTGTGCAATACAACACTGCTACCGATGCCAAAGATGGATCTCTCCGTCCGTTCTTTTCTCTGCCCTCACTGCCAGAAGCATCACGATAGAGATGTGAATGCGGCATTGAACATCCGAGATGAAGGCTTGCGGATTTTGGCGTTGGGAACCAGCGCTACTGCCCTTGGAGGCAATGTAAGACCAAAGCGGTATGGGCGCAAGTCCACGACCGCAGAGGCAATTGCTGATGAATTGGGAAGCCTACACCATACTGCGTAGCGGTTGGTGTAGGTAGTTCACTGAGAATCTTGATTGATACGAATATTGTTTTAGATTTCCTACTAAGAGGGTGTTTGAAAAGTATAAAAAGCGGCTTTGCTGCGTTGCCAGTCCGCCCGGAAATGAATCTCCGGGCTAATGGAAGAAACCCCGCTGAAGCGGACTGGGAGAATCATTCGGAGTTCTTAGCCCAGTTTAGTGGGCTTCCCTGATTAGCCCGGAGATTCATTTCCGGGCGGGTGAATGCGATGAACGATTACTTTTCAAACACCCTCTAAGGCGGGAGCCATTTTTGCAAGATGCAAGACGCTTGTTTCCAACGATCTCCACTGGACAGATTATGGGGTATGTCACAGCAACAACGTTAACGAATATCTTCTATATCTCCAAGCGACAAACCCGGAGCGTTGCACAAGCACGACAAGCCGTTTCAGAAACGTTAATCGTAATGGAAATCTGTCTTGTCGATCGAGCCACTTTAGAGCAAGCGTTTGGGTTAACAAACGTGAGCGATTTTGAGGACGCAGTGCAAATCGCTTGTGCGATCAATCAAGGGCTAGACGCGATCGTGATTCGTGATCAACGAGATTTTCTTAATTCTCCTATACCAGTAACGTCGATCGCTGATTTATTTCCACAATAGAGACTAAATTGTTAAGCTCTGTTTCAAGTTGCCGTAGTCTGTAACAAAAGGGCAAAAGACGCATGATACGATGACTTTCGTAGCTTTTAAGAAATTGGGAGAAAACCTTTGACACTCCGGGTTGCAGTTGTAGGTGGCGGTCCTGCTGGTTCATCCGCAGCAGAGACATTAGCAAAAGCGGGTATTGAAACCTATCTTATTGAACGCAAGTTAGACAACGTGAAACCCTGTGGCGGGGCGATTCCCCTCTGTATGGTGGCTGAATTTGACTTGCCCGAAAACATCATCGATCGCAAAGTGCGAAAGATGAAAATGATTTCCCCCTCGAATGTCGAAGTGAGCATCGGCAGCACCTTAAAAGATGACGAATATATCGGAATGTGTCGCCGCGAAGTCTTAGACGGCTTCCTGCGCGATCGTGCGGTTGCTCTCGGTGCAAAGCTGATTAACGGCACGATGCACAAGCTCGAATTACCGACCAGCGAGAAAGGCTCATACACCCTGCACTATGCGGATCACTCCGACGGTAGTGTAGAGGGCAAAGCTGCAACGCTCGAAGTTGATTTGGTTGTCGGCGCAGATGGAGCAAACTCGCGGGTTGCAAAAGCGATCGATGCGGGGGACTATAATTATGCGATCGCGTTCCAAGAGCGGATCATGCTGCCGGATGACAAAATGGCGTACTACGAAGATCTCGCTGAGATGTACGTAGGCGATGATGTCTCAACCGACTTCTACGCTTGGGTGTTCCCGAAATACAACCACGTTGCGGTTGGAACCGGAACAATGTCTCCGAACAAAGCGGACATCAAAAAGCTACAGGCGGGCATTCGTGCCAGAGCCGCGAAGAAGCTCAGAGGCGGTAAGATCATCCGCGTTGAAGCGCATCCGATTCCTGAGCATCCCAGACCTCGCCGCGTGGTAGGACGAGTTGCCCTCGTTGGTGATGCTGCGGGAACCGTGACAAAATCTTCCGGTGAAGGAATCTACTTTGCAGCGAAATCGGCTCGGATGTGTGCAGAAACGATCGTGGAATTTTCCGAAAACGGTCGCCGCATTCCGACTGAAGCAGATTTAAAAGTCTATCTCAAGCGTTGGGATAGAAAGTATGGTCTAACCTACAAAGTGCTGGACATTCTGCAAACCGTGTTTTACCGCACAGATGCAACTCGCGAAGCCTTTGTCGAGATGTGTTCTGATATCGATGTGCAAAAGCTCACGTTCGATAGCTATCTCTACAAGACCGTTGTGCCTGCAAATCCGCTGGTGCAATTGAAGATTACGGCTAAGACCCTTGGTAGCTTGATTCGTGGAAACGCTCTGGCTCCCTAAGTTGAATTGCCTCTAATGCAAAGCGATCGTGCAGTGATGTACGATCGCTTTTTATTGCATTCAAGTTCACACTTTAAAAATCCCTAACATGATCACGCAACCCCCCAGAATTAAGCTCGTAACCATGTTCCAACTCGGTCTTTATCAGATGGGGTTAGGCATGATGTCGGTATTAACGCTTGGTGTCTTAAACCGAGTGATGATCAAAGAATTAGCAATTCCAGCAACGATCGCAGCAGGAGCGATCGCGGTTCATCAATTCATGGCTCCTGCACGATTGTGGTTTGGGCAAATGTCGGATGCGAAACCGATCATCGGCTATCACCGAACCAGCTATGTTTGGATCGCGTCGGTCTTGTTCTCGCTGACAGCATTTCTCGCAGTTCAAGTGATGTGGCAAGTTGGAGCGAGTTTGCAGGCGGTCGGATGGGGAACTCCAACGCAAATTTGGATTGGAATTCTGGGCTTGGTGTTTGCGCTGTATGGATTGACGCTGAGTGCTGGATCGACTCCGTTTGCAGCGTTGTTGGTTGATGTATCGGAAGAAGAAGAGCGATCGAAGCTCGTGGGAATTGTCTGGTCGATGCTGATGGTGGGAATTGTGATTGGTGCGATTCTTACCTCGCGATTGTTGCCAGCAGAAGGAGCCGCGAATTTAGAAGCGTTGCGTCCGGCAGTCGATCGAGTATTTATTATTATTCCGAGTATTGTTTGTGGATTGGCAATCTTGGCAACGTTTGGGATTGAGAAGAAATATTCGCGGTTTAGTGCGAGAACGACAGTTAGCGATCGAGAAGATCAAATCACGTTAAGCCGCGCCGTTCGAGTCTTGACCGCTTCACCGCAAACCGGATTATTTTTCACCTTTTTGCTGTTCATGACGATTAGTTTATTTATGCAAGATGCGGTGATGGAATCTTATGGTGGTCAAGTGTTCCAAATGTCGGTTTCAGAAACCACTCGATTGAATGCGTTTTGGGGCATGGGAACGCTGATCGGAATTAGTAGTGCAGGATTCGCGATCGTGCCTCGTCTTGGTAAAACGAGAACTGCGAAACTCGGTTGCGTTCTCGTTTCTGTTTGTATGATCTTGATCATTCTCACAGGTTTTACCGCGAATCCCAAACTTCTACAAAGTGGACTGTTTCTATTCGGATTAGCTTCTGGGATCACGACGACAGGCGCAATTAGTTTAATGCTCGATCTGACTGCTGTTGAAACGGCTGGAACCTTTATCGGTGCATGGGGATTAGCGCAAGCATTGGCGAGAGCGTTGGCAACGATTTTCGGAGGTGGTGCTTTAGATGTCGGCAAAAGTATTTTCTCGAATTTGACGTTAGCGTATTCGGTTGTATTTGGACTGCAAGCGATCGGAATGTTGATTGCAGTTGGATTGCTCAGTCGCGTCGATGTCAAAGCCTTTCGGAAAAATACAAAAGCAGCGATTTCAACTATTTTGCAGGGTGAATTAGATTGATGGATTTTCTGGAAATCAAAGCCTTTTCCGAACGGATTACGCATGAAGTTGGGACACAACTGCTGAAAGATTTTGGACAGGTGCAAGCGGCGGAAAAAGCGGATGGAAGCTTGGTTACACAATCCGATCGATGGGCGGATGAACAGATTCGGAACGCGATCGCCAAAACTTTCCCCGATCATGGTGTTTTGAGTGAAGAAGTTGAGCACGTGTTTCCCGATCGTGATTGGTGCTGGATTATTGATCCGCTCGATGGTACGACGAATTTTGCTCGTGGATTGCCGCTGTGGGGCATTTCGATCGCGCTTCTCTATCAAGGCACTCCGGTGTTTGGCTATGTGCATCTTCCACCCTTGAATCAATCGTTTCACGGATTTTGGCAGGGTAAATCAGGGCTAGATTTGCCGACTGGAGCTTTTCTAAACGATAAACCGATTCATTCGAGTCAAGAAGCACTAACGCGCAATCACTTTTTCAATCTCTGTGCCCGGAGTACTTCGGTGTTGAAAAATCCTTTTCCAGCAAAGATTCGGATGTTAGGAGTCGCAACTTATAACTTATTGACGGTTGCAGCCGGATCAACAATGGGCGGCGTTGAAGCGACTCCGAAGATTTGGGATATTGCGGCAGTTTGGGCGATCGGACAAGCTGCGGGAGCCGTTTGGTATCCGTTGCAATCTGAGCCGATTTTTCCGCTAGAAGTTGGAAAAGATTACAGTACTCGATCGTTTCCTACTTTGGTCGTGAGCCGTGAGGAGTTGATTGCTGTGTTTGAACCTTTGGTTAGGTCGATCGGAACTAAGGAGATTTCTACGAAAGAGCTTACCGCTTGAAAGACTGCCCTTCGGCTTCGCTCAGGGCGCGATCTCTAGCTGACTGAGCGAAGCCGAAGACAGCGGGTAATTTGTTTTCGATAAATCTCCTAAATAACGACGATCGCATCTCCAACTTTCAATTTTAGAAAACTTTGGGCGTTACCACGATTCATTGCGAGTTCGATCCAACCGTGACTCCCGACTAATCCAACGATTTCACCGATTCGAGCATCTGCATAAGTTTTCTTACCCAAATAAAGAGTTTGATTGATGCGAATGCTCCAAGCTCGATCGCGAACTTCTTCTCCTGAAATATTTGTGATTAAATTGCCGAAATGGTCGATCGCTTGAATCACGCCGCGCAATTCTGTTGCTGTTTCAATCACATCAGGAATCGGCAAGCGCACGATCGAGCTTAAATCAATCTCAGTCCCCAATTCTTGTAATGGAACGCCACTGGCAAGATGCGCTCCAACAGGCGCAAAAATATCACGTCCGTGGAAAGTGACACTCGGAGTTTGACATCGCCAATAGTTCGGATTGTTTAATTCCACAGCCGCGATCGCATCTTTCAATGTACCGCTGATTAAACCGTTATCCGGCGCAACGACATACCCTGATTTGAGTTGAACAGCAATCGATCGACGTTCACTTCCGACCCCTGGATCAACCACCGCAATATGAACGGTTCCGTCTGGAAAATAAGGGTAAGCATTCATCAAATGGAACCGAGCAGCAGCAATATCTTGGGGTAGGATCTCGTGCGTTAAATCGATCGTTTGAATTTGGGGATTGATTTGAGCGATCGCGCCCTTCATCACACCGACATAGACATCGCTCAATCCGAAATCAGTTAACAGGGTAACAATCATCGATCTAGAGAAACCTCAGAGGGTGTTTGAGAAGTAATCGTTGATCGCATTCACCCGCCCGGAAATAAATCTCCGGGCTAATCGTGGGAAGCCCACTAAACTGGGCTAAGAACTCCGAATTACGCTCCCAGCCCGCTTCAGCGGGGTTTCCTCCATTAGCCCGGAGATTTATTTCCGGGCGAACTCGCGACGAAGCAAAGCCGCTTTTTATACTTTTCAAACACCCTCTCAGTTTGGGATAAAGATTGAGGCAAGAAAGGGGCAAACCCGATAGGCTGAAAATACGAATGCTGGAGAAAGAGCCATTTTTAAACTGCCTTCAATCTATCTATTGTAGATACTGCATACTAAAAGGATAACAGTAAGACTGTCCCCGACTCGCTTTCACGGTCGCAAAAATTATCACTACAATCATAAACACAGCAAATAACACGATCGCAGCAGCACCAAGATAAAACAACCACTCAAACACTGTGCCAAATAAATTCGGATTAGTATTTGCACCCGCAAATCCCACCATACACGTTGTAAACGCTAGAAATATCCAGAAGATTACACCCGCTAATAGATAAGCCGACATTGACATCTGAAAGTTAAATGCCGATCGACCTGCAAGATCGATAAAGGGATGTCGATCGCGTCCCATGCGCCAAACAATATAAGGAAACAATGCTCCCAAAAATGGAATGGGTGCAACTGAACAGACCACGATCGACATCAGTCCTGCCAAGTGACAACTCATTGCCCATCTGCGAGTTGATCGATCTAAAAGCTCATTCATCGTCTTATCCAACTATTGGTAGATTAAGTGTTCATGCAACACCTCATGAACTGTACCCTGAGAATGATTGATTTATCTTCTCAGAGCATTTGAAAATACAGTCGATCGTATTTTGATATCCAGACTGTGAGCATATTAATTCGATTAATTTTAGGATTGTTCTTTGTCATTGGTGGACTGTTTAGCTATTACGGCAACACCAGCGTGAATCCGGTTACTGGAGAAAGCCAGCGAGTCCAACTGACTCCGCGACAAGAGATTGTCCTGGGATTGCAAAGTCGTCAGCAAATGGCAGCCCGACATGGTGGACTCTATCCAGATGAAGCCCTGCAAGCTTACGTGAATCAAGTGGGACAGCGGATCGTTCAGCGATCAGAAGCCTCAAAATCTCCGTATACCTATGAGTTTCACTTGTTGCGTGATGCTCAAACGGTGAACGCATTTGCACTTCCAGGGGGTCAAATCTTTATTACGGCTGCACTCCTTGGACAAATGAACTCTGAAGCTCAATTGGCAGGAGTGTTTGGTCACGAAGTCGGACACGTCGTAGGACGGCACGGAGCCGAACACTTAGCCAAACAACAATTGGGAGCTTCTTTGGTCAATGCCATAGGCGTGGCAGCGAGTGGCGGACAAGATGGCGGACAGGGAGCGGCTGCGATCGCGCAAGCGGTGAATCAAATGGTCGATTTGCGATACGGTCGAGAGGATGAGTCGGAAAGCGATCGCTTTGGACTAAGATTCATGACTGAAGCGGGATACAACCCACGCGGAATTTTGGAAGTGATGCAAATTCTGTCAAAAGCAAGCGGCGGTCGAAAACCCGAATTTCTTAGCTCTCATCCTGATCCGGGGAATCGATTACAAGCTTTGAAAGCTGGAATTCAAAAGATCTATCCGCAAGGTATTCCAGCCGATTTAGAAGATGGACGCGATCGATTCACTCAAGCCGTTTTGCGGAGATAAACGATGAATTTGATGATTTTATATTGGATTTTAATTGCAGTCATGCTGGTTGGAGTCGCTGGAGCAGTTTTACCGGGAGTTCCAGGACCGAGTTTGATTTTGGCAGCAATCCTAGTTTGGTGTGTTGTGACGAAGTTCGCAATTCCGATCGTGCCGTTGGGCTTGATCTTTGTGGCGTTGATCCTCAGTGCCGTGGTGGAATGGTTGGGATCATACTGGGGCGCGAAACAAGTCGGAGCCAGCAAATGGGCGCAGTATGGAATGTTTAAGGGCATGGCAGTGGGATTTTTTGGATTGTTGCCTGCTTTACCGATCGGAGGACCGATCGCTGGAATTCTCTTAGGCGGATTGCTCGGCGGCTTTGTGGGAGAGTATCTGTATCAGCGCACTCTCCCCACTTCTGAACGTTTAAAGACGGCTGGAAAAGTTAGCTTGGGAATCGGATTTGGTGCATTGATCGGCAACTTGATCGAAGTGGTTTTAGCGATCGTTGCGGTCGGAGTTTTCGTTTGGGCAACCTGGGGTTCAGTGATGTGGACTTAGAATCACCCAACCCCTTGGGCTATCTCACCCGACCCCGGAATCGCACAAAGCCATAGGAATTAGCTGGGATTCCAGGTGCAGTCGTATGAGAAAGGTTGCCTAAATTCACAACAATTGCTCCGTTGGTGTTTGTGCCCCCACAGTTCACACTGGGAAATGGACTTATTGGGTTGTTTCCTGCTGGAAAGTATTGTGCAACATCGCCATCTCCAACATTAGTTAAGGACTCAGTTTGACCGTTGTACAGCCATTGCATTCCCCGGTCGCCGCTTGGCAATCCACCCGCTGCTTGAGTGGGAAATCCATTGAATGCTGTAGAACTAAACGTAGTGTTATCGGGAACACGATCGCACAACCATACATTATTTGCGGTGGTGTCACCCGCGGATAGATAATAGATTGTGTACTCTAATTCGTCTCCGGGCTTAATTGTTCCGCCATCGATCGCGCCTCGAAGAAATGTACTATTGACCCAATTTGGATCATTGTCATCAGTTGTATTTGGATCATCTACAACCGTCGTGATATCAGTCGAATTAATGCGAGTAATCCGCTTAACTAGCAAAAGCTTCGGACTACCGATCGTGATCATCACATCTTCATCCGGTCTGTTGATATCGTAAGTTGCAGTTGTTGTGCCATTTGTCGTGGTGCGAACTGGATCGAGGTACTGCGCAATCGCCGGGTTTTGATAGGTTCCGGCTGTGACCGTAGTTGCGATCGCAGTGATAAAGGTAATCTGCACTTGACCACCACCCGGAATCGTAAAGACTCCCCAACTCGGTGAAGTACTGCCGACAGTTGGATTACTAACCGAGGTTTGAACGGCTCCACCCGTAAGCGCGATCGAGCTGGTTGAAGCATAAGTAAATCCTGACGGAAGACCCGGATCGCTAACGGTCACTTGTGTCGCTGCCGCTCGATTTGCAGCATTTGAAACCGTAATGGTATAGGTTGCCGTTTTGCCGCCAGTTGATGGAGAAACGATTGTCCTTGTGCTGGTACTTTTCTCAACAATTAAATCTGCCGTACATTCTGCACCCGACTTAATCCCTGGAACAATACCTGCGGTTAGTGGCTGGACTAATCCTGTTCCTGCTGCCGCATCAAAATTTCCCAAATTTCCAGTTGCGCCAGTGCGTCCACCCACACCACCAGCTAAACTGCCAATGCTCACCCCTGGTAATGAATTGATGACGACACCGCCGCCACCGCCGCCACCAGGTCCATGCGCTGAGCTAAACCTCGCCCAACCGCCATTGCCTCCTTGAACATTAACGGTTAATCCTGCAAGACTATTCCCTGAACTGGGTCGCGTAGACACAAAGACAGTTCCGCCAGCCCCGCCACCGCCGCCGCCGTCTTGCCCAACATCGCGGGGTGTCGATCCTTGAGCTAAGATTGTGCCTGTTCCGCTAACCGTATTCGTACGAACCATTACCATTCCGCCACCAGGTGCACCACTGCTATAGGAACCATTTCCACCGATTTGCGCTGTTCCAGTGTAGAAAGAACCATCATTCGTGGTTCCAGCCCCACCGCCACCGCCTAAAACTAATCGATCGGTCGCTGCTGAAAATGCTTTGCCGCCGAATCCACCAGAGGGCACTTGTGAACTCCATGCCCGTCCTCCAATACCTCCATTTCCACCGTTAGCCCCGCCACCGCCACCGGAGTTTTGGTCGTTGCTGCCAGGATTCCCGTCGGTACTGCCGCCACCCGCTGTACCGGGTGCACCGCGTCCATAACTGCCATTGGGGTAGCCTTCTGCGCCTGTATCCAATATGGTGGGAGCGCCTGTGCCTGTGAATTGAGCAATATACCGGGGAGTTCCAGCAATTCCTTCACCTTTTGAACCATTAGCAGTCGCAGTCGCGGGAGTACGGTAGTCAGTATTGGAATAGCCTGACGCGCCACCAAGTCTTCGAGCACCGCCGCCGCGAAATCCTTGACCGCTGACATCCACTGTTCCAGCGAGATTAAGATTGCCCGCGACATCATAAGCAAGAATTCCACCGACTGAACCATTCCATGCGAGCGCGGTCGCATTTCCCAAGGTCGCACTGGAGTATTGCGGAACACGCACAATTTGGTAAGTGCTTTGTCCCTTTGTGCTAGTAGCAGCTGAGTTGATATAGCTATTGAGCAATCCGCCTCCTGTACCAGTTCCTGCAATCCCGATCGTGCTTCCACTCACGCTCGTAACCGTAACATATTCATACTGTCCAGCAGTTGTAGAGACGACCCCACTTGCTGCTGTGCTGGACGGAACCGTGGGATAAGCTAATACATCTCCTCCAACTCCATCTCCATATGCAGCGGTATTCGTAGAATTGATCGCCGCGTCTTGCATCTGAATAATCAGCAATAGATCGCCTACACTAATTGGGGTTGATGCTCCAGAGGGAGAACCGACTTGTAAAGAAGTTGCACCACTGCTAACTGAAGCAGTTGCAGAAGGCGGCGGGTAATAGGTATTGACAATGCCAGCCATTGCGCCGCCAGGACCGTCTTTACCGGGAGTGGCACAAGGCGCGGTTGGAGCCGCAAGCACCTGAGAGGCGTGTTTGTCGAACGGTAAAAGCAGGGTGTAGATTGGAAAAAGACAGACCAACCCGATTAGTAAAACGCGTTTCAGAATGCGCTGCCAGATGTGGTCAATCAAGCGAGATTTGGATTGGCGGTGTGCGACTCTAGGCATTGTTAGATAAGGGAAGATCAACGACTGAAAATAAGATGCGAAAAAACGATTCAGATGGGGTTATGGAGTCGATGGCGGCTTCGATCTCACCTTTTGCAATCCGAAGCCGTTGAAGAGTTCATTGACTTTCACGGTTACGCCAAAATACAGTCCTCCGGTCGATCGCGAACCCGTAAAATCTCGATCGTTTGCTCGTCCGAAGCTATAACCCGCTGAAAGTCGAAGATTCGGTGTGAGATAGTATCCTGCTTCTAGTGCCCAACCAAGTTCATTAAAGTTCGTAGATTGTCCGATCCAGCGTCCTTCAGCAGCGAGATCCCAGCGGTATCCTACTCGATAAACTGCACGTCCTTGAGCGAGTAGAACAGTACTGCTTCCTGCTAAGTCACTCGCAAGATAAGAGGTGCTATCTCTCAGGGCAAATTTCCCGTAAAATTCCCAGCGCCAGTTTGGAGCATAGATAGCTTCGAGTGCAAAAAGATGCTCGTTTGTGCCTGTTCCACTGCCGAAAAGAATGGTATCGGGGATGAGAGCGGGATTTTTGCGATATTCGTAGCGAAGGAGAGCATTAAAGCGATCGTCATTTGGATCACGATAGACAAGTCCGATTCTCAGGGTTTTTGTATCGTCTAAGCCTTCAAGAGTTTGATTTGCTGCGTTTGCTTGTTGGTATTGAGCCAATGCGGTGAGTGCAGGACTAATTTTGCCAGCAGCACCCGCAGAGATGACCGTATTTGCACCCGCAGAAGAGGTTCGATGTTCATATCGGGCACTCGCTTGGAAGCTCGATTCATCCGAGTATTCGAGTCCGATGCTATAGTTATCTCCACTATCTAAGCCCAAACTTGCAGCACTTTGTCCGACTGCAAAGGGTTGAGCAAAGATTGTTCCGGTCGCGCTGCGGCTAGAGATTGTACTAAACACACGTTCGTAAGCAAGATTTACGCGCAGTCCTGGAGAGAGCGTCAGGATTTGATTAAGTCCGATCGCGGCTTGAAGATTCGTCCCATTCGCGCCGCCTAATAGCGTGTATCGTCCAGTTAAAGTCGTGTCACGGAATAGTTTGTATTCGCTGACTACGCTTAGATTTGTGAGCGATTCACCCGCGAATTGTCCTCGATGGTAGAACTGCTGTGAGAGTTGAACATTGACACCGGGCATTGCTCTCCAGTTCAAGCCGAGTAAAGTTCGATCGTTATAAACTTCATCGACTTCAGAAGAGAGCGTCGTTTCGTTCTGAGCTAGGAAAGTTAGGGTTTGCGTGAGTGGGAATGTGAGGCGCGATCGCAGTTGATCCGAGGTGGTATCGAACACTGAAGGAGTTAGCCGATCTTCACGAGTGCGATGTAGCCAATCTAAGCTCAGATTCGTTGTTCCGATTCGTTGTTCAACGCCTGCTGTAATTGTGGTGAGAGAGTTATCTACACGCGATCCAGGAATCGGAGCAGTACGAGGTGTGAGCAGTTCATCAATTAGAGTGAGCGGTCGAGGTGCAACCCCATTGTTGTCTTCTCGATCGTATTGCACTCGAACGTTGGTTGTGGGGAACACCGCAGCGCTAATTTGTGCCCCATAGCGCGTTTGTCCAGGTGTAAAACTGGTGGTGGCATTGTTGTTGAAGCCTGCATCAGTTTTTCGATAGTAAAGTCGTCCCAAAATTCCTTGAGCAATTTGACTATCCAGTTCGACGCGATAAGCTGAACCGCTAACTCTGTTACCAAAATCTAATGAGCTTTCAGCATTTGCGTATTCTGCAATCAATCGAGTTGATCCAAAAGTTAAAAGTGCATCGGCTCCAAATAGCTCAAAATCGCGTACTCCCTGGTTTTCTCTGAAATAAGTTAAACCGATCCAACTTTCTCGATCGAGTCCTCGCGCCAGATTGTACTGAAGCCGTCCTGCATAGAGATTATTGTTCGATCCGGGTTGCTCATATTGGTACGTGACCACAATTCGACGCACTAGGGTTTCACCAGTTTGACCGACATCAGTTCTTAGAATCGGTTGACGGAACAAGAGTGAACCTCGATCGTAGTCAATTTCATAGTCTGCACCCCGATTTAACTGTTGTCGATCGATCACAGTTCCCGGTCGATTCAATTCCTCAGTTTCGAGAAAAACATTCTCACTGCCCTCAAGCAACAATCGCCGCGAGACAAAATAGAAGCCGCTTGTACCATCGGGTGCGATCGTATCGCGTTGAAATCCTTCTAAGTTATCGGCAAAGATGCCCGTGACTTGAAGATTTCCGATGTTATAGTTCGCTTTGAAGCCGTGGAGTTGGCGAGTAGTTGCTGTAAATTGCTGCGATCGACGAGCAAATTCATCGGTGCTATAGTCTCCCCACATTGCATAATCAACGCCTGCACCCGGAACCGGAGAAGTCCGCTCGAATCGCAAGTACAAACTATCGCGTGAAGGGGTTACTGCGGTGGTTGAAGAGTTATCGCCATAAATCGGATAGTTCTGATCACAGGGCTGAACATCTCTGTACAGTCTTGCAGTGGAATCACAAGTCTCATTCAACGTTCTGCTATTGTTAAATGCACCTGTAAACAACCAAGTTCCAATTCGACCTGTTGCAAATACGGCAGCTTTGGCATCTAAGCGATAAGGATTGTCTCGATCGACTGGATTAAAGTTTCTTAGTCGATCGAAGTAATCCGTCCCCCGTTTACCCAAACGAAAATCAATCACACCTGTCGCGATCGGAGGTCTGAGATCAGTTTCAAAGTTCAGTTGCGAAAAGGCTTCTAAGTTACTGGTTCGCGCTTGAATGGTGACGGTTCTTGGATCAAGTCCCGATCGCAGTGTTGCAGTAAATCGTCCTTGTTGTGCTTTGACCTGAAATCCGGGCTGATCTCGATCGACATCTGTACCTGTAAATTCGCCTGCGGTCGTGGATAAAGTAACCGTTGTTTCTCGATTCGACAGATTGCCCTGAGCATCGAACAATTGACCCTCGATCGTAGCTATCGATCGACCATCTGCTGGAATACGCGACTCAACCGAGCGAACAGTTAACTTTGTGGCTTCTCCGCGAACTTGCACCGTGATCGAAGTACTTTCAGCCTTTACACCGTTTACAGTAGTTTGAGCCGTTAAAGTGTTTTGACCTTCTTTCAGCGAGACACCGTACCAAGTTTGGGTAATCGTTGTGCTGCTGGTTTCGGTGCGACCAATTAAGCGATCGCTGACTTTTTCCCCATTCGCAAATAGTTCTACTTTTGCATCTTTGGGATAGCTTAATACGATTGTTGCAGACGACAGATCGAGAACGCTGTTAACGGTTGGAGAAACGAATCTGAGCGTCGTTTGGGATTGGACTGGAACTGGATTCGCACTCGATCGGGGAGTTTGGAATGCGAACAGCGAAATAAAGCAAAAAGCGTAGATAGAACATTGATTTAATTTCATTTGCCTGCCTCCCGTAGCGCTGGAGTAACTGCAAAGTTCATCCGCACTAAACCACCGGGCGCAAGACGAACTAAGCGAGATTGACTATTGCGTTCATGAAACTTCTGATTGGGGGCAAGCGTATATCCTGGAATGCTGCTCAAATCCAACACTCCAGTGCGATATCCTGCTAACACATTCGCAACCGAGAACAATCCATTTTGATCGGTTGTAATCCGATTCCCGTCATCTAGAAACACAACTGCATTCGGAATTCCTGGCTCTCCAGGTTGTTGTTCACCATCAAAGTTTTTATCTTCAAAAATGCGACCAATAATCGTTCCACAGTCGGTTAATAAACCATTGCGAACTCGGAGACGATGAAGCGCAGGACCATCTCGAACAATGTCTTGATTATCCGATCGCGTTCCTTGGACTAAAGCGCGATTCTGTCCAGTGCCACGAATTGCATCGGGTGTTAATGTTGCTGCATAAGCAATGTTGAGAACAGGAGTTTGCGATCCAGTGTTTGCAGGCAGTGTAATGTTCGGCAGTGTAAAAGTAATGGTTGAACTATTCGCACTCGTCGTCACTGGTACTGGAGTGTTTTGGAACTCTGCTTTAGTACTGTTTTCTCGAAATCGGAAACCCAGTGGTAATAAATCTGTGATGGTTAAATTGCTAACAGGAGCGCTGGCTAAATTGCGAATTGATAATCGATAGAGGACTGTATCTCCGGGTGCTGCATTGGCGCGATCGCCTGTTTTGATAATCTGAATCGCTTGAGTTTGACAAATACTGGCATCAACATCGATCGCAGCTAAAGACAGTCCCACTTGTTCTGCATCTTGGATCGTTAGCTGTCCATCGATCGAGCTAACACCCGTGGTTGTATTCAATGCTTTTCCATCGAGCGAAGTTGCATTGTAAGAAACTTGCCGACCCGATCGCGCAGTAATTGTTAATCGGACTCGACGCTGACTGTAGATCGAGCCTTGGGGCGGATTGATCACTAGAATGTAGCGTTTCCCGATCGCTAATTGTCCTCGTGCATCATCAAGCAAGAAGTTGTACCGCCCATCGCTATTCGCAGTGAGGAAGAACGGATTGCTATTCTGACGATTCGGATCAAGTCCAGCCGCAATCCCATTGTTCGGAACATCGGGAAGCTCAGTTCGCGTTAAGGGAACAAGCGCACCCAATTCAACTCCAGAAGCATCTGCTTCATACACACTCACACTAAAGCCTGAGTAGCTAGAGAGCACTTCACCAGCACAGCCTGTAATGCGCCCCAAAGGATCAATCAGACCTTGCTGGAGTTGATTCGTAGAACTCCGAAATGTTTGACCAGATGGATCAGTGTAAGTATACTTTGCGCGATTTGTAATGGATGCGGTCTTTGTTTGTGCCTGTGCAGGTGAAATTGATGCAGACAAAGCACTAATCAGCAATGCAGCAGTGCAAGTTTTGAATCTCGAATAGAGTGGATGCACTTGGTTTGAAGTCAATCTGTTCACGATCTTGAAAGCCTAAGATTTTCAGGAAGAAGAACTCCAACCCTTTAGAAAAGATTGGAGTTCTAGATAGCTATCGAACGCTCACGTCGTAAGTGACTTCCAATGTATTTTTGGGCGCGATCGCTTTATCAAATGTCCACCGCACATGGCTATATGCCTCAATGGGAGCAGGCTTCATCTCGATTCTGCCATCTGGCAACGTGACCTGAGCCATCGGATTCGCTGTAAAAGTCTTACCGCCATCAATGCTGTAAGCCAGTTCAGCCCCGTTCTGAGTCGCTGAATTTGCCGCATAGATAGTTCCTTTCGGAATCGGTTGCGTGACGACTAACTTTTGAGCCGGACGATCGCCTGCATTTTTCGCGACCACCTGAAACCGTAAAACTGTTCCCTTCTGCACCATCGTGTCTTTGGTTAGAACATTCCAAGACACTTGCTCTTTTCCTTGAGTATCCTTTTGAATCACTTTCTGCTTTGCGATCAATTGCAGTTCAACTTTTGGTTGATTCAGAGCTTGAGCGATTGACAAACTACGATCGAACAACCGAGCAGCAGCGGGAGTTCCATCGATCGGAAACATCGCGATCGTAGCTGCAATTCCTAATCCAACCCAGACAAAATTCCGTTTCATTGTTTTCTCCTTGCTAACTATCTGATTTGGCGACGGAAAGTGAATGTTCCCGATGTTTGAGGTGGAAGCGTCGTCAGTGTGTTGATATAGATTTGAATGTCTCCACTGTTAGAAGTGCCGCTGATTGTTCCGCCGTTGGTATCTGTTGCAGAACCTGGAATCGTTCCACTCACTGGATCTCTGGTGGTTGTGAACCAATTGTTTGGAGCATCTAAACCATCTTCAGTGATTGCTAGATTGTTAGCAGGAAGATCAACACTGCCAGAATTCGCAGGAGCAGCCGTTGAAATGTTCCGATAACGGATTCGGTATTCGATCGTGCGTCCAGGTCTTGCAGCCCCGCTCAACGTTGTCTGATCCGTGGTAAATCCAATGACCTCAGTTGCACCATCCAGAATTCGCGCATCTTTTTCTAGAACAACGTATCCGGTATAGAGTCGATTGATCGTGATGTTGCCTGGATCGTTCGCTGGATCGCCAAGCGTACCTTGATCTACAAATGCCACAATTGACACTGGGAAATCATCATTCTGAGCAACACCATCAGGAAGATCGATCGTGACCGTGTAGTTCACTTGATCAGTTCCACCCGGAGCATTGTCGTTTGCTGGAACATTCACCAGTTGCACCGGATCGCTCTCGCTCGTATTGGTGCTACCTGTCGGAACAAAGTCAAATATAGTTCCGTTGTAGCGGTAGACTGCGACATCTCCTCCAGCGGCGATCGTGACTGTCGTTCCGGTTGGCAAATCTGCGGTATTGGTTGGCGGAACTGGCAGCAACGAAATCGTTTGTGGGCTACTACTGGTGTTTTGAACCGTGTTTGTAAAAGTGGTTGCTGGCGTTTGAGCATCCGTTAATGGAGTAGCAGGATTGAGATCTGCGGGCAACTGAATCGATCGATTTGTAAAATCATCATTGTTCGTCGTATTGACCGCATCCGGGCGACCATTTGGACCATTCAGCGGCGTAGTTGCGATCGTATAATTCGTAGTCTCACCACCATCCGTATCTGTGGTACTACCTTGGTTCGTGGTGCTATCTGTGGGATTTGTTCCTGTTCCTGGATCAATTCCGTCTGTCGTCGGATCTGCAATCCCATCATCGATTCCAAGCCCGGTATCGGGTGCGCCTCCGGTCGCTGGATCAGGATTGTTCGCATTCAATTGGTTGTTCGGAGATTGATCTCCAGATTCGTCGTACACCAATTGCGTTGAAGTTCCAGGAACAGAGGTTCCAGGTTGGGATTGACCAAACACTTGAGCAATGTTCGCAATCCGTCCTCCAGTAAAGCTAGAGGTGGGATTAACTGAGAATGAGAAGTTGTCGATCGTCGTTCCGTTTGGAATAGAAGTCGATCGAACAAAACCAACCCGCGTAATTGTTCCAGAAGTCGGACGAGTTATGACCCACGCGGCTTGATGAGCAGGAACCGCAGTAGGACTGGTGGTGTAAACGACTTGCCAGCTTGAATCAGGTGCAGTTGGTGTCGTTGAGCTTAGAGCCGTGTTGGTAGGAATAGCATCCGAGACAAGGATTCGATTTTGAGTGCTGCCATTCAAATTCAATGCAGTGGGGTGCAGATCTGAAGGAACAACTCCAGCGACGGGTACATCAGGATTTTCGACCGTAAGAGCTAATGAGTAGGTTAGCTCGTCATCGGTTAAGACCGCAGTTGTATTGTTGTTGCTGTAGGCTGAAACCGCCTTCAAAATCGTGGCAAAGGCTTGCAAACGAGCATTCACAGTAATCGCTGTGCTCGTTGCCATTGCTTCATTTTCTTGTGTCAGAACACCTGGAGTTTCATTGGTAGCTCCGTCCGGGTTATCAACGGTTCGGACATCATTCGCATCGATGTCAGTAGCTCGATCGACGTTTTGAGCATTCGGAGTCGCTGTATTTCCAAGGGCAACTGTTGTTGTAGCGCCAGAAGACGCAGAGCCACTAACCCGAATCCGAACACGAACTCGGACTGTTCCATTTGTGCCTGTTCCAGGATTCGGAGGAATGGAACCATTTGCACCGAGCAAAGTACCCGTTTCACCACCTATGCTTGGAACATTCACCGCAGGTACAGTAGTTCCATTCACCTCAATGATCTGCAATGGACCATCTACTGAGAAATTGGTAGTATCCGACAGGGTAACGGTTCCTGGAATAAAGAACTGAGTCGGATCGTTTCCAATGTTAGTGATGATAAAGTCAACCTCCAACGTGCCATTCGCATCCGGAGTCGCATTGCTCGGAGGTTGTGCTGTGACCTGAATCCCTGGCACTTCTGCAACTTGAACGGTAACAGTATTAGAGGTTGAGTTGTAAGTGTTAGTTCCATCAGAGTAGGTTGCGGTTGCAGTGTTACTGATGGTGGTTCCCGCAGCAGTTTGAGCAAGAACAGTTCGGACACCTGAGAGACTGCTTCCAATCAAGAGCGTTGCAGCTAGAAGCTTATATTTATTGACTTTCATATCGATCGACAAAAGTTGGGCGGAAATGACGACGCGCAAAATAGCCCCCAAATGGGGGTAAAAAGCGCGATCGGGTTAAGGAAAAATTTGGAAACTCGCGATTCGCAAAAACTGGAGTGCGATCGACTTACAAAAGACTCAAACGGGAAACGTCTTGAGAGGGTTACGAAATCGCTTTTTCATCAATCACAGGGAAGAACTTGTACGAGTAGAACGTGCCCAAAGTTCTTGCATTCTTTATCAAGAGTTCATAAAATTCCGCTGAACTACTGAGGAGTTGTGGAGGTGGCTTAAGCTAATCAGCGGAGATGTGGGATAGCGTTGAATTGTGAGTCTAAAATTCTGTGTTGATGAAGGTCTGTCACTGCGATTAAGTCCGCCCGGCGCTAAACCGACCGGGCTAATGGAAGAAAGGATGCTGAACCACCCTCAGACAGCGGTTTCAGTCCCCTTCAGGGGAGTTTCCTCAGTTAGCCCGGTCGGTTTAGCGCCGGGCGGTTTAGCGATTGAACGAATACGCCAAAACTCACAACCTCATGAATAATGCACCAGCAATAAGAAATTACTTCATTCGTTTTTCAGCGGAAACTTTCATCATCTCAGCTTTGCCGTAAACAGTCGTATTCGGTTTCACCTTATCAAGTTGAGCGATAATTCTCCGAAGCTCTCCCAGAACATAAGTTCGATCGACGTTTTTCGGATCAGCCCTTTCAATCAAATTCGCGGTCATTCGCTCCGCAGTCTCATAAGCTTGAATCGAGTCTTTCTCATACTGAATTCGTTCTTTGATCGCATTCAAACTCTGCTCATACTCAACAATTCGATTCTGAGATTGCACATAGTCTGGATCATTGAGTTGGATTTGCTTTAATTTCGCGATCGCATTTTTCCAACTGTCTTGAACTTGCTCCAATTGAATCAGCGACATTGGCGCTTTTTTCGTGTTCTGTTTCGCTGCATTGGCAATAATTTCTGCAACTTCAATCAATCGACTATTCCGATCGCTATCTGCCTGAAATCCAACAATTTCTCGAAAGTCGCGTTCGGTTGCTGATAGTTTATTTTGGGCAAGCCGTCCCGCGAGTGTAGAAGAGGGAAGTTGATTAAGGGAATCAATTGCTGAACGCCAATCTGCGATCGCACTTGTTCGAGTTTGTCCGGTTGCACCATCTCGAATTACACGAATGGCTTCTCCTAATGCTTGCTCAGTTTGCTCGAAGCGGGTTTGAGCGTTTTTCTCTTGAAATAGTTTCGCTTCCATTCGGGCAACATCTTCACGAGCGGATTTAAATTCGTCGATCGTGAATCGCCAGCTACATCTTGCCCATTCACAATACTCACCGGGATAATGTCCCAAAAACCAAGCAGGCAATTGATCTAAATGCTTCTGAGCCGCTTTAACTTTCTGCGTTCCTAAATTGAGATCTTCAAAAGCGGTCGCATTGTTTACTAATTGATCTGATTGTTCAACGAGCGCGATCGCTTGTCGGTAATTGTGATCCATTGCCATGTAACTCGGAGTTAGCAGAAAAGGCGCGACTTCCATAACCGAATAGCGAATCCAGGGAATTGGACGATTTACAAGCCAAATTCCACCTGTAGAGAGCGCGATCGCTATTGTTCCTAATTTCAGTCCGAACCAAAAGAAAGATGGAGGACGATTCGCTTTTGCAGCCTGGTGAAAAACTTTGGGATTGAAGTTCGGTAGCAGATCAAAGATAGCTTCTTTTAATTCTGCTTCAGTAGCGGGTGTTCCTGACTGCGATAGCAATCTTTCCAAACGACGAAGGGCAAGCTCGATTTGAACTTGCCCTACTGCATCGGAATCAAGACATCGCCGAACCTCAGTCTGGAGGATGTGAAATGCTCGATCGTTCAAACGCTTCATCGACACGAAACCCTATAACAACACGATGTTTCTAGGGTTCCCGTGATCAAACGACAGACGGCAAACCTAAGAATTGGTTGTTTGGGTTGCCAACATTTGCTTGAGTCTTTCCAGGTCTTGCGCCCAGCGCGGATCAGGTTGAACCGAATCCGGATCTGAGGAAGAAGTGGACGTTTTGCGCGACTTATTATTGTTGCCGCCACCGCCGCCTTTATTGCGCTTCCCGCCAGACGATGCACCGCCAGCAGGAGCCGGAGAAGCTGTTTCGTCTTTACCATCCTTTGATCGGGGCAGTGCCTTTTCGATCTTGATCGGGTTGTCTTTGATGCTGACACCGTTATATTTCTCGATGAACTGATCCGCCAATTCATCAGACTTCACGGTGACAAAGCCAAACCCGCGACACTTTCCAGTTTTACGATCGGTAATCAATTTTGCAGAGACTCCTTCGCCTGCATCCGCAAATGCCGCTTCGAGGTCTTGCCGACTTAAATCTTCGGGCAAGTTGCCCACATACAAACGAATTGACATATCGAGACACCTCCAGACTTTGATCCTAATACATGATTTCGACGCTTACCATACGTCTCTTCAGTGACACTCTGTTTTCGTTGGCTCAGGATGGTCTTTTACAGACATTCCCGTTCCCTCGCTCGCCAACCTTACACGGGTTTGCGATCGGTTTGCTCATCTTCCAAAGTTCTTCAGCAGAACCCGGAAGTTTTGCGCGTCCGATCATTGCCCTCAGTGTTTGGAAATGACTGGAGGATTGAGGTTAAGCAGCTTGGTGGCTGTGTCCTCAGGATATGCGCCACTCTTAAAGGTATCATGCTCGTCTATCAGATTCGAGCGAAGTGCGTAATTTCCCCCTTGAGTGCTATTTCGATCGTTAGATCGGTGGAGATTAAGACGATATAAAAACCAGCCGATTCGATGGATCGACTGGTTCAGCTTGCTGTGTTGGGAGGAGAAAAACCTGAAGCTGAGAGTTCTTAAAGCCGATTCGATGGATCGACTGAGCCACCTTCAGAATGTGTTGGACTCCTTGTGAAGAAATGTAACACTATGGCTACGAAAAATGCAACTATTCTTTACAGGATTTGAGCGATACCAAGCAGAATGGCAGCGATCGCAATGGTAAGCGACCAGTTTGGCAGTCCTGCTCGAATCAACGATCTCGTTCTAATCGTGTCGATGTCAATGTAAGGAGTGGCAGTACGGCGAAACCATCCGGTTACGATCGCGGTTTGTCCAATCGGAAGCGGGCGTAGAAGATTACCGATCGCACCTAATTGGGAGCAGTAATTGAGCTTGATTAATCCGGTTTCAGTTTGAAGGAATAGATCTTGTGCGAGTTGGTTCGCGGCTCCCGATCGACCAATTAATGTTCCTTCTAATCGGACGACTGGGCTATTCATTAAAGTCAAATCGGAGCGAGTAAAAAGGTGAATTAAATCAGTTTCAGGATTGCGCGATTCTGGAAAAAAGTGATTGAAACGAATGATTGAACCGATTCCAAATCCGATTAAGGCAAAGCTTGGAAATAGGCTGTAATCGCTTGCTATCCAATTGAATCTGAAGTTTCCAGTTGCAAATAACGCTTGAGCAATCAGCCAGAGAATGAATGCGATCGACAATCCGATCAAACTCCCAACGATCGGCGCAAATTGAAGGAGTTGTTTCTTCCGTTTAGCTGGAACAGAATTGATTTCTAACTCAGGTTCAAGATGCCATAGTTCGCAATAATTCATGAGTTTTTCGAGTCGAGTTCCTAGTGAGAAACTTTTATTGGCAAAATCCCACTGAAATAGATTCGATAAAGAAACTCGATCGAATAATCCTTCAATTAGAATCGCGTTCCGATATCCAACAGGATTCAGAAGTTCAAAACTTTCTAGTAAAGGATGTGTCTGTTTTTCATGCTTAATAATTTGAGCCGTTGCGATCGTTGTTTTAATTAAAGCGCGTGTGAGTCCGTTCGGATTTCCAGTGAGATTGCAAGCAGTACGATCGCTATATTCCATTCGCTGATTTGAAAGCCATGATCCTGACCAGCGGAATATCCAGAAAAAGCTGTATGCGATCGCAGAAAAAATCATGCAAATATCCGCACCCATTTGAACGAGTTTAGATAAGAGCGCTTGATTTAGCTTAATTTTTCGGAGTCGATCACTAGCGATCGACAGTAAATGATAAATCGAGTAGGGAATTTGTAAAACAACACTAATCAGCGACAAAATAGCAAAGTTCCAGTGAGCAATATGACCGCATTCGCCCGCGTAAATTGCTGCAATTTCTTCCTCGTTCAAACTATCTAAAAATCCCTGACTTACGACGATTCGAGCAAATTTTGGTAAGCAACCATAAGTTATCGCGATCGGGGCTGAAGTTGGCAGAATTCCAAGTTTCGGAATGGGAATTTTTTGCTGTTGGGCAAATCTTTGGATTAAGCGATGTGTTTCGGGACTGTGACGAGCGATCGCGCCAGTCGAAAGCGGTTTTAATCCATATAACCCAGTCAAGATTACATCCAAAATCCACGGAGACGCGACAAACAGAATAAGCAGACCAAGCCCAAATTGCAGCACTGGAATCGATTGATCAGGTAGTTCAGTCGTCTGACGGAATAGCCGCGTCATTATCGCGTATTGCGCCCACGAGATTGAGCTTGCGACCCAGTGAATTAGACAAAGCGTGGCAAAGAGCGCGATCGTACTTCCAAGGGCTGCCCACTGTAATCGAGATGGATTTAGGTGGGGGGGCGGGTTCCAACGTTGAGCGCGTCCAGCATTTTTCCAAACGTGCGGTGATTCGGGTGAGATAGATTGCTCGATCGATTCTGGTTCTGAAACGTTTGGGGCTTGAATCTCTGAGGTTTGTGGAACTCTTTTACGTCGAATGGATTGAGTCGTGGGATCGAGGGGAACAAATCCAGAATCGACCGGAGTGAGCTTTGCCATCATTTGGGTTGCCCACGATCGTACTTTTTCGTGCTGGCTCTGTTGCAGGTCTTGACAGAGCGCGATCGCTGCATCAAGGTTTTTATTTTTAATATGAGCCTGTACCAATCCCATCTTGGCTTTGAGCGCATCAGGATGATCTGCGGGTAGAGCACTGAGGAAGTTGGTGAAATGTGCGATCGCGTTCTCTGTTTGCCCTTTCTGAAGCGCGGTTAGTCCTGCTTCGAGTGCAGTCAGATCAGAAGCGGACTCCGAAAAAGACGACATAGGGTTCCCTGAATGACAGCGATTCTAGAGTACCCATTCAAAAATTTAAAAAACCTGGCATGAAAAAACCCGCAGATTGGACTTCCACGGGTTTTCAATTCAATTGTCCTGGCGAATTCTATTCGGTGAGAGTGATGCAAGAGGTCTAAGGAGATTTCTACGAAAGAGCTTACCGCTTGAAAGACTGCCCTTCGGCTTCGCTCAGGACGCGATCTCTAGCTGACTGAGCGAAGCCGAAGACAGCGGGTAATTTGTTTTCGATAAATCTCCTAAATGCCCCGCTTTAGATCGAAACCGGAGCAGTTTTCTCCTGATACAGCGTCACAATCACATTCAGCACGTCATCCACATTGAGATTGTCCGATTGAATTTCGATCGCATCCGCTGCCTTCCGTAACGGTGAAATTGCACGAGTACTATCTTTACGATCGCGCTCGAAAATCGCTTGCTCTAATTCCGCCAAGTTCACATCCGGCTGTCCCAAATTCTTCAGATCAAGCTGTCTCCGACGTGCTCGTTCTTGAATCGAAGCGGTCAAATAGATCTTCACTTCCGCATTTGGAAACACATGAGTGCCAATATCGCGACCATCCACGACAATTCCACCGCGCCGACCATAATTTTGCTGCTGCTTCACTAATGCTTCTCGCACTGCTGCCTGAGCCGCGATCGTTGAAACATGAGCCGTTACTTCCGGAGTGCGAATCGTTTGAGTCACATCTTGACCGTTCACATAGACGATCGGGGTTGCCGTATCGGTTTGGAAATCGATCTCACACTGATGCGCCAATTCTGTAACGGTCGGTTCATCGTTTAGATCCGCACCCGATTGCAGCACAAACCAGGTGAGCGCTCGATACATCGCTCCTGTGTCGAGATAAAACAAACCTAATTTTGCAGCGACCGCTTTTGCAACCGTGGATTTTCCCGCACCCGCAGGACCATCGATCGCAATCATCGGACGACGATCGCGCAGTGTACAGTTATCAATCAGACGGGTCGAACCTAGCCGCGCAGCCAGCGTTAACAACCCTTCATCGGTCACAGTTTCTAATGATTTCAGCGTCATCGGATCAACAAGTTCGATATACTCCGGTCGCAGGTCAGGCACTTTTTCGAGTTCCTGTTTCACTGCCTGAACTAAGGTAGCACTTACACGCTCTCCAGATCGAAACAGTTTTTCAGCTTGTGACAATCCTCGATAAAGCGCAGTTGCCTTTAATCTTTCTTCATCGGAGAGATACTGATTCCGGGAACTTAGGGCTAAACCGCTCTCTTCGCGCACGATCGCACAAGGCACGATCGTCATCGGCAAATTTAAGTCCTTTACAAATTGCTGAATCATTGCCAATTGTTGAGCATCTTTTTGCCCGAAATAAGCGCGATCGGGCTGCACAATGTTGAAAAGTTTCGTCACGATCGTGGCAACGCCTTCAAAATGCCCTGGACGAAATGCGCCACAGAGTCCAGAGGTCAATTCTTCTGGCGGTTGAACTCGTGTCGGAGTCGGTGGATCAACTCCTATTTCTTTTGAGTTGGGAGCAAAAATAACATCGACTCCAGCCTGTTCACAAAGACTGCGATCGCGCTCCAAAGTCCGAGGGTATCGGCTCAGATCTTCATTCGGTCCAAACTGTAGAGGATTGACGAAAATGCTGACGACCACGATCGTATTTTCTTGCCGTGCTCGTTCAATTAAACTGAGGTGTCCTTGGTGCAATGCGCCCATTGTGGGGACGAAACCGATCGACGATTCCACCGTATCCGCCGCGATCGAGTGTTGTCGCTGTAACTTTAAGTAGCACCGCAATCCCGCAACGGTCGTAAACAGGCGCACAATCTTCCATCCCTATTTGTACAAATCTATCTAAGTTTAGTGAATCCTTAGACATTTGTTTGCAGTCGGAAGCGATGGATTTTAAATTTCGATTTGCAATCTACTGAATGGACATTTGCCAGAACTGAAAGAGTTGATTGCCAACTGACTCTGGGTGGAAAAAGTGAAAGAAATGTTTGCCACTTGGACAGCGCCACAGTCGATCGCCTAACTTTAACATTCGGCTCCATTGAGCATGAGCGTGTCTGTCAATCACTGAATCATCTCTTGCAGCACCTACAAACAGCGGAACATCTACACCCCCTTTCGGTAGCTGAACTAATTCATAGAGTGAGTGTAAGTTTGGGGAAGTATCTAAATCCCGATCGAGCAATGCAACAAAGGCTTGAGGATGAAAGGGTAAATCTTTGCCAAAGAGCGATCGTACAGATTGTGCTAGAACTTGCTGACGGCTACAAGGGAGTAATTTCCGTTGTACATAGTAATGAGCGTGCCAGGTAATGGCGGGTTGTGCAGCAACACTAAGCAAAGATAGAGACTTCACTCGCTCAGGAAAGCAACGAGCATAAAGTAGTCCAACTACGCCACTCATGCCATGACCTACAATATGAACGGGTTCTGGTTGAGTGTCTAAATACTGATGAAACAGTTCTACAGCCGTAGAGAGTGAACTGGGTTCATCGGGGGATTGCTCGTATTGCCATTGTGCGATCGTCGTTTGTTTAGAAAGATAGCGAATTAAAGGTCGATCGAACGCTTGGACTCCAGCACTTGCACTGATCCAAACGACATCCGGGACAGCATTCATGGTGCGCTCCTAAACACTGATTTGCATTGAAGATAACAAGTAGAAGCCCAATTTTCATCAGGCTTCCGGATAGATTGAGATCGAATCACACAAATACTCTTTTCAATTGATTCACCCAGGCAGTAATGCGATCGTCAGTCAGATCAGATTGATTGTCTTCATCAATCGCTAATCCACAAAATTGATCCCCTCGAACGGCTCTAGATTCGCTGTGTTCGTAGCCTGCAATCGGGGTGTAGCCAACGGTTTTACCACCAAGCTCAGAAATCTTTTCCTCTAAAATCCCCATTGCATCTTGGAAATTATCTGCATAGCCAATTTGATCTCCGCAGCCGAAGTAAGCAACGGTTTTGCCGTTGAAGTCGATCGCGTCAAGCTCATCGTAAAAGCCTTCCCAATCAGCTTGTAGTTCACCAATGTTCCAAGTTGGACAGCCAACAATGATGTATCCATACGGCTCAAAATCTTCAGGGCTTGCATCACAGATATCGTGCAAGTTGACAACGGTTGAACCTCCGAAGGCTTGCTGAATTGCTTCTGCGATCGTTTGTGTGTTTCCGGTCTGTGTTCCGTAGAACAATCCAATTTTTGCCATTCTACTCTCTAAATTGACAACTACTCTCAATAAGCTCAACACAGAGTGTATCACCATTAATGCGATTTATTCCCATTTACTTAGGATCAAATTCTGTAAAATCGGGAATTGAGACAGAAAAAAGCTCCAGTTCTGGGACAATAAGGAGGAATTGCACCAAAGCTGAAGCTGTCTGAACCTTTATCTGAAGCCGTTCACTTTATAGATACGATACCAGGTTATTGAGAATAAGTATCAGATCAAATTAAGAGAGTTAAAAGCTTAAAAAGCTGTGGCGCTAGTTCAAGTAGAACATCCTACTTTTGCAGCACCACAGCTTTTCAATTCATTGGTAATTTAACCGATCGTTATTTCAACGATCCCAACTGCTGACGAATCTCACGCGGTAAAAGAATTCGATCGATCGCATGAATGACTCCATTAGAAGCCAAAAGATCCGCTTGCACCACACGAGCATCATTCACAATCACGCGCCCTGGAGTGACATCGACTGAAACACCACCGCCCAAGGTCTTAAGATTCCCGTTGCGGAGCTGTTTCGAGGTCACTTCGCCCGGTACAACGTGATATGCCAGAATTCGTGCCAGCAATGCCCGATTTCGAGGGGCGACCAGTTTTTCTACAGTTCCCGGAGGAAGCGTCGCAAATGCCGCATCCGTTGGCGCAAAAATTGTGACTCGTTGACCAGGTTGAATCGCTCTTCCGACTCCCGCTGCTTGAATCGCTGCTGCCAAAGTCGTGAATTGACCTGCACGAGAGGCTTCCTGCAAAAGTTGGGTAACGGTTAGATTGCGAGTATTGACCGGGGCGGGTCTCGTTGTGGGTGTAGGGCTAGGTGTTGGTGTGGGAGCCTGAGCGATCGCGCTTTGCGAAACAATAGTCAGTGAGGTTGCGATCGCCATCAATGAAACGAAGAGACGAAATCGAGCAAACATTGAAACCCTGTCCTTTTAGTAAAAGCCATCGATACGCTAATACGACCGCAAAATAACCTCAACAGTCTCTCGGTAGATAAAATAGTCTCGACAAATATGTTAAAACTTACGATTGCCGCTGAGCCGAGCCTATCGCATTCGGATCACTCCAAATCCGAATTCCGTCCGTTCCTGCTGCCACGATCGCTTGTCCTCCCAGCGCAAACCGCACAAATAAACTACTAAAGGGCGAGGCAAGCATTGATCCGAGCGATCGCTCTCCCAACAAGTGCCACAGATGAACCGCTCCCCCCGCCGCTGTGGCTAACGTCTGCCCATCTGGACTCAGTGCTAAATCCGAAGCACCCGCATCAAACGTTCTCAGTAACTCACCATTTCTCAAGTCCCACAGTTTGAGCCGACTACTCCCCGTAATCAAGGTCTGCCCATCCTGACAAAAGACCAATCCTGTCACTTCGCCCGAATCGAGCACTTTTAAGCGATCGCCGTCTTGAATCTGCCAAACTTCTGTTTTCGTGCCGTCTCCAGTTGCCAATAATTGCCCATCTGCGCTAAATTGCATCGCTCGAATTGGCTCATCCCCGATCGTATAAATTCGCTGACGACTGGCAATATCCCAAACCTGTACTCCCACCGGACTAAATGCGCCATCTGCCCAACGTCTAACCGCGCTCGAACTTGCCAAACTTCGACCATCAGGACTGAACATCAATTCAGAAGCTCTGCCCGCATTCAAAGTCGAATACAATCGGCGATTCGGCAAATCCCACAGCTTAATCGTTCCGTCTAAACTGCTGCTTGCTAAAATCTTTTCGTCGGGACTAATCGCGATCGCGCTAATCAGATCCGTATGATCGATCAAGCTCGGTAATTTGCGTCGCGTTTTCAAATCCCAAAGCTCGATCGCTTGCTCGTGTCCGACTGCCAAAATCGCTCCACTCGGACTCACTTCAATTTCCGTAGGTTTTTCTTCGGTTAACAGTTCCGGTTTGCCAAAACACACCATATCCGCTGCGTAGATCGGAATACAAACCTTGCGTCCCAAGCGTGACGAGGTGGCAGGTTGCAGAAGAAAAAACATCACCGTCAAAAGTGCGACGAGTGCGACGCTGGCAATCCCCAATTTTTGAACGAAGCGATTTTGCAACACGTTTACTCTCGACTTGGTGATTCTGTCCAAGGCGCGATCGCACCCTAAAAGGTCAGTGCTATATTGGTGAGAATTTAACCAATTCTAAAGATTAAGTGAACAAAAATCGGGCACTGACCACGATCGCCCTCATGCTAACAACCTTTCTCAGCGTTGTTTTGCTGTATTTAGGGGTGGATAAATTCTATTACGTTTTAGCAGGTGGACGAAAGTTTGCGACTTTTCCTGATCTAAGAACGCAATTGGCAGTCGGGGGAAGTTACCTGCTTTTATCGATCGTCTATCTGATTTGGTTAGCCAATCTCTTCAGTTCGTCGTGGCTACATTCGACCTGGAGTTTCCGCACAATTCTTCTGAAAACTTCGTTTTTCTGGATTGCTGCTTTTGTTGCTTATCCGCTGGGCAATGACACTTATCTTTATCTCCATGCCGGATTGATGAATCTGAGTGGAGCTAATCCTTATTTAATTCGTGCAGCTTCTTATGTAACAGAGCTATCACCGTATGTAGATTGGGGGCAGACTTCTACCTATGGTCTTGTCTCCCAAGCGTTATTTACATTCTCTGCTCTATTTGTTCCAATTCACCCAATCGTTGCGCTTCACGTTTTTAAGCTAGTCTGTTTAGCATTACATCTATTTAATGGCTATGTCATTTGGCGTTGGCTTCCGATTCCGGAGCGTGGCAGAATCACGATCGCTTATCTATTACATCCTCTATTACTGATGGAGCAGGTTAGTTCTGCCCATGTTGATATTTTAGTATCAACCAGTCTAGTTCTATTCGCAATCTCTTTTACAAAACAACGATTTTGGCTGGCATTTGTTGCTCTATGGGGCGGTGTTCTCAGCAAAACTCTCCCGATTATCTGGGCACCTTGGGTCGCAGTGACATTACTGCGTCAAGGTCATTGGCGTTGGTTACTGGCAATGATCGCAGCATCAGGCGCGATCGTCACTGGACTCTGGTTTACCGTCATGCCCGATCTTGCCGCTTGGCAAAGTATTCTCAATCCAGGAGTTGCAGGTCAGTACCAATCTTCACTGATGTCGATCGCGAAGTTCGTTCTCGATCTCGTCAGAATCTTCACCCCAGAAAATCTTGCCCTTGCCGACCAGCGCGTTATTCTGAACACCCTTTCAAGTCTTACACTCGTCGGATTTCTCCTCTTTTACAGTTGGCAACTCTGGCGCAGCGACAAGCGTTGGAACAATACGCCTCAAATGCTGATTGAAGAGATGGGCTGGACAACATTGTTTCTCTTCCTCTTTGCAACCTCTTGGTTGATGCCGTGGTACTGTTCGATTCTGATTACCTTTGCTGCCCTAGTTCCACAATCCCGTATCTTTGGCTTAACGACGCTTGCTTTTGGTCTATCCAGCAGCGCTCAATATCTTCTAGGAATGAACGCCAGCTTAAAGAGTGTAGTCTCGATCGGTCTTCCGGTTCTCACGCTAATCATTAGCGCGATCGTCTTACGATCTCAGCCCGTTCCGCCGTCAGAACCCCCTCTGATTCCTTTACCAGAGCCAGATCCGACGGCAGAACTGAATTGAACTACTTCCGACGAACTGCGATCGTGTAAGAAGGACGCTGTTTCGCTTCTCGCTGTGTTTTCACAATCCGCAGATTTTCATCCACATACACATGCTCAAACTTCGGAGTTGCGTGATAGGTCTTCTCTAGCTTTTTCAACGTTGTCTTATCGACATTGGCAAGCTTTAGTTCTTGAGGCAGTGCTGTCTTCTGAGTGAATTCATTCCAGCGTGACTCCAGAACTTTATGGAACCAAGCTTCAGCCCGCTCGATCGTCAACGGAATCGCTCTCCATCGCAAAGTTTGTTCGATCGCCACGTTCTGAATAAACCACTCTCCATCCCGAATCTCAAACTTCTGCATCACCATAAAATCATAAGCAGCCAAAATTGAAGAGAACTTTTCAAGCAGCTTAGACTTCGATCCTGGTGCGTACCGCGCAATATTCGCGTAGTAGCCATTCTCCAAGAAAATCTGATAGGAACAATCGTGCAAACGACCGGGCAACACATCATGGAACGGAATCGTAGACCAAACCGGAGTCCACACCCCCAGCACGATCGGAACCTGAGACTCAACCGCTGGATAGGGATTCCGCTGCTGCAATTCTTCAAAATAAGGAGCCAGTTCATTCTTCGCGTAGGCAACCTTTTGATTCAGCGGATCAGAATCTCGATCGTGAACCAGCGACAAGAGTTCGGCTTTCAATTCCTCGGTGGTAAGTTGGCTGAGGCGATTAACCTGAATGTTGGCGACCATAATATTGTTCTCACCCATAAAACTGCTGCGATTTATCCAAAATTTTAGAAAATGTAACAATAAATCCGCTCTATCATCTGGCGGGGATTTCGCTCTACTCATAGAGAGGTTTCCATTCGATTTGATGAAAAGTAGTACGATTCTGAAATCTTCTGATACAATGTTTCATGCCAACGCTGGTGTAGCTCAGTTGGTAGAGCAGCTGATTTGTAATCAGCCGGTCGCAAGTTCGAGTCTTGTCACCAGCTTTCAATAAAATCAAGCATTTCACGCTCCCGGTAAGGCTTCTAGCCCTTGCCGGGAGCAGCTTTTTGGAAACCCCTCAAAAACACGATGGTTATTTTTGGGTGAGTTTAGGTGAGATTGTGACGCGGATTGTGATCCAGATTGTGATCCGGGTTGAGATCAGAAAAGTCATAAAAATTCAGTACTAGTGTCTTAACTGCCCCCTATGATTCTGAACGTCAACGCACTTCAGCAATTCGGAGGTCGTTCATGTACGCCAAAAATTCTCGACGAAAGGCAAAAGCGGGGTCAGTTCAAGTGAGCGATCGCCGTGGTTATCTGCGAATCATTTTTACGCATGGCGGGAAACGCCATTTCATGGCGACAGGCTTGCCGAATACCCCACTCAATCGCAAACTAGCCCAAGAGACAGCGTTTCAAATTCAGCGCGATATCGAGTACGGCGAGTTTGACCCCACTTATCAGAAGTACAAACCGCAGTCAGCGCTCACAACGGTTGAAGATGCTACGCCTTTACCCACGGCAATGCCAGCATTACCCGATCTCTGGTCACAGTATGTTGAGGTCAGAAAACCGGGTAAATCCCCCTCGACCGTCAGAATGTATGGTTGGGTTGCCAATCATTTAGAACGGTGTCCTCATAAATCGCCCAATGATGCCCAAGCGGTGTTTGATTGGTTATCGGGTCATGTCCCGGCTGAATCGACCCAACGTGTTCTTACTCAACTTTCGGCTTGCTGCAAGTGGGCGAGAAAATCAGGGTTGCTGGACTCGAATCCCTTTGATGGCATGGCAGCAGAAATCATCGTCAAAAAGACGGGCACAGAAGAGGAGGAAATCAATCCATTCACGAAAGAGGAGCGCGATCGCATCATTGCTGCCTTCAAAGAGAATCGCTACTACAAATACTATGCTCCACTGGTCGAGTTTCTGTTTTACACAGGCTGTAGACCTTCCGAAGCTGTCGCCTTGCAATGGAAGCATATTGGAACTGCCAACGTGACCTTTGAGCGAGCCTTAGTTTATGGCGGTCGGGCTGGGCTAGTGCTGAAAAAAGGACTGAAAACGCAGGAGCGCCGCAAGTTCCCAGTCAATGCTCAGCTTGCAGCAATTCTAAAGGCGATTCGACCATTCAAATGTGATCCAGAGGCTTTGGTCTTTCCGAGCCGACAAGGGAAGTTGATTGATTGGCACAACTTTACTAATCGAGCTTGGATGACTGTACTAAAGTCATTACCGGATATCGAATACCGCAATCCCTATCAAACCAAGCACACCTTTTGTAGTCTCTGTCGTGCAGCAGACATTCCCAGTATCCAGATTGCTAAATGGGTGGGAACTTCACCAGAAATGATCGATCGCGTTTACGCCAAACCGACCGATCACATTCAAGTACCTGAGCTTTAACGGATCAGTTAGGTTTGATAGGGTGCATCTGCCTATTCCTCAACTCCTTGCCAATTCGCAATTGCCATTTTGAAGAATTTAGGTGTCTGAGATCCTGATTTTCTCGTTAGGACTTAGGCTTGAAAGCTCAGTTTTTAGTACAAAAGCTTCAGAATAAAAACTGCCGCTATTTAGTACAGTAAAAACATAGCTAGAGAATTCATCGAATTTGCACGTACATATGACTAAGTTTCTTGAATTGATTCAAAGCTTTTTGATGCAATATTGATTCTTAAACTCGTTACAAGGCTAGGTATTCTTCAATAATTTCTACAATCATTGAAAATACTTCTTCTCGCTCATGGTAACTCATTGATGTTAGAGCTTTTGACGGAGAATTAGCAGCTTGAATCTCTGAAATATTTTTTGGCAATCTACAGGGACTAAGGATAATGGGGATTATGATTGTGCCCTTATCTTTAGCGGCGGCTAGTAATTGAGGTAACTCATTTTTAGCAATGAAATCTGACGCAAGAAAGTCTGCGCTGACAAGAAGCAAGGCAATCTTAGCAGAATCTAAAGCTTTCTCTATCTCATGCTTCCAATATGAACCAACTTTAATCTTCTTGTCGCTCCATAGATCAATGGCTCCATCTCTATCCAGAGGTCTCAGATGAGTGAGAATACGATCAAAAAAGTCTAATTTAGCTTCATCAGCGTGGCTGTAGCTTACAAAGACTTTATTACGAACTTCAGAACTAGCTTTATTAGCCATTTGTTGTAAGAATCCACTTTCAGAAAGTTGACGAAGATAGAAAGTTAGTTGAGGATCATCGATGATGAGCTTTGAGGGTTCTGGATGAAAACATATAAATCTGCTGATTTCAGGTGAGTCTCTATATAAATTGGGTAAATAATTAGACGCTATGAAATTATCGATTGCTTTTTCTAAACCAGAACTAGAATCCCTCAAACGCTGAAGTTCTAGAACACCATTATTACTAGTTGCTAATGCTTCTAAGATTGTCACAGAGGTAGAGTCAGTGCGTCCTCCTAGTAACAGGAATTTGCGAACTGATTCTTCAAATTTATCTGCCAGGTTTTCCATGATAGAGGAGATAACTTCATCCAAATCAGAGCTTATACTTCGGGGAACTGTTTGAGTCTGTTCAATTCCTGCTGACAAAGCAATCTCCTGACAGAGTAATTGAGCTAAATTTAGACTGCCATTAGCCTTAGCAATGATCTCTAATTTTTGAGAGAACACAATATTCAGGGCATCTTCACCCTTCTTAATCATGCTTTCAATTGTTTTGTCTTTCACCCTTCCTAGTTTGAATGGTTCAATTCTCATAGTGAGATCAAATCTAAGTTTAATCAGTCGATTTGCTGTTTCAGGAATTCCTAAAATTACTAAAGTCCTATTAGCAAGTTCATCATTGGGATCGCCCTTAGCATCAGCTAAGCGCTTAAGATAATCTGCTATCAAGAAGAGATCATTTGCTTTGAGATCATGTGAATCATCAATTACAGCAAGTCCTCGGTGCCATGTTTCTACAGTTCGGATTTTTTCAATGTGTTTTCGGGCACGCAGGTACTCAGGTTGTAGTGGAGAACTGATTTGCTCAAGAGCTTTTTGTAAAGCAGTTGTTTTTCCTATACCTGATGGACCTTCAAGAACAATTCCACCACCAGATTGTAGAGCGAGTTTAATCTTAGCAAAACGTTCAGGCTCAACAAATGTAATGGTTGGAATGCCCGAAGATATGAAAACTTGACTTAATTGATACACAGTAGAAACTGGAGAAATAATTGGTGAAACTTCAGGTTCTAGAAGTTTTTCTTCTTCAATCTTCTGCTGAAGAGATCGCTTTTCTCGTTGCAGAAATTCAGTTTGATTCTCTACTACATGGGACTTCGCCTCACTAGTTAACGAGTTTTGCTCCATTTTGGCTAGATTATTTTCTAAGTGTAATAGCGCTTCTTCTTCCATCTGAATCTGTCTTTTTAATTGAAACTCTATGGCGACACTTGTTTCGATAGCTAGAGCCTGACGCAGAGCCGCTAACTTTTCGACTCTCAAATTCCATTCAGCTTGTAGCCCCCCTCGTGAAGCCTCTAGCCGTTCTTTTCTAGGATCTTTTAGTCCTCTTCGGGGATTTCTTACTTGCAGGAGTGTCTCAATTGCTATCTGAATTCCACGCACCACATCAAAGAACGCTTCATCCTGATCTTTCCACTTTGTAATCGGTTTTGCATTCTTAGGCAGTGCCTGAAGTTTTGCAAACGGTGCATCTTGCCAAACTACAGGACGCAATATCACAGGGATCACATACGCCTCTCCTGATTCATGCCGCTGTAAAGCTTTCTCTATCTCAACACCCCAACAATAATCAGATGCTAAGAAATCCGAACTCACCATTAGGAGAATAATGTCCGCCGAATTTAATGAAGCATCAATCTCACGACTCCACTCACTTCCCGGCATAATCATGCGATCGTGCCACTCCGTAATTACACCTTGACGCCGCAAAATGCTCAGGTGCTTCACCAACTCATCTTTCAACTCCTCATCTCGATGCGAGTAAGAGAAGAAAACCTTAATCGGTTCCTCAGTCATAATTGATGCGTAAATTGTTCTACGTCAGTTTAGCGAAGAAAAAAGCGATGCAGGCAATCGTTTAAGTTAAATTAATGACTTTCAGTTGTTCAGAAGATAAAAGATGCTGCGATCACATGTCCTGATCCCCTCGACAGCCAGTAATTCTCATATAGATTTGCCATTTTTGAAGAACTAAGTGTCTAAAACCCTGATTTTCTCGTTAGCGACTTAGAATTGAAGCTCAGTTTTTAGTACAAAAGCTTTTAAGGTGAGGATTGCTGCTTAATTTCGGTCAGGGCATCGGAAACTTGTTCAGCATTAACAGGTGGAAGATGCAGTGTGAAGTATTCCTCTAAGCCCAACGAAGCATCAAGGTCATCGGGTGATTCCAGCATCACTTTAATTTGCCAGTCTCGATCCCAAAAGATGCGATCGGCAAGCTCATCAATCACAATGCGCCAGAGGTCGAGGTTGTCAGAGCGATCGTCAAAATTATCTAGCTCCTCGTTCGGTCCAAATTCCTCACTGCCTGCTTGCCATGCTGGAAGAAGATATTCCTCGAATGCTTTCCAAATTAAGCGACGATAGTAATATTTGATTTCTTCATCTTCCTGATCAGACCACACTTCCTGACTCATCATGATTTCGTCTCCAACCCGCAGCTTTAGGAAAGCAAATGGGTAATAAGCAGCAGCCTCGGTAACATTTGTGAGTGGTGGAGCTTCAATCTCTGGATTAAGCAAGGCTGTCAGACAGGTATGAAGTAAAACAATTTTCTGAGTAGTACGAGCGGTGTCAAAGATGCGATCGCCCGTTTTAACTTCTACCTCATCGAAGTCCAGGCTTTCTTGAAGGTATTCAACTGAATGCTGTACCGCAGTTAAATAAATTTCTGCTTCGATGCCTTGCAGGACACGCTCTCCCAAGTTGGTACGCCACACCATAAAACCCAGTGCCTCAGTCTTTTGTTCCAAGATCTTCACGCATAAAGGTATTGCACCCTGAATGAATTCAGATTTTTTTAGGTTGAAAGCTAATGAACTTGGATCACAGAACAAGGCTCTCAGCATTACTGAGGGTAGGATTGGAGCGCTGCTTCAAGTTGCTTGATTCCTTGTTGTCGTTTCCGCTTCCCTGCTGGTGTCGAATCCAACGCACTGGTCTGAGTTTGAAAATCAGGCGAAACCGCTTGATGAAACGGCACTGACAAATAAGCTAGCCCAGAGGGAATTGCTGACCACTCCATTTCCCCATCTTCTGTCAACCTGCCAATCTCGTACTGAGAAACCAATAAGTTGTGATCTTCAAGATGGGTTAATCGAGCCAATGCTGCACTGTGATCCAGGTCTAGATAAGCTGCAATGCTCTCAAACGGAATTGCGATTACATCTTCATCAATTTCCTCTCCACAGTCGATGTATCGCAACACGTCCAATTCTTGGGATTGGATAAACCGCAACACGATCTGGGTTGTCACGTCTGATTGAACTTCCCGTTGAATACGACTTCCAGTGCGATATCTAGGTGGCGGGACAAGATTTGCCGCTTCCAATCGGCTCAACCACGGCTCTGGAATTGGCAGTCCTTCATCCACCCAGCGCAGCGTTGTCTCTGGCATATCCAAGCGCACAATTCCTACTCGTGGGCGATCGCTCAGGTTATCCTGCTCACGACAGAGCACCAATGCATGGGTTTCGTCGCGGATCAAAATTTCTGCTGCGATCGTCACCCAAGGTTCCGTCGCGACCTCATCAGAAGGCTCAGGGTTTCCAGCGGCAAATAGGAAAGACTGCACCGATTCAGGGTGCATCAAACAATCCATCACGGAAGGATAGTTGCCATCGCAAGCCAGTGCCCAGTAATTTGAGGGACACGGGAAAATCAGGGGTGAGTTTGAGTCATTTGGCATAGTTTGACGATTGTGAATCTGCAATCACACCTCCATAATATTGCCTTTAGTTTGACCTTGTAGCGACTTGGTTGGTCAGGAACTGCAATCCATAGACCATCAGTTTTGCCACACGATAGCTCGGTTGCGATCGCGTGAGTTGTGCAGATTTGAGGAGAAGACATTGCTCAAACCACTTGCTCTCAGTAATATAGGTATCAAATTTTATATTTTTGATCTTGGCAACCTGAAATTAGAACGGTTAGTCTAGGGGCGTTTGTTTCGAGGCTGCCCCGTGATCCCGATCGATTTCACCGTGCTGATTCAAGCCATTACTGGTATCGTCAATCCTACTACGATGCTGCGGAACAAATTAGAGCGAAACGAAACCGTGATTCGGCTGCTGAAGCAGTTCAATCTCAGTCCGGATAGCCCTCCTGCGGATTTCAGTGGGGTCTATGCCTACACGCTGATTGAGTATGGGGTTGGGAAACCCAAAGCCGTATTGGAACTGTTTCGTCAGCCCGAAATTCGTCAAGCTTTGCAAGCTGCTTGGGGACAAGATAATTTCTCAATTCTGCTGCAAGTAGGAGAGGGTTTCCTCGAAGGGGCTGCATTGGGTCATGAACTACGGGCATTAGGGATTGATGCACGGCAGGAGTTCTATCAGTTTGCGACGGTGTTTATTGCGATCGCGAAACGCACCCGCACTCCAGCAGATATTCTGACAACACAACAACTCAACTCACTTCATCGTCAGATTGCCCAAGTGCAGGATCGCTTAGAACGATTGCCGACGATCGAAGGTATCCGCACCGAAATGGCAAGGCTCACAGCACAACCCTCTCTTGCCCTTCCTGGAGGGATGGTATCTGAGCAATGTCGTGCGTTCGCTCTGGCTCAACAGATGCGTGGCTGGTTTGAAACGTTGGACTACCGCTTCGAGCCATATGAGCAGTGGCAAGCGGACAGCTTCGAGTGGATTATCAATATTCCAGTCAGACGAGGGAGGTACGATCGCATTCTCGTTCAAGGCATCGAAGGCGAAGCAGAATTACGCGATTTGCTGTTTTAAGTCTTAAAAGAGACAGGATACAACGTCTAAAACTCGGTGTGAATTGTCGAACGTGACTGATTTAACCTGATGTTCTGCGTAACAGGGGACAGATTGGGCTTTTGATTAGCGTGAAGCTCAATTTTGATTCTTTGCGCTATGTCAAAAGCTCATCAGGAATATTTGCATTTGCTAGAAAGCATTCGCTGGAACGGAAAGCCTCAATGTCCGTATTGTGGTTCAACCAATGCAGCAGCTTTTAAGTCAGAACAAAGGTATCACTGTAACGATTGTTTTACATCGTATAGCGTTACAGTGGGCACTCTGTTTCATCAGACCCATGTAGATTTACAGAAATGGTTTCATGCCCTTAAATTAGTGATGAACTCATCTAGAGTAATTAGTGTTCGCCGACTTGCTCAAGAAATTGGAGTGAGTAAAAATACGGCTTCTTCTATGATTGCTCGGATTCGTAAAGCTATGAAGGAGGAGTCAGAACTACTGCAAGAATTGGTGCGATCTCTAGATTGATTTGATCTACTTTTCTAAAGTTTTTCTCTTCCTACCGAATTGAAGACGGAAGTTAAATTATGGCTTTTTCAAGGGTGCGGTTTCGTCGTTTCTTCTGCATAAATGAAGACCAAGCAGTTTGGATTGTATTGATTCTTATTTGGGGATCTGCTACTGGAACACTACTACTATCTAAAGCTTTTCCCGATTCTAGCTTTACGGCTACAGCAATAATCTTTGCACTTTTTGGCGCGCCTCTGTCTTTTGACATGGTGAATGCTCTAGTTAAAGGTGCAATAGAACGAGCAAAAGACGAAGGCATTCAGAAGTATAAAACTACTCAAACTTCAGAGGGCATTCTTGAACAGCAAGACACAGAGTACTATGCAGTAATTCTGCCTGCTCATCGGAACTATAGTTCTGCTCGCCTATCAATCCGAGATGAATCACTGCTTGAACAAATCAAGAATGAGGCTCTTGCAAGTGATGAAGTTGTACGAAGGTTGGGTGACGAAGACGAACTTTTAGTAGGTCTTGCTAATTGGGCTTGTCGCAAAGAACTAGGCATGGACACAGCTTCGAGGGAAGAAATTCGAGCCAACCAAGATCTAGAAAGATTTCGGAAAGACGTATTTATGTACCTCAAGGCGTGGTTGATGCTGAGTATAAAGTATCGTCGAGAGATGCGAGTGGAGGACATCAAACAGCGATATCCTAATGAAGCTGAACCGAATAAGTATGCTTACCTCAGAGTGCTTCGTTACATTCGGGATTATCTAATCGATCATTCAGAAATTTCTGGGCGCTTGGAAGAAAAGCATCGCGAAAGAGGTAAGCAACTTCTCAAAGACTATTTGACCAAGTTAATACAAAGGTTAGAAAAGCTTGCCTAATAGAGCTATTACGCATCTCGCTAATAGTGTGACAGATCAGATTGGTTGGAGTTAGTACGAATTACGGAATCTTTCAGAGATGTCGATTTCTTCATCTGTGATTGGCATCTCTAAAGCTTCCAGCTTCTGGAGGAGGGTTTCATATTCAATCAGTTGGGCAGCTTCTTCCACTTCAGGATCTTGCAATGCTTCAGCAATCCTATTCTTTGCTTCCTCCACATTTTCTTGAGTTGTTGAATCAGCATTGTTCCAGGCTAAGGGTGACATAAGTTCCTCCAGAACGATATAAGCCTGCACCAAAATGCGTTTGATTTCTGACCATTCTGATTCGTTCATCGATCGCTCCTCGTATAACAACAATGCGCGATCGAATTCTACGTATCTAATTGGGAACAATCTATACCGCAATCTGGGACAAATTCAGTATACTTGCTCTATCGTATATATGTACTATAAAGCTTGTCAAGTAAGTTTTGGAGCAGATTTTTTGGGGACAATTGGCAGTCTTGTACTGCATCTATAGTTTTGACAAAAGTAAAGATGCACTTTTCCGATGCTGTCTGCTCGAATGATGAGCGAGATCGACAATCAACCCTAACTTACAGCATCTGCAAAGGCTGCGATCGCACAGGCGGCAGAAACACTTGATCCAACCCATCCAAATCATCCTGACTCAGAGCAATATCCGACGCTGCATAGTTTTCTTGAATACGATCGAACCGACTCAATTTCGGAGTCACAACCACGTTTTCTTGATGTAGAAGCTATGCGATCGCAAAGTAAGCAGTTATCCGATTGCGTCATACTGCGATCGCGCTTCATTCAGGTCGAACAATACACTCTTCCCCCAAATATGCTGTAGACAAATCAATTGCCCAATCATACTGACGGTGATAATTCCAAACAATGACAGACGGATGAATATTTTCAGAGATTTGCTGCCCTAGATGGAAGCCCAAAGAAACGGGTCCTGCATAGAAAAGATGAATTCGTTGTCCAGGCGGAAGCTTCTGAGCAATCAAATCAAGTGTTCGTCGGAAAATTTGTCCATATTCTCTCACCTGAGCTTCACTTCGGACAATACTGCGTTCTGGATTAGATAACGTTAGATCGATTTCAATTGCTCCTTCTGGGGCAACGATGGCTGCTTGTGAGGCGGAGATAGAATAACTGACAGATACACGCAAAATAACATCCTTTGCCTGCCAGACCTGTTGATTAGGTATGCCATAGCTCTCTAATCGAGGAAAGGGCTGAGTAGGATCACCCCATGCCCAAGATGAGGAATCCGTATTGGGAAGGAATTCAAATAAGCGTACAGAGATACGATCGCTGACTAAGTGCCCCATTAAAATCAGCAACGGAATGTGTACCAGTCCGTGAAATACTAATTCTGCTTCGTTTGACCGAGCGATCGCGCCTAATAATACTCCCGCCGGATTAATCAACTGTTGAACCGCTTGTTCTGGATTTGTGAATACTCCTCCCTGGACAAAGCGGGTGAAGTCAAGGGAGATAAACTGGCGCTCCCTTTGTTGAAGTGATTCATCAAACCCAGTTAAAATTTCGTCCGGCGCGATCGCGCGCAAAGATTGGGCGCACAATATTAGCAGAGGCTTGGAGACTTGACGTTGCAGCGAGGAAATTTGAGTGGAAGAGACAGTACTAATCAAAATTTGCTCAATCTTAAGCAACTCACTCTCTAAGTGTTCTATGCCTTCCTCTTCCTTCTGAATCTGTTTCTCTAACTGAAACTGCCTATCGGCACTGGTTTCAAGAATAAGGGCTTGGCGCAATTTCGCTAACTTTTCGTTTCTTGTTTCCCATTCTGAGTGCAGATGGGCATGTTTTGTCTCTAAGCGTTGTCTCTTAACACCTTGTAACTCATCAGCAATATGTTGGTTTGCTGAGGTAGCCCTGTTAGAGATTTTTTCATTAAGCACTTGATTAGAGTGAACATTTTCTAAAGGTGGGACAGGGCAGCTACGCAACCATCCAACCGTAAATGATGCCGCAGCATTTGCTGCGTATTCATGCCAATTATCATTCTTCTGAGGATCAGCAAAATCGCAGATGCCACGAATTTCTAGATACCCAGGAGATTTAGGGTATGTCCTAGCGGCTCGTGCTACCCCTGCCCCTTCCATCGCAACCGCAGCTAACTTAGGACAGGCTCTTACTAGCTTTGAAATCGTTTCTTCATCGGCAATGACTTTTTCACCACTGGCGATCGGAGCAAAATGTACTGAAGGAATTTGCTGTTCGCCTGATTCACCAGGACGGATTGCATCAATCAATCTATGCCATTCGGAAATTTCATAGGTATAGGTGCGACCATACAACAATCGATCACTTGGAAATTGTTCCGACCGTAACTGCTCACCTTCAGGCGTTAATTTAGCTTGCTCATAATAAAAAGCATACTTGGCTACGACAACATCTCCTAGTTCGACTTGACCTCGCACACCTCCAGCGATGCCGACCATTAGGACATAATTCGGATGCCAACGATTGAGCAACTGCATTGTGGCACTAGCAGCTTCATCGTTGCCCATATCCAGCAGAAGTAGAACTACGATCGTATATCTCTGGCTTGAGCCTGGGATATCGAGGTGTCCCAAGTAATAGGAAAGCGGATCATAGTCATCTTGAACCAGTTGAGAACTGTCAAGCCGTTTCAAAACTGCATCTCTTTCTACTTTGAGTGCTGTGACGATTGCAAAGTCAACATTTTGCATAGCGATTCGATCTTAGAGGTTTTGCTGTACGATTGCCGATGGCATTCCCATGTTTGGAGCGATTCTATCCCTACAATGATAAAAAATAGTGTACTGCCACTGAAAATATCTGAACAGAGATGCTTTTGCCAGTCTGCAAGATCAGCTGGCGAGGGTGTCGGAACTGCTTCTGGGTGAGTATGCCATTCGCCCAAGTAATGAGTCGTTCCAAGGGACGCTTGCCATACGTTATCCAGGATCTGTTGATGTTGCTCCTGATTTCGGAAGAAACTGAATCTTGTTCTACGATCCTTTGACATTGGGGTTGTGACATCATCGATAACCACATCTAAGCAATCGCGAATATATCGCCCCATTAAAACGCCACCCGCTTCTTTCCTCGACTCGCTTTTCTGACGATACCGCAGCATTTTGGTTAATGCCTTGAGACCAATCTCTAGCTTGCCGCCATCGGTTTTCTGGAAAATGAGGGGTTCCATGCTTGGTTTGCCCTGCACACTGGGCAATCATCGTTGACATAACTATACCGATTCTCATGCAACTGCTCCGTCGTTTGTTGGTAACGAGGTGAAAATTTGAAGCCAGCTTGAATGAAAGCATGAGAATCTCCTTTCCAAGAAGATAATGAATTTCCTGGCTCCTGGTTTAGCAGTCCAGAGATCGACAGCCGTACTGCGGTTGCTGCGGTTGTTTGAGCGTCCATTGCGCTAAATGGCATATAAGATCGCCCACACCCTAAGTCGTCCTTATCGAAGGACTGCCCATGTGCCGCGAAAGCAGAACGGTTATGTAGAGGATAATCTGGATCAGAGGCATCATTAAATAAACACTTTAGGCAGCCTGCTTGCCCGGTTTGAGTTAGCAATGCGTGTCCACCGATGCCATAGGGTTCTAGCCACGTAAAGGTAGCTAGTAAGGTCTTTTTCTGCTGATGGAAGTGCTGATTCAAATACAATTCAACGGTTGGATTGCCAATCGCAACCACTACCAGATCAAAATTGCACCAATCAACTAAGTTCTGTTGGATTGCCTCTTCGATCGACGATTGAATCGCGGAGATTGTTAGATATGGAATTTTTCGCTCTAAATCATACTTGATGGCGGTAACTTTGGGCTGCTCCAAGGCACTTCCGCCAAGGTAATGCCGATAAATATTCTCCCGGCTGAAAACTTCAGGATCAAGTAGAGTGAGATGTCGAATTCCTGCCTGAACTAGATTCTGAGCTACATAGCCACCCACTGCTCCACATCCAATCAGAAGAACGCGAAATGCTGTGAGATCAGGTTGTCCACCTCCGCGTGGGAGCAGATAATCTGAGTCATAACGTTCTATGGTGATCGGTTTGGGTAGGGACATTACGCCTGCCTGGATGCGACTTTGTTTCTGAAGAGTTGCAAAGTCGATCCCGATTAGCGTTCTGCCTCCACTTGGACGAGGCACACCCAAAATGATAAAGTCCTGAGATTTGCGCCTAAGTCGAGCAAAGATTTTTCGATTTTTCTGAGACAGATTGCTCGAAATAAATCGATTGATATCTTTTGGCTGCCACAGCGCTTTAGAACGAGGCGGAATCATAAAACTGCCTTGCTTCAAGGGAACGTACAGCGCAGAACGCCGACTCATCCAGCGCAAAGCTCTTTCTTTTCGATTGAAGAAAGCCTCTACAGCCTCTATGGAATCTGCGATGAGTTGGTCGCTTCCTTTGTTGCTGTAAATGTAAACTCGGCGGGGTTTGTCATTTGGGGTTAGAAATCCTGGGAGCGTCTGCTGTGCAATCTTTTCCCAGTACACAGGCAATTCATCCATGAAATCCAGATGATTCTCGCCACTAATGCCAGCTTCAAGAACCGCGATCGCTTTCTCGACAGCATCGACTAAAATCCCTACGGGATCGGCAGCATTTAGGAGCAAACCTTCAGGTTGGATGTAGCATATATACCCATCCTCCTCCAAGTGGGGAATCATTCCAAATGCATCTGGCGGCATTAGGTAGATGATGGGGAGCGATCGCGGAAACGAAGCTTGAATCCCGACGCATAGCTCGACAGTTTTACCAGCAAGATCGATCTTGCCAGCGATTGCGGCAATCACGTCACGCTTTTCAAGAAACGGATGCTCTTGAGGAAAAAGCTGGCGAGGGTTTTGCAAACCATTATTGTGCGCGAGACTCGCCAGCGTGAAATTAAGAGAAGAGAGTGAGGACATTTAGGCAGAAGAACCTGAAGAAACAATTGCAGGAGAACGTTGTTGACCTGTTGAAGAGCGGCTGGGGACTGGAAAATCTTCACCGAATTGACCTTGCATTACCTTGCAAGCCTCCACCGGATCAGCTTTCTCCTGAGCCTGCTGAAGAGTTGCTAATAGGACAACCAGTTTTTCCCGAAATTTAGTCATCTGATCATCCGTCATTTTCTCGAAGAGATCGCAGAATGGCGCGATCGGAAGTTTAACCTCCAAACGGTAGAACTGCTTTCCGTCAACGTACTTCAGATAAAAATGATTGATCATCGCTTGGACAAAGCACCGCAGCGATTCGAGATCGTTATACTTTTTCTGATTGCTGAAGCTGTCCAGTCTCCACTTGGGCACAAACCAGTAGTAGGCAGCGATCGTGATTCCAATTCCGATCGGTGCTGCGTTACCGTCAGCACTAAATTTCAAGTCTCTCCACCGCTTGAGATAGCGGATATTACAACGAAATTGGAGATCCTCCTCGCTGTCTGAGAATCGCCCCTTGATTAGCTGCATTAAGCCTTGGGGATCTGACTCCTCCCAGTAGCGATACTCTGTTGAGGAATTCTGCTTGCCCTTTGCCAAATAGTGCTTGCCATCAGGGTTACACTCTTTGTCTGAGTAGATGGCGAGATCGACATGGTAGATCGACTCCCCTTCTCTTTGGTAAAAGACGGTGACACACGATCTGCGAATCTCAACACGCGAGGTCAGGTTTTGCAGAGCCTGATAAATCCATCCTTTGACCTTTACGGGATCAGGATAATCATCCTTAGTGATTTTGAAGTAGATACCAACATCAATGTCGTAATCGCTATTAGTAGGCTTTACACCTGTACCCATTGCATAGCTCCCCTGATCAAACCAACTATATTGAGGAGGCTTCAGATTTTGTGCAGCAAAAATCTTCTTTAGTTCTGAATCGAGCCGATCCAGAATAATTTGGCGCTTTTCCCGGAGCGTTTCGTTCTCCTCAAAGCGCTTCAGTTTGATCGCATCATGAAATTGCCGCATTTGCGGTTGAATGTTCGCCATAATTTTGTAGAGACTGAGTAGCTTTACTTATTTTGCAGAGGTTGTAGCGTATCAAATTTCACGTTCCGTGAAACTTAAAGACATAATACACGCGATCAGAGAATGTGTGAAAAATTTTCTTTGATTTCACAATTTGTGAAATCAGGCTGTAAAAAAGCAAAGTTTTCCATTCTAACGAAAGAAGTTTTGCTTAGGTTTCAGGCTGTATTGCCAAGCTGCCAACAGCCTTCCCAAAAAACTACAGGCGCAACCGCTCCATTACAGGGTAAACTCTTGGGGTACGCACTGCGTTGGAGTGATGACGAGCGATCTATATCAGGCTATTGGAGAGCGAATTCGGCGAGCGAGAGAGAGTGTAGGAGTCTCTCAACTAGACTTGGCGAGGAAGATTGGATATTCTTCGTCTGCCACAATCTCACATTTTGAGTCTGGTGAGCGAAAAATCAGTATTGTAGATTTGCAGCAGATTGCCCAGATATTAGGATTGCCAACTGACTACTTCTTTCAGAATGAGTCGCAATTTCAAGAGTTAGGTGGTATACATTTACGTGCCCTTGCCGTCCGTCCTACTGCTAGGGAACCAGTTCTTGCCTTTTTAGTATTTGCTCAGAAGCACAGTCGGAAACTGGAGCAAATACCCCAAGGAATTGAAAAATTACGACCTAGCAGAGCCGCTGAAAGTATTTTGTCTTGTTTAAAGATTGAAGAACCTCCAGTTTCCCCACGGGATGTTGCGATAAAGCTAGGAGTTCCAGTTTTTGAGTGGGAGTTCCCGGATGAGATTTCTGGAATATTTGTCAGTTCTCAAGATCAGTTCTGTATTGGGGTCAATGAGGCGCATCCACGAGTGAGACAGCGATTTAGTACGGCTCATGAAATTGGTCATTTAGTCTTCGATCGCGCTCGTAATGTCTGTGTTGATTTTACACAACCATCAGCTACGGCAGATCTTGAAAAGCTGCAAGACGCGAAAGCAGAGGCAAGGGCAAACCAATTTGCAGCAGATCTTCTGATGCCTGCATCGTGGCTGAGACAGGATGCCAAAAAATATGGAACTGGCGATCTTGCCTTTCTTGCCAAACGATATGAGGTCAGTCAGCAAGCGCTTTGGTTTCGTCTACTGACTCTTAAATTAGTGACAGAGGTAGATCAATTAGAGTTGTTCTAAAACATTGCTCTATTGGGTTTTGGCTAAATTAGCATAGACCAGAATTTCAATTCCCAGAACAATCAGGAGAAGCAGTTCTACCAAACTGAGAATTCGTACAGCTAATCCAGGTTGAGGAACAAGTACCCAGAAGGTTCCTACTGCAACTATTCCAGAAACCACAAATGCAATTTCATCGATAACGAGTTGTTCAATTTTCCGGCGTTTGCGTTGCTCGTCAATTCTATGGACGATTTCCCATCCAAACAGTGACTCCGAATCAGGATAACCTGTCTTTTCTTTTACTTTCTCAGCTAACGTCACACGAATGTAGCGCCCAATAGCAGTGATTTTCTCATCGTTGACCACATAAGTCCAACCGAGAATGACACAGACCCAGGGGATGATCAGCAAGGCAGCAAAGTTCGATGGATTACTAAGTGCGAATGATACAACAGCGACGAATACGCCTAATGTGACATAAAGCAAATTGTCGCGAAAGCCAATGCGCTGCGCCTGCTCAGTTTTGAGTTTGTCGTATTCCTTGAGAAAAACTTCCAAAATTGGGTCTTTATCGCTCATAAGCTGTCAAATTAATGGATAGGGACTCTCGATTCTGTCTTGTCTTAAGGATAGGAAAGTAAGTTGAGTTCTTGAATGAAACGAAAATCGCGCTGGTTTTTGCTGAGTAGAGGAATCTGGTTCTCGATCGCGGTTGCAGCGATGAGAGCATCAGATATCAGTAAGCCGTGGCTGAGGTAGTAATTTTGAAGTAGCTCGGTTGCGCGATCGCTAATTGTACTGGTGATTGTAAGAGTCTGAAACTGGGCGAGGAAGCGGTTCAATGTGTTTAGTTCAGCTTTATTGCGACAGCCAATGATTAGTTCCATGACGGTGACAGTAGAAACTGCTAGAACTGCATTCTGGCTTTCTGCGGTCAGTCTTGCTTTCGCGATCGCATCATTGTTGGCAACATCGATCAGAATGTCAGTATCAATCAAGATTTGGGTCATCTTAGCTACGCCACTGTTGTTGTCGAACTTGTCTGACCCACGCGGTGCTGTCTTGCATCTCAGGTCGATCGCTCCACATGCCAACAAAGGATTCGTTGTCTAAGTTCAGAGGTTGAGGATGTGTGGTGGAAGAGGCTTGGTAACGGTGTTTGAGGAAGGATACGAAATCGATCACAAGTTGTTGAGCATCTTCCGGCAAGGTGGCAATGTCTTCTCTCAGTTGTTCAAATTCAGGCATTGAATTGTCCTCCAAGTAACGCTTTTGACTGCTCAAGTGATTCGCTAATCAACGATTTGTAGTTTGTAGAAAGGTCGGGGTCTGCATCAATACATCCAACCAGCCCAAGGTCTTGAAAGATGTCCAAGGCTGTCTTTTGTGGAGGCTGAAGTTGTTGATAATACTGCTCGATCGCGGTTTTGAGGACAGTTTCTGTGTCTTGTCCTGTCTGTTGCTGAATGTAAGTTAGTTTGTTTGCAGCATCGTCGTCGAGTTGGGTGATAATTTGCATGGTTTTGTCCTCTGTGTGTTGAAATAGCTTGAACCTAGCGTGGGGGATGGGCAACTCGTGGATCGGCAGGAGGCGAATCGAGCAGGGTTTGTTTCTCGATTTCTCAGGAAGGTAAAATTGTAAAACTTTGGCAGTGCTTTGGTCTAAAAAGCCTGAAGTCCCGTTGATCGATCGTGAGAATCGTTTTGATATTTAATCGTTCTGCGATCGCCATGACACTGGCATCAACAAAATCGACTTTGCTATCTGCATACTGAGTTAGGATTTCACCAATTCTGGAAATGTCTTCTGAAATCAGTTCTGTCAAGATAAAACGACTTGCAGGTAATCCTTGTAGAAAGGCTACGACGACCTGAATTCCTGCATCTCGTCCCAGTAAATAAGCGATTTCTACCAGAGCGGTTTGAGGAAGCAGAATTTGGGTGTACCGAGTATAGACTGCTCTAACTTCGGTGTGTCTTGTATCTGCCAGATTGGTGAGGGCAACCACAAATCCGGTATCCGCTATGACTGTTTCCATGTCCATCCACTAGGCTGATCGATTTCTTCTTGAAGGATTTCTTCTGAACGGGTGGCAAGATCAGAAGAGCCTGAGAATAGCCCAATTAGGGGGTCTTCTGCGATCGTAGGAGGCTGCTGTTCAGCCGAGTCAACGGATTGATAAACGAGGACAATATCGATTTCTTGATTGGCAAGCTGTTCGGGAAGTTGGAGTTGAAGGTTGCCGTCGGCTCCGACTCGCGATCGCACTCGAATGGTTTGCATGAGAGTTCTCCTTTTTCTTGAATTTTACGATCGCTCGCCTGGATGCGCCGCGCTGGGATGAGCAGGAGGCGGATCGAGCAGGGTTTGGTACGATCGCTGTTCTTTCATTGCCTCAGCCATTGCATCGTAGATTTCGAGGATTTGATCTTTGGTACGGTAGTGACCGTAAGCTTTTTCGTCTTTGCGTTTGACGATCGGGAAGGTTTCCATGATGTAATCTACGTCGTCGCGCTGGATGCCGTAGAGGTGGAAGTAGGCGGCATCAAGTTCGCAGCGGAGGAGGAAGCGGCGGTTTTCGTCCCAACGGAAGGGCGCACCGTCGTAGCCGCAGTCTTGGGCGAAGGGTTGGAGATCCCAGGCGGTGTAAGTGAGTTCGAGAACGCGAGGTAGGAGCCAGTTTTGTAAGGCTATATTGCTAAACCAGACGCACTGTTGGTTGTAAGTGGCTGGTGCAATTACAGGTAGTTGCTTAAAAGTGAAAGGGGTAAAGCTGACTCCACCAAGTTTTTGACGCGCCACAAAATCACATATAAAACTTGCTAGACACGAAACCAGTAGGGGAGCGAAAAGCTCATACTGTCTACCTACAATAATTGTTGGTATTTTATGCCCCAGTCCTACTCGTGGAAATATACCAGGAATTAAAGTTCGCTCATCAGTACTCCTTGCTACTTCTCTCCATCCAATTAACCATTTACGAGTCCATTGATTTCTTAGCTGTTTCTCAATTTCTAAATCAGGAATCCAATACCTCGGATAAGGTAATGTCCAAGGTGACATATGCTCTTCTGAACTTAAATCTTTTGCTTGTCCTTGCTGAAATTTTGCATCGCTATTTATAACTACTCCAGCCGCCCGATGATCATAGAAGTGAAACATTTTACCTTCATAAAGCGGTAAGTACTTTTGGTCTTCCAAAGTAAATACATTGTTTTCTAGTTGCCAGCCTTCTTTTTCTAAAATTTCCTTTGTTCTAAAAAGATTAGAATCACCTGTCATATTGAAAAGCCCAGGCTTAGTCAGAATTTCCCATCTATTTCCATCAGAAATATCATCACGAATTAAAACGGGAATACGACGATATATTGCTTTAGTTATCTCGGCATCTCTTGTAGAGCGGAAAATGGGACAAGTGAAAGTATTTGGATTAAGTAAAGCGATGTCATCAGGACTGAGAGTAAAACTCCTTTCCTTATCATTTATGTTTTCTATCTGATAAGCAAAAAAGATGAATTTTGAATCAGCTTGTATTCGACAATTAGAAAAAGTCAAAAGGCAAAACTTGTAGCTACGATGAACTCCAAGAAAGATTTCATCACGGTTCTCAAAATCATAGAGGCTGGCTAGACTTTGAGACTGAGTTAGAGCTTGAAAGAAATATTTTGTACTATCATCCGTAGCAATTCCAGAGGGAACGATACAACCAACTCTTCCAAGCCGATTAAGAACTAACCGCATTGTCTCGGCAAAAAGAGCATAGTCATTAATTCTTCCTCTTCCTGTCAAAATGAATCGCCTGGACTGTTGCACGAAATATCTAGTTCCATCTACTTTTCGACGTGCGACAGTGAAAGCCTTGTAGAGAGATGGATCTTCTTGCTCTAACTTCTGAATCATTCGCTTTCTGGTGTTGCCTGTAGCTGCATGAGCTATATCCGAACGAGATGTCGAGAAAAACTCCTGTTCTCGAAATTGCATCTGATCCCAAGGTGGATTTCCCAAAACTATATCAAACCCACCATTCCATCCGGTTTGCTCATTCTCTGGCTCTCCATTCTGATCAACCCGAAACACATCAGGAAACACTAAATGCCAGTGAAAAAACTCGTACTGTTCCGTCAACCGCATTACTTCATCACGCATCCACTTCTCAACACTGTGCGGATTGCGCTCAATTCTGCGAAATACCTCATCGGTGATCGGATAGGGAAACTCCTGCGTCTTCTTCCACACAAACGCCGCACACCAAGCATCCGCCCAAAAACGACTAAACAAATATGGCGTAGACTTCACCAGCGACTCATACTGCTCCTGCTTGCGCTGAATTCCCTCGATCGAATCATCCGCAATCTGATCCAAACTCACCAAACTCGTCGCTAAATCGCCCAGCCGCTGCCACGGTTCAAAGTTTGCATCGAATAGCTTTAACTGCCCCGATCGCTCTTCCTTATTCAGCTTCTTGTACTTACTGCAATACGCTTTGTCATCACCCTCGATCGCAGTAAACGCCTCATCCGGAATCCCTTTCCGCAACAGCGCAGGCGTAGCCCCTAACAGACTATTTCCACACTGAATATGATGCTCCAAAAACGAGAGCGGTTTGCCCGGTTCCAACGACTCCATCCACAGCGCCACCTTACACAACTCCACCGCCATCGGATTCACATCCACGCCATAAATACAGCGCCCAATCACATCCCGCAAAGCCTTCTGAGTTGCTTCCGGTGACGGCTCCTCTTCTCCCGTGCGAATCCCAGCTAACCGCTTCGCCATGCGATGCGCTGCTGCAATCAAAAAATGTCCACTACCACACGCCGGATCGCAAACCTTCAAATTTAGAATGGCTGCCTCTGGATCTGCCTGCTGCACTGCCTCATCTACCACTGGATCTAACGCCGAATCCAGCAAACATTGAACTAAACTTTCTGGCGTGTAATAGCTACCCGTTGTCTTCCGCTCATTGCCCGCCGCCGTCGTTAGCCCAAACGTTCCCGCACTCACATTCAGTTCCGGATGCAACTCCAGCAACGCCTCATAAACACTGCCCAACTCCTCCGATCGTAGATTCTTGTAATCCACCGGACGACGACCATGCTTATCCGTAATAAACGCCAATGCCCGAATCGCCGCCAGCAAATCCGTATTCGCAAGCTGACAAGACACCACATCCGCCACAAACGCCTCTGACCACAATAGACTCCCCAACGCAGGCAGCCCCAACTCCCGACAGCCCTCACTGCTTCCCAACTTCTCCATCACCAGCCGCAACCCAAAGAAGAGATCCGCATGGCGCGTTCCCCGCCGCTTTTCTGCCAGCGATCGCAGTCGAACCGTCGAATAATAGAGCGTATAACGTTCCCGCGCTGCCAAATCCGCCTTCGGATCAAGCAAAAATCCCCGATCTTCCGCCACAAACAGAAACAGCAACCGATAAACCAATCGCAACAGTTGCCGATAGTAGTCCTGGGTCGAGAGCGCTCCCGACTGAAGCTGCTGCCGCAATTCCCGGTTTGCAACATGAGACAGAAACCCCTGACCCAAAGCTGCGATCGCAACTTCCACCCCACGCCGCAACTGATCCAGCGCACGAGTTCCCTGCTCCTGTGCCGTTTTCGACCATTTTTCCAGCCAACACTGCTCCGGCTTCTCCGCTTCCACCCTCGACTGGTGACACAACAGCCACAGCAACACGAAGTCCGAATAGACTTCGCCCAGCATCATCGCTTCCAGGTCAAACTCCACATAAGCCTGCCGCGTCAAGCTGACGTTATCCCGCAAAATTCGCAACTGCCGCCCATTCGAGAGCAACGCCCACAAATGCCCCTGCGATCGATTGAGCAATTCCTGCACGAGACTATGAGGACTACTCCGCGCTGCCCCTGCGACCCCTGCCGTCCGTCGATCCAAATCCACCCGCCACCCCACCAAATGGATCGGCGTATGCAGCCAACCATGAGAAATCGGATATCCTCGGCTCTCAACCTCAAGCGCTTTAGCCGCCGTTAGCCGACCATATCCCAGTTCCTGAAATAAAGGGAGTAAGAAGCGATCGCGGGTCACACTCGTCCCTGGATCATTTGGCGGCAATTTCTCCAACGCCATCTTGAAGCTAGCCCATGCCCCTCGCAACCGAGTCCACGATCGATTGATCGCCTCATTCAGTTTTTCGCCTTCCAACAAATGGTAAGACGTGGGTGAGAGTCCCTCCAGATCCTTACTGCCCTCTACAATTCGCTGCAACAAATCTGCCGGAAGAATCGCTCCTTCAGTCCGAACCGTGGTGAAAACATTTTTGCTGCGAATCGTCATACTAATGAACCAGGGGGCAGTGGGCAGGAAGTCTAGTAATTTAAGTTACCAGTGGATGAGCCAAACGGACATCAGCGGGAACTGGATCAAGCACCGTTTGGTAAGGCTGACCCGTTCGGATGGCTGCCGCGATCGCATCATAGACGCTAAGAATCGTGTCTTGGGTTCGGTAGCGGCTGTATTTTTGTTCATCCTTGCGCTTGATGATAGCAAACGTATCCATGACAAACGCTACATCATCTCGCTGAAGCTGATAGAGATGAAAATAAGCTGCGTCCAACTCACATCGCAGCAAAAACCGCCGCTCTTCATCCCATTGGAACGGCGCACCCTCATAACCACAATCTTTGGCAAACGCCTGCAAATCCCATGCAGTGTAGGTTAATTCCAGCACACGAGCAAGAATCCAATCCCTGAGAATCATCGTCCTATCCCACTCACATTTTTGCTGATAGGTAGAAGGAACTAGCATCGGTAACTGGCGCAAAATGTAGTCCGATAAATGATTGCCAGGAGTTCCCTGACGGCAAATGAAGTCAAAGCAAAAACTGTTCCAATTTGCCAGCAAGCAAAATAGGCTAGATGGCGGATGCTCTGAGAAGAGAACCGTTCGGATGCTGGCTAAAACCGCCGATTTTGGAATAACGCAGGCGATCATGGTGCGAGAATTCGTCGCGCTGGTGACATCCTTGTATCCTAGAAACCACTGGTAAGGGTAATTCGCTGGAATGCGGCGCTCGGTTTCCGCCTGAGATGCCCAGTAACGCGACTTTCCTAAAAATTCAGGGTTCTGACGTTCTGCGTCCGTAATCTCAATGCTCACTCCTGTCCGAAAGGTATTTTTATCGGTCGTAGCGGCAGAACATTCTCGGTGATTGAATAACCCAATCATTCTGGCTTCATAAGCCCTCAGCAGTTGAGTTTCACCAACCATCTCCGATTGATGTAAGCAGTCTCCATCCAGAGTTTGGTCAAATAGCCCCTGCACAACTTTGATGTTCCACGAGTCATCACCAGAAACGTTGGAGTGCCCTAAAACAGGAACTTGAGTGTAGATTTGTTTCGCGATCGCAAATTCCTGTCGTGTTCTAAAGATCGGGCAAGTCTTGGTGTGGGGATTGAGGAGAGCAATATCTGCGATCGTCAGATTAATATGACGCTCTTCTAAATCCAAATCCTCAATCCGATGAGCAAAGAAGACGAAATCTCCTTTGCTGGTCGGGCGATCGCTGCCGGATAAAGTCACTAAAGCGAACCGCATCCGAGAATCGATATCTGGAAATAGCGTCCGTTCTCGATTCTCAAAATCGTAGAAGCTGACCAACGACCCTAAGTTCATTAAGTCCTGAAAGAAAAACTTAGTTGTGTCAGTTGTCGCAAGTGCAGAAGGAACAATACAGCCCATCAGACCCTTTGAACTAAGTAAAAGCCGATTCGTTTCAGCAAAGACTGCATAGGTATTGATGTCGCCTTTTCCGCAAAGTGGAAATCGCCCAGACTGATGCAGAAAATGACTCTCGCCCTCAGCCTGTCGGCAACTCTCCATAAACTGAGCATACAGATAAGGGTCTTCAGCCTGAAGCGCCTGGATTTTGCGCTTTCGTTCACTTGCGGTTACAGCGTTAGAAATATCAGGACGATAGGCAGAAAACCATGCCCGCTCTTGGAGTGTAATGCGTTCCCAAGGAGTATTACCCAGTTCTACATCAAAGCCACCGACCCAGCCCATTTGATTGTTTTCAACTTCCTCCTCATGCTTCGGCACTTGAAATATATGGGCAAAAGCGACATGCCAATGAAAGAACTGATATTGCTCCCGCAAACGCTCCACTTCCTGCCCCATCCACTCTGGCGCATTGTAGGGATTCTGCTTAATTTTCTGAAAGATTTCGTCGGTAATTGCATAGTCAAATTCTTCGGTCTTCTTCCAGACGAACGCTGCACACCAAGCATCTGATCGAAAACGGCTAAAACGGTATTCCGATGACTCCAGAAGCGTTTGATATCTCTGCTGTTTGAGGCGAACTTGTGCGATCGAGTCATCTGGAATCTGATCCAACTCCTTCATCGCTGCCGCAATATCCTCCAACTGCTGCCAGGGATGCTGCTCTGGCGCGTAAACACGAATGTCTTCTAACCAACCCCAAGGCTTAGACGATGGATCAACCAAGGTCAACTGACCCTGCGATCGCTCCTTTTTGTTCTGCTTCTTGTACTTGGAGCAGATTGCCTTGTCGTCTCCTTTGATAGGATTGAATGCCACGTCCGGAATGGGTTGTGCCATCAAAGCGGGTGTCGCTCCGATCAACGAATTGCCCCACTGGATATGATGCTCTAGGAAAGGCAACGGTTTTCCCGGCTCCATCGCCTCCATCCACAACGCCACCTTACACAACTCCACCGCCATCCGATTCACATCTACCCCGTAGATGCAGCGCCCAATCACCTGTCGTAAAGCAGTCCGAATTGCTTCCGGTGCAGGCTCTTCCTCACCTGTCCGAATCGCAGCTAATCGTTTTGCCATTCGATGAGCCGCAGCAGTCAGAAAATGTCCACTTCCGCAGGCAGTATCACAAACTTTGAGGTTCAAGATAGCCGCTTCTGGATTGCTTTGGCGGCAGGCTTCCTCTAGCACTGGATTGAGAGCAGAATCGAGTAAACACTGAACTAAATTTTCTGGGGTGTAGTAGCAGCCTGTTGTCTTGCGGTGATTTCCTGCAACGGCTTTCAGTGCAAAGGTTCCAGAATTAGAGTTGATCTCTGGATGTAATTCCAGCAGCGATTCGTAAATACTGCCCAACTCTCGTGATCGCAGGTTCTTGTAATCCACAGGTCGTCGCCCGTGCTGATCCGTGATGAAGGCAAGCGATCGCACGGCATCTAACAAGGCAGAATTCGCGATCTGGCATGACTCAAGCGCCGCGATTGCTTCCTCCGACCACAGAAAGCTTCCCAAAGCAGGAAGTCCCAACTCAGGACATCCCTGTCCACCTAAACTTTTCACGACCACCCGCAAACTATGAAAGAGGTCGCTGTGACGTGTTCCACGCATTCGATCTGCCAGCGATCGCAGCCTCGTGGTGGAGTAATACTTGATATATCGCTCTTTCGTAGCTAGAGAAGCAGTCGGATCAAGAAGGGCATCTCTATCCTCTACAACAAACAGAAATAGTAGCCGATAGACCAACCGCCGCAGTTGATGGTAATAGTTTTGGACAGTTAACTCACCTGTCTGCAACAATTGCCTCAACTCTCGGTTGTAAGGATGAGATAGAAACCCTTGACCCAATGCAGTAATTGCAGCTTCTACCCCGTCCCGAAGCTGTTCTAATGCGCGAGTTCCCTGCTCTTGGGCTGTTTGCGACCACCGCTCCAGCCAGCATTGCTTGGGCACTTCAGACTCAACCCTTGATTGGTGGCAGAGCAGCCATAGCACCACAAAATCGGCATACACTTCCCCTGACATCATTGCTTCTAGATCAAACTCTACAAACGATTGACGGGTCAGGCTGATGTTGTCTCGAAGAGTTCGCAGCTTACGACCATTGCAGACAAACGCCCACAAATAAGCATCGGATCGATTCAGAAATTCCTGTACTAAACTATGAGGGCTACTTCGTGCCGCCCCCATTGCTCCCGCAGTCCGTTTGTCCAGATTCACACCCCATCCCACCAGATGAATAGGTGTATGTTGATAGCGATGAGAAATTGGATAGTTCTTCCCTTCGATTTCAACTGCCCTCGTCACCGCAAGCCGCCCATATCCAAGTTCTTGAAACAGTGGAAGTAGAAAGCGATCGCGGGTAACACTGGTTCCCAAATCATGCTCAGGCAATTTCTTTAATGCAGCCTGAAAACTCACCCATGCTCCCCGTAGGCGATTCCAGGAGCGATTGATCGCTTCATTGAGTTTCTCTCCTTCCAACAAGTGGTAAGAGGTAGGGCTGAGTCCATCTAAATTTTTATCTCCAATCACAATTCGCTGAAGCAAATCCCCCGGAAGCATTGCTCCTTCCGTGCGGACTGTGGTAAAAATGCTAGCGCCCCGTAGTTTCATCTGTTTACAGCAGTGAGTCTATTGTGAACTGGGTAGATAAATAAAAATGCCCAAAATGTCGGGTGGAAGTTGAGGTTCTACTCGATAACTGACTCCTTTCATTCGATTCGCTTTTCTAACTCGACGATGGGCTTCTAGCAAATCTTGCCCTCTTTCATCTGCGACTGTTTCCAGATGAAGACGAATATGCTCGAAGCTATCAAGCACTTTTTGTAAAAAATCTCTAGCTTGATCAGCACCAATATTGGCATCCGATCGCGCTTGGAGTAGTCCTTCAGCGCTTTCAATATCAAGCCACTCCGCATTTTGAGGAGAGCCAGCAAACGCAAGCAGTTGGCAGTCTTCAGCGAGTAAGGGATATTCAGTTTCTCCCCGCTTCGTCAGAATGTGGTAGCGAAACCGAGTGAGCAGAAGTGTCGTGCGTCTCTCTACTTGGCGAGTCCGAATCACACCACAGCGTTTAGCCATCCCCTCTCCAAGCTGATCCAGAGCAGTATCCATCACATAAGTTGCTAACCCTTCTACAACTGGGTGTGTTCGGTTGAGATACAGTTGATCATCTTGAATAGGCAGTTCAAATCGGGCTTGAAACTGCTCATAGCCCCCGATCGCTTCTTGCAACGCCTTGGGAATCTCTTTGAGAGCAAAAGTAGCACCCTTATGGCTATCTTGGATTGTCCCTCCGTAAACTGTTAGTGCCTCTCTTGTAAAAGCTTCAACGTCTACGCCTGAGCCGATTGCTGAACGAACCGCTCGAAGCTCCTGAGCCACTTCTTCGACTTTAATCGTCTCTTGAGCAAACATGGTGCGCGATCGCTTCTCTCGATCTTGTGCAGCTTCCCACTGTTTGAAAAGTTGATCTTTCTGAGGTTTGTAGAAACTATCATCGAATAACGATAACTGCTCAGAGCCATTGTGCGACTGCTCCCGTAACAATAGCCCTTCAAAAATCGCTTCTACAACCTGATCAGTATCGATTGGAACCGGGACAGAAATACCCAGAGAACTCCGAATTGTTCGATGTTTCCGAATCAGGACATCAAGTACAATTCCGTCAATTTGGTTGTCAGTCCCGTAGTAAGTCAGAACCCGAACTTTGTCGTTAATCTGCCCATAGCGATCAACTCGTCCTTCGCGCTGCTCATGGCGAGTCGGATTCCAGGACAAATCATAGTGCAGAATGGCGCTGAAGCTTTCCTGAAGGTTAATTCCCTCACTCAGACAATCTGTGCAGACCAGTACTCGTTTTGCAGCAGTTGCCAGTTGCAAAACTCTTGCTTCTCGTTCTTTAGGAGGCAAACTACCTGTGACTGCTGCAACCTCCACACCTTTGAGCGCGGTTCTTAAATGGTCAGCAACATACTCTGCTGTTTGGATAAACCGACAGAAAACAATGGGCTGAAAGCCATCCTGGAGGAAAGATTTAACCAAACTAATGGTCTTCTGAAGTTTTGCATCTTTCTTGCCTTTGAGTGCTTCAGCTTCCCGTGCCATTCGGAGTAAGCGATCGCGATTCTTCTGCTCATCGGTTGCCACTTCAGCAATGTCGCTCCCTGGCAGTACATCTACCCCTTCGGTTGCTTCATCATCCATTAAGTCCAGCACGGTACGACGACCAACCTCATCGGCGGCTTCCGGTGTTTCCGCATCTACAGTATCGGCTCGATTTCTCAACGTTGCGACGGCTGCTGCTGGACTTGAGGCTAGAGAACGCAGCAATGCTAGAGCCGACCACCATCGCACTCGCTGACGATAACGATTACCTTCTGCGGGGTCTTGTACAGTTTCGCGGGCGTATCTCAAAACCTTATCAAACAATTTCTTGTAATCTGATGAAAGTGTGTACGTTTCCTCCTTGTCTTCGCGACTAGGAAAGGGTGTATCAGCATCCAAGTAATGCTGAATGTCCCCTCGTCGTCGTTGAACAAGATGGGCTGCAATCTGACGGCGATACTGCTCGTTTTCCTTGCCAGTCAAGTCTTCAGGCAGACGGACAAAATCTGGATTCAGAAGTTGCAGAAGCGATCGAAATGCTTCTTCTTTACCACTGTGAGGCGTAGCAGTCACCAGAAGTAGATGGCGATCGAGGTTAGCAGCAAGACCCGCAATTAATTGATGTCGCTGATGTCTCCCGCTTCGTCCTTCTCCAATAGAGGCACAAGTATGCGCTTCATCCACAATCACAAGTTCTGGACAGGTTCGCAAAAACTCTTCTCGTCGATGCTCTGATTTGATAAAGTCGGTCGAGACAATCACATAAGGGTAAAGGTCAAACAGAGATTGTCCCAGACGACAATTTCGTTCTAAGCGGGTTGCTGTACTAGAAAGAACTAATTCTGCTTCAATGTGAAATTTCTCTAGTAATTCGCGTTGCCATTGTTCTGCTAGATGAGGTGGGCAAAGGATTGCTAATCGTTCTATCTCTCCTCGGTCTAACAGTTCTCTTGCTATCAGACAAGCTTCAACCGTTTTTCCAATTCCGACATCATCAGCAATCAGAATTCTAACTGGGTCTAGCTTCAGTGCCATGAGTAAGGGCACAAGTTGGTAGGGACGGGGTTCGACCGCAATTTTGGCGAACGATCGGAATGGTCCTGCACTAGAACGGAATCCCAATCGCACCGCATCCCTCAACAATCGACAGGATCGATGATCTCCAGGTTGGGAAGGATTCGGTAAATCAAACTGAGCAGGCTCAACAGGCTCTAATGGAACATAAATTCCTGTAACCTCATCCTCAGTGCCGCCTAGCGGACGCAGAATGAGCATTTCATCGGTGGATTCGGGTAGAACCACCCACTCGCGATCGCGTGCTTTAACCAGTGAACCAACAGCAAAACTCATCACCTTTCCTCCCCATTTCACCCTTTGATTTGCGTAGGAACCGTAAGCAATTGTTCCAGGAAACGACTCGGTTGCCCTACCCAAGTTGCAAACACTTCATCTCTTGCCCGTGTTGCGCTGACATAGAGCAATTGTCGCTCTCGCTCTAAGGCTGCCTCTCGCGAGGGCTGATCTGGCATTTGGTTAACCAGGTAGGTGAATGGCATCTGATCGTCTGATAAGTTGGCGATAAACACGACTTTGAACTCTAAGCCTTTTGCTCGGTGCATCGTACCTAGATTAAGCGCGTTTGGTTGTGGCTCTCTATCATGACTTAATCTTTGAGAGGCAAGCTTTGTCTTCTCCAAGCAGGACTCAATAGGATTGAGCGCATCATTCGTTCGAGCAAAGATAGCAATTTCATCCAACGCCACTCCCTGCTTGAGAAGTTGTTTAATCTGATTCGTGATGAACTGGAGTTGCTGAGGCTGAGTTTTGAAGCCTTGAATCGTTGGTTCAGGTCCTTGCAAGAGGCTAATTGTTTCCTTACGCTCCTCTTCCTCGCCATCTAGATCATCTCGACGATCGCTTACTACTTGATCAGCAAAGCTACGAATTTGCTCAGTTGTCCGATAGTTGATGCGAAGAATATGAGATCGTCCCCTTACATCAATTCCCAAACGCTTCAAGCTTGTCCGCCCTGCATAGATGCGTTGTCCTGCATCACCTAATAGCATCAATCGATTCGCTCCTTCGCCTGCGAGGGCTGCCAGAAGCTTAATTTCTTGGGAGCCTAAGTCTTGTAGCTCATCCACGATTACAGCATCGAAAGGACTTTCAACTTTACCTGTGTTGAGAAGCTCGATCGCACGATGACAAATTCCAGACCAGTCGCTTGCCTTCTGTGCCTGAAGCGTTTTGAGAACTTGCTCAAAGACTGTCCACACTTGCTTACGCTCCTTTACTGTTAGAGGCTGTCCTCTACCCGCACGATTTGCAGTGCGATACCCATCCCAACTCGAAATGCCTTGCGCCTGGACAATGCTTTCCCACTCCAAATACAAAGATGTACAACTTAATGGACAAGCTGAGTGATAAAACCGTTCAATTAACTTCTTAATTGCATCGTCGTCCACAACATCTAAAATTTCTCCAGCTTGAATAAGCAGTTCTTTCGCCTGTCGATGCACTGTCGTCACAGTAATATAAGCTAGCTCTTCTGGAGTGCAAAGCAAGCGTAAATTACGTTCCAAATTCTGGCATAGGGTGGTAACAAAGCTAGTAATGAGTACTCGTTTTCCCTGTCTAGCCAGGAATCTCGCTCGATGTAGACCTACGACTGTTTTTCCCGTTCCTGCTGCCCCAGTGACCTTGACCGGACCTTTGAATGTTCCGGTTGCTAATTGTTGCTGAGACGGATGCAGGAATGCAATCCAGGTTGCCAGAGGCGCATTCAGTAGCTTCAACAGATCTTGATTACTATCGAGAACAGTGAAGCGACGTTTCGTGTCAGGACTCGCGATCGCAGGCTGATCCTCAGCCAAGGGAGTTGGAGGCGTAACAAATTCTCCCTCTGACAAATCCAATAATCGCTCTGCGACTTCTTCTGGAAGTTCCAGAATTGCATTTAGCAAAATATCTTTTGAACGAATTTGCCTGATTGTGGGCAACCAAATGGGCGGTACTCCCAGACTAAGAAGATAATCGTCTGGATATTGGGCAAATAACGAGGGTCTATTTGAGGGAGCCGAATCAGCTTCCACAAGAGGAGCCACTACCTCTGGTGCAACTACAATTTGCAAAGCTCCCGTTCTAATGTGTCGCTCGATCGTTCGGGTCTTTGCCCAGTTATAGGCTTCATCATGATGATCAACGTGCAAGACAGTCCACAAATCCCCTTCCTTGTGGATAATCGCCCGCAGGTCATCGCTGATTCTGCCTGACCATAAGCTGTCATTTTTAGTCTTTGTCACCCGTTCTAGACTAAGGCTGGGCTGGGCTGGATTTTCCCAGAACTTTTCGAGGAACGCCCAAACTCGTCGTGCTTCATTCGCATTCAGTTTACGGGCAGCGCTGGCGAGAGAATTACTAATTGCAACTGGCATCAGCAAACCTCCCCTAGAGCTTGCAGAACATCGCTTGGATTTGCCGTATCACACTCCATAAGCAGCACTTTGTAGCCCTGGGCTTGGAGAGCCTGTTGAACCACAGCGCTCTCTGGGCTGCTTGCATCGACTAATCGCACAACTGCCCCATTCTTAGAAGCTTCCGCAAGGAAATTACCAACGACTTGCCCGGTCTGCATGACATCTCCACCTGCCTCGATCTCAATTCCATCAACTTTAGCAAGCGCTTGGATGAAATTACGCCATGCAGGGTCAAAGAGTTCTAAATCGAGCGGCTCAGTGGAAGTAACCTGGCTCATGATGGCGGTCGCTGAGGTAGACTGAGCAACGCCAAAAACATAAGGATACTGCTGCAAAATTGCTTCCCAATCAGACTGCAAGCCAAACCGAATGACTGAGTACCCCAAATCCTCTAAGCATTCAGTTTGACTCAAATCACGTTGAGCGCGATCGGCGAAAAGATGATGCGGACCATCCACATAAATCGTTGTCATCTCATCTTCGTACAGAAAATCGGGACGGGTGCTGCACGCTGCGATCGAGGCTTGCGCTTTTGATGGCAAACGATATCCCCTTGATTCGAGGTAGTCTAACCAGTCCCGCTCTAATGTTGATTCTGTCTGCTGGATTAATTGCTCTAGATGCTCGGAACGGAGCTTTGCAGTAGGCGCAGCAATCACTTGAGTTTGAGAGAGCTTCAGCAATATATCTCGGATTGCTTGACGATCGAGTACTCCATGATCTCTTTGATTACTGTAGTTCATTAAACAGTCGTAGCAGGCTGCCTCGCAGTCCTCTTGGGCTTGCAGGGCGCGATGGCGGTCTTCGCCCGTTTGAGAATCAAAGTGGCAGATTTCTAGGGCAGTTTTGGCAACTTCAGCAAGTCCTTGTGGATCGTCTAAAAGCCGATTCAGCACCCCTGCACCTCCTTCTGCCGATTCATACAACAGAATTAAGCGACGCTGATCACGCGAAGGAAGCGGTTCAGCCGCAAGCTCATTATCCTCAAGTTGATACTGCACTTGAATCGCTTGCTTCAGTGCAGCCTGTAAGGAAGCCATCACTTCCATAGGAAAACGAGATGCTGGTTCTAAGAGCAAACAATTTCGACGATCTTTAACGAATGGAATCACTCGTGCAGTACGAGAGGACATTGAATCAGAGTCAGAATCTTCTACGGCTTGTTCGTTCTTTGCCCAATAGCCTCGCTCAGTATCCAAAACAAAGCCATGCTCATTCTTATTCTTTCGCCTTGCCCAACCTAAGTTAATTCTCCAAAGATCCGCACCTTGGGAATAAGTCAGCTTTGCTATCGTTGTTCCAGATTGCTCGACGGTCGCAACTCGGTAAGAGGGCTGACCTCCACGTTCTGGGAACCGAACGCCTGTCCGAATCTCATACCCAAGTCGAACTCGCTCCTCCTCATCGCTATTAATCTTGTCGCGGCGCTTTGTGGTGACATTCTGAAGTTGAAGCAGCGGTCGCAAAGACCTATTAAGTTCAGTATTACATCGCTGACAATTGTTCAGGGTATCTGGCTCTCCGACCGGATGAAGATAACCGCAGTTCGGGCACTGTTTTGCTTGTACAGTTGTTAGCGGTTCATCGGTGTCAGAAATTGGCAGAATGACGCGATTGATGAGATATTTGGAGCCTTCGTGATAGACGATCGCACGCGGTCCAAACTCCGAAATTGCCAAAAATCGAGGGCGGGACAAGTACTCTTCCTGTCCTCTACGTCCTCGACGGGCTGGAATGAAAGCAGACAGAGGAAGGCGCGGGAAGTTATAACCAGGAAGAAACCCCTCACTCGCAAAGTAGCGGTAGCTGTAGAAGTCTGATTGCGAGAAATTATCTGTTTCAGTTAATAGCTGCAATTGAGCCTCTGCATCCCGTCGGAGCCGTTTTGCTTGATCTTTATCACTCGGACTACGAGAAGCGTCTTGAATGATTTGGTTCTGGAGTTGAAACTGGGCACGAGCAGCTTTGTACAAGTCACGCCAGCGTTCACATGCCTGATCAAATTCCTGTGGAACATGAATTAGCACATCATCTAACCAGCGATCGCTATACCAATCGGTTGCTTGTAATTCTGCTTGAAGAGTTGCCAGAATTCTGTTCGCTCTTGCTCTTGTTCGCTGACGTGGATGAGTGTCCTGAAGATGTGCCTGGACTGACTCAACTAGCGTCAAACTTGGATTCTCACCTGCAACATCCAACAATTCTTTTAGCGTTGTTCCTAAACTCAACCTTGCTTCTGCTAGCCAAATTGCCTGAACATGAGTTCGGATCAGATCTTCATTGCCTAAATCCAATCGAGGGGGAGTAACTGCGCCTGTCACCATTTTCTCAGGACGCTTAAAGAAGTACTGATCGTGAGAACTTCCTGTAGAACAATAAGAAAAGACAAGAGCAGGTTGCCCTCCTCGTCCAGCACGACCACTGCGTTGAGCGTAATTTGCTGGGGTTGGTGGAATATTGCGAAGGCTGACAATGTTGAGGTCGGAGATATCAACTCCTAGCTCCATTGTAGGTGAGCAGTAAAGTAAGGGCAAAACTCCCTTGCGGAAGTCTTCCTCTCGCCGTTCGCGCTCGTCGGCAGGTACTTGAGCAGTATGTTCCCGTGCTTCTAGTCCTTGAGCCGTAGCTGCGATCGTGCGGTAAAAGTCCAGGAAAAATTCATTGGGTTTGCCACCTGTCTCAGGTTGCTGAGGAACGCGAATTGGATCATGGAAAACTTTAGACCCGTCTCCCGCAACCCAAAGCAATGCTGAGGCTGGAAGCTGGTAGCCCGGAACCTCATTTTGATTCGATGGTTCAAGTACAACCTCAACAAGCCCTGCCTCCTTTAAGCCTTCTAGCAGGTTCTCAATGATAACTTCTGTATCTGTTAGCTTAAGGCGTTCTTGAAATTCTTCAAACGTGCCTCGTCGTCTAAGATACTGACCAAAACCACCTCTAGCAGAGAGATAAACGTATCCACGATAGTCATCTTTGCCCCTTGCTCTAGGAAGTAAAATCGCAGCGTGTTCCATTCGTTCATTTTCGTCGATCGCCCAGGGGGAAATCAGTTTTTGAGAGCTTTGTTGCCGAATCTGATCTTGGTAAAGGTCGTTCAGGTAGTCCACCTTGATTGCGAGTTCACGTCGCATATAGTCAAGTAAAACTTTTGCAACTTTTGCTCGTGTATTAGGTTGAGCCATTGCTAAAGCAGGATGGCAATTTTGCCATATATCTTCTGCCTCGCAGACTTCCTGCAAAGACAAATATTTGATTTCTAGCAAACCACACTGTTCCAAGTTTGGAGAGGTAATCCGCCATCCTCGCTTCAAGTCCAAATAGAGGCGATAGCCCAAGACGTTCCTTAATGCTCGTTGTGTATCTGCTAGTGCCTGAAATCGCACAGACTGATCACTGGCATATAGAGGCAGTGGCAGATTTAGAGCATCAAACACTCTCTGGGCGATTTCTTCATGACGCAATCCATTTGCTCCTGCCAACTCAACTGCCCTATAGAGAGCAGCTCGTAGCAGTCCAACTTCTATAAAATCGTTGAAATGACCTGCTTGAAGGGAAGCATCTTGCCGATTGTCTGTAAAACTAAGCAGTTTTTTGGCAGTGTCTTCGAGATTCGTTTGTTTTAGACTCAAAATTGTAGACAGACTAAGAATTGTTGTTGCCGTGCTACGTCCCTCAGAACCTAATGAGGTTAATTTTCCAAAGTCCGATTCCTGCCTAGCACCATACGATACTCCACAATTCAAGCAGAATTTGAAGGGTGCTTTCAGGTAATGGCTCTTCAGACCTTCTTTGCCAATAAAGCCATCTTTCTTGAGATGTAGTGGTTGAGGCAAATCCGCCAAGCGATTCTTCCGAATCTGAGTTCCCTTCTTTGGATGCTCCTCCAGCCAATCATCAGGTAATTTATCGATCAATGTCTCAAAATCATCAGACCATGTGTTTGCTGTATTGATGTACAGAAAGCCTGCCTCGCTAGTAACTTCATTAGAAGCATCAGTTAAATTGCGCGGCTCTAGCCTCCATTGATCAGAGTCAGAATCGTATGTTCTTCGGGTGCAGTAGTACTCTTGCCCGCACTCTCGGCAAAAGACAAGAGGTAAGAGGATGCGATCGCGATCTCCAGGAACATACTGCTGGGCTTGCAAGGTAATATGTCGCTCAACTTCAGGCTCTAGAGAACTATAAACCGTATCTCCTCGGCTAATGAACTGGTGTAAGCGGAAGGCAAAAGGAGCATAACCTGTCTCAGGATTGGGATCGCATTGATACCCTCCTAACAAACCAGCCTGAAGTGCCTTCACGCATTGCTCAAGGGAAAGCCCTGTGACCTGTCTTAGATCAGACGCTGCCCCTCCTTTGCCCTCCAAACTACGGGGCTGAGCGCGAACTAATCGTGAACTGTTAACTTCGGTTCTAATCCCAAAAGTACTTTCAATCCAAGCTGAAAGGGGATCAGCAGTAAACTCAAAGTAATCTTGGGGAGGCTGTCGATTTGGATCAGCAATTCGCTCTATCAATTGCTGAGTAAATTGATCGTCTTGTAGGTCATGCTCTGGAGTGATTCTTTTAAGAGTTTCACCGATAACATGCTCTGGCTGCACTTTCGCTCCAAAAAGCTGTGAAGCAATGTCTGCTACTGCTGCTTGGCGCTCCTCATAAGTTCCTGCGCTAGACATTGTTGCAGAGGTTCCTACACACTGCATTTGTTCACTGGCTAAACGATCCCGAACTCGTCGAACTAAGAGAGCGACATCAGCCCCCTGCCGACCTCGATAAGTATGCAGTTCGTCCAGAACTAAGAAACGCAGTCCCTGTGCAGCATTAATCAAATCCTGCTCTCTGGGTCGAGTCAAAATTAGCTCCAGCATGACGTAATTTGTGAGCAGGATATCAGGCGGATTTGCCAAAATTCTTCGTCGAGTTTCCTCTGACTCCTGCCCAGTGTAGCGCTCAAAAGTTAGAGGCTCTTTCCCCTGTTCATACCCCTGACACAGAAATTTCTCTAGTTCCTTCGCTTGACTGTTAGCCAAAGCATTCATCGGGTAAACCACGATCGCCTGAATTCCCTGCCCTCTTCCTTGTTGAAGGATGTGATTCACAATCGGAATGATGTACGACAGACTTTTACCTGAACCTGTCCCCGTCGTCAGAACATAGTTGTGTCCACCTTTAGCCGTTCGGATGGCATCTGCCTGGTGTTTGTGTAGTCGCAGGGATTTACCCTCATGAGGGGGTTCATCTTTTTTGACTCGAAAGATACGCGAACATTCAGAATGAAGCGTCCCTTCCGCTACAAGGTCATCTACCCATCCACCCGACTCAAAGGAAGGATTGAGTTGAATTAAAGGATCGGGCCATAAGATGCCAGCATCAAAGCTGTCTTCAACTCTCTGCCGAATACGGTCGTCCTGGATTTGAATGAAACTGGTAACATACTCAGAGTAATTGTGGACGAGGCGATCTCGGAAATCGAAGATATTCATACTTTGAACTGCTGGGGGTGGAACTGTTCAACCAAAGATACTTGGTGGTAGGCTACCTAAATCTTGAAAGCGTTTTATTCTTCGTCAAAATTTATGCAGCAATGATGGTTATGAGAAAAGTGCAGTAGACCTGCAAATAGTTCTTAAGAACTACTCAATTAACGTGAGTATTGATACATATTCCATTAAGAAACTCCGAATAATCACTGTTTCTTTTCTAACATCTCTAACTGGAAAGGGTTCTACAAATATTATAATTTATAAGAAGAATTCTCTAGGATCGCCAAATTATATCTGATTGTTCTTAAACAAACGTGGGCAGGACAAGATATAGGAGTACAGAGTTTCTGTTGTTTGGCTTGCTGTCTGGGTCACTCCTGGTGCTTGGAATAAGCCAACTGGAGCAGTTCTTCAACGCTCCAGCGCTGGTTTGAATACTTCTGTAAATAGGGTTGCAGCTTTGTTAAATCCACATTCTCTGTTTTTTCTCCTTGGATAAGTTGAACTAAGCGATCACTCGGCTGAATCTCAACTTCTTCAGCGAACTGCGCGATCGTTCTCGAATTCACACTGCCATATCGCGCTTCAATCTCATCCACGATCGCATCTTGAATCGTGCGCGGCAAAAATCGTTCCGCCGCAGATTTTGATGCTTTAGTGGCAGGCGAGCGGTTTGACGATCGCGGAACTCCCAGCAGATTAATTGCAGCTTGTAGAATCTGGGTCACTTCCGGTCGAACATTCGGTAGCCGTTTGAGGAGTTGAGCGATCACTGCCTCCAAAACCGTCAGCAATTCCTGTACCGTCAGCATCGGTAGCTGCTCGAACACGGTTTGCGCTTCAGATTGAGTTGCCTCCTCAAGCCCTAGACAAACTCTAAGACTGAGATTGCCTCTGAGGTAAGCCCGAATCGTATCAGGAGGAATGCCCGTGCCATCGCTCAATTTCTCGATCGCTTCTTCATTAATTCCACCTTGCCCACTCTCCCAACGGCGAATCGTACTGTGCGTCACACCAAGTTGAGCGCCAAAAACATACGTGCTGGCATCTCCACGTAAACGTTTGACTAACCGCGCCAACCGCCCAGAGCGATCGTTCTCCTGTAACACCCGACTTTAATCACTGTTATTGGACAATTCAACCCTAGCATCGAACCAGGGCGATCGCACTTTCAGGAGTTAAAACTCACAAATTCTAAAAATTAAAACTATTAGATCTTAGATATGATACGCTTGTTCTAAAGCAATTCTTCGTTTGGAGACGACTGGAGATTTTTCTCATGCCTCATCCAAAACGGCAACCTCAAACCAATCGGAAACGATCGACAGAGCGGCAGTTTGTTCTTTCCCGTCGCAGTCGATCCATCAAGGCATCCCTGTTAAAAGTGCTATCGCTCGATCTCGTCACGCTTTACCAAGCCGATCAAGCGCAAGATGTAGACAAGATCATGTCACGAAGTTCGCCCCAGCCAATTCCGCGTTCCCCTTTAGACCTTCAAGATCGCCGCATTCCTTCTGACTTTTCAACTTCGGCTCATCCAATTGAGTCAACACAGCAACAAGACTCTCATGCTGACGTGGCAAATTCTAGACAGAGCAGCAACACAAGCGACTCGATCGATCAATCTTCCTAAGAGCGAAAGTTGAATGTTGTTTCCCGCAGTGCGGAGCAGGACTTGCTCAATCCAGTACTCATCCGATGCTTTGCTTTTTTGCTGGGTGGTCTAATTCGCTATGCCTTGAATGTCTACCTTCAGCCATGTGCCATTCTGCTTTCTGGAATTGCGAACCCTTCGGGAAGCGAAGCTACCGCAGTTAGCGGCATCAGCGTTTTGATGGTTGTCGTCTTCGCTCCTTGGAAGAAGAAACCGCTCTGGAACTTGGGTTGTCTCTTCGGAGGACTGCTCGTCGCAGTGTTGGCACTATGACCCAGAAACACAGACAGAACTATCTGAGAGTTCCGACCGTACTGCTGGTATTCAGCGCGATTGCGACTGCATCAATCAAACTCTTGTGGCAATTCAACCCTAATTTGCTACCAATCGCAGCGTTCACTTCTACTGATGAACTTCAGTGTTCAGAAATCGTTACGCCTGATGCTTTGTTGAGTCGAGAGCGGATTCTGAAGCTGATGACGATCGCAGAAGGAGCTAACAAAGCAAGAGTACGAGGCATTCTGAAAGCACCCTATTGCAAGTTAAAGCCGATGACCGTTCGTGCTGGTGCTGCCGCAGAACGGGAAGTCTATCCCTTGGAATTTGACCCGAAGATTTGGGCAATCATCCTCTATGAAGACGATAACTATGTCGGCGTTCGACTGGTTCCGAAGACTCAACAGTGTCCCAGTTCTGTTTTTTAGCAAGCAAAGATCATGAGTATGATTCAAACCTATTGGCTGACAGGATTAATGATTGGTAGCCTTACCGCTTGCCAGATTGTAAAACCCCAGACCTCACCATCTGCCAAGCCAATGAGCATTCAGATTTATCAGAAGTGGGAACTTCAACGGGGCGATCGCATTAACAATCAAACGGTTGTAAGTGCTTTGGGGGACTTAGCGATCGACCTGGCAGGAAAAGCCGTTTATGCTCCAATGAGTGGAGAAGCCAAGCTCGATCGAACGGGATGTGTGCTGTTTTCCGGAACAGAGCTTCCTGCCTACCTGTTTCGATTCTGCGGAATTAACACTCCGAAGCTTGGTGTGCTGCGGAAAGGACAGACAATTGGAACCGCAAATCTCTTAGTATTTGCAACTTTTCAGAAGCAGCAGAACGGCACTTGGGCATTTGTTGAACCGAGTAAAGCAATGGTTGAGCAAACCTTGAAACGCAGTTAAACAAGAGGTTGCGATGGAAGAAGGCTTTTTCATCCAAGTGATTGAGGGGCAGAACTCGCCGTTTGAGTCGATGCTGGAGCGATTTCCACATGGATTTCCAGCATTGATGTTGCCAGATCAGGTCACAGGCAGAGTGTATCCCGCCCGATTTAAACGAGATAAGAGTGGGGATATTTTCTGGTTGGTCGATCGTACTCAACTACGCCTCGATCAATGGATGATGCTAGATGCGCTGCATGGGCAATCTATCGAATGTGTGTGGGTGAATTGGGAACTGTATGCGGAATTAACTGGAGAACTCTCAGAGGACGATCGTTCTGGCGACGAAGAGATGGTTTATCCGTTGCTAGTTGAGGCTGCAAACATTCCGATCGTGATGTTTGGCAGCTACTTCGGTATTGCTGAGCGATGGGTCGAGAAAAGCGATCCCCGAATTCAGCGCATTATTGAAGCACAAACCGTCTTGAGATTTAGTGCCAGCAAAAAGTAGAAACAGCCGATCGTGAGTTCATATCAGCATAGCTATTTACTCAGAAATCTTTAAGACTCCTCTGCCAATCCGTTCCACAAATTCGGACGCTGAACAGCCTGCCGCTTGAGCCGCTTGCTTAAATCCTTCCCAACCTGCTTCCGTCACCAGTACTTCTCGCCGTTTCTTGCGCTCTTCATATACAGTCGGTCGCCCCTCGTGATAGGTCAAATTCTCACGAGAGTTCGGATGTTCACCGGGTTTGTACTGGCTTTTCTTAGGCACGGTTGCAACTAGGCATAGAACAACTGGTCATCACTGAATCCTGCGATCGCAAGACGTGACTGGGCTGATCATAGCACTTCAAAAATATTCGGGATATAGTTGACTTCTATATTAGCCGGGATATAATAAAGAGAAGAAGAAACAACTTCAGTCTTTCTTCTCCAAATGTAAAAGCGGGAGAGCGCCCACAGTTTCTGAGGCTCAGGCGCTCTCCCAACTCACTCCCTAAAAATAGGAGTCTTCTAATCATGTCATTTATTGCTGATTCTGTTCGATCCGAATTGGACACTCAAGCTGCGATCGCAGCCGAGCGCGTCGAGGTTGACTATCACGAAGGCGTAGCCGATTTTGCCTTTGGTAAAATGCCTCGCTACCCGAAAGATCCCAATTATCTGAAAGGTTGGCTCGATGAACTTCAGAAGCGAGTTCATTTTGAAGGTGATCAAGCGGTCTATCCTGAAGCCACGTATTCTTCACCGTGTACTAGCGATCGCAATGCCATCTTTACGAACGTGCCGATCGCTGACTCTGCTTGGGACGGCTGGAAGGACGATTTCTAACGAGTGAACGTCTGGGGGCTGAAAAGTCTCAGCCCTCACCCTAGCCCCAAACAGTAGGAGAATCTGACATGGCGAAAGTTGTTCAAGCGATCATCGCAAAAGTTGAAGCGATCGGCAAACTCAAAACGGGTAATTACGGGAAGTACCGTTCTGTGCTGTTTCTGGATCAAGCCCAACCGCAAGGCAGTGAAGCTGCAAAGATCTGGAAAGCGCTTTCTGAGGAAGAAGCAAAGGATTTGACTCAGGGCGCGATCGTTCAACTCGTGCCCGCAGGCAAGGATCGAAACGGCAAGGACAAGCACAACATTTTGCGAATCGATGCAAACCCTTCTCATGCGGCTCAACGATCAATCCATCGTCCAGATCACGTTCCGGCAACTTGGAGCGATGAGCAGAAGTTAGCCTTATCCGCGCAAATCTGTGATCATGCCGACCTGCTGAGATTCTGCTTAGAAGTCGCTCACGAGAAGTTTGCAGGTCTGGCAGATCAACGAGATTTTCGAGCGTTAGCGACAACGTTGTACCTACAAATCCTACGACAGCAAACTAGCAGTGAATTGAATCCTTGAATTCACATTCCACAAGACTACCGGACTAAACCCAATCAGGAGAACGAAGATGACACAGCAATCACATATCTATAAGTCTGCCTGTCCTGTGATCGAGATTAATCGACTGTTGACCTATATTGGACAGAATACGGCTGATTCAGAGCAATCTCTAATTCAACCCGATGAAGTTCCAGCCGTTGTCAATTGCCTAATTCAACGCCTGGTCTGGCAGCATCCGCATTTGGATCAAGTGCTGCAAGAAATATTGGATGACCTTCGATATGGCGTGTGAGCGATCGTGGCAGTAAAAGGAAATCAGAAATTCTTCTCTCCAACCAGCGCACCACCTGATATGACTTGAATCTGAAATCTGAGCAATAATGAGGCATCGGGTTTGGAACTGCCCATGTCTCATGACCAGATCAACGGCGAAGCCATTGTGACTGACTTGGATATCAGCCATCTGGTCACTGAGGACGAGACTCCTGTGGACAATTTTCAATCGGAGAAACAGCAACGGCTTCTCGTTGAACCGCTTTATAGTTCTTGGTCGCCTGGACTGCCCTTTATCGCTGCCGCCAACGTGGGCTTATTCTATGCGCTCAAGCAAGAACCGATCGTGCCCGACGTAATGCTGAGTTTAGGGCTGGAAATGCCGACGGACTGGAGCCAGAAGCAGAATCGGTCGTACTTCGTCTGGGAATTTGGCAAAGTGCCGGAAGTGTGCATCGAAATTGTCTCGAATCGAGAAGGGGATGAGTTGACCCTGAGCCGTAAATCCCAGCAGAAGGGCAAAACCGCAACAAAGAAGGAAATTTACGCTCAGATTCATGTGCCCTATTACGCCGTGTTTGATCCCTTACAGCAGCTTCAGAAGCCAGAAGAAATGAATGGATCATTGCTGCGAGTTTGGGCATTGGTCGAGGGGCAGTATGAAGAGTTGCCGTCACCCGATTGGTTGAGGACGGTTGGGTTGGGGCTGACGCTGTGGGAAGGAGCGTTTGAAGGCGTGACGGGAACCTGGTTGCGCTGGTGCGATCGCACCAGGCAAATTATTCCGACCGGGGCAGAGGGTAGAGAATTAGAACGGCAACGGGCAGAGGCAGAACGGCAACGGGCGGATCGACTTGCCGAGCAACTTCGAGCAATGGGCATCAATCCAGACGAACTTTAAGCTGTTCTCTCCAAATAGTGCCGTTATGCCAATGAGCAAATTCTACGAGACGCTGAAAAGTTAGATGATAATGAGAAATAGCGTTTAGTCACCTCTGAGATTTCAGCATGTTGGAATGGTTGGCAGCAACGGCAAGCGTGGAGTTGGGCAAATTAGTGCTGGATCAAGTGCTGAATCTAGGCAAGGCGGCACTTGAAGACTATGTGAAAGATTTCTTCAAAGATTGCATTAAGAGTGGGGTCTCACGGGCAAACGCAGACACATTGAAGAAGCCAATGGCAGAGGCGATCGGTTGCTTTATCAAGCGATTCGTCAAGGAACTTCAGATCAATGATGTGCCTGAAACCAGCATTGAACATCACTACAAGGCAGCTATCAAGCGATTCGTGCAGGATAAATCTGTTCGCCCAATTCTCGGCAAAGCGTTTGAAACTCATTGTAAGCAGATTGATTACGCGCAATTGCAGCAGATTTGGACACAGCACTATCAGGAATCCGGGTGGCAATTTCCAGCAGAGGAATTCGATTGGCGCGGCGCAGCGAAGGAATATGCGTTTGAGGTGAAGGGCATCATCAAAGCGAATGCCGAACTACGATCGCTACTCGAAGCCGAATTGCTGGAGACGATCGCCCAAAACACCGCCAACTTGAATACGCAAATTTCACCAGGGTTCGACGTTGCTAAATAGGGCTTGCTGAGGAAGTCTAAGAAGCTTTCTAGGACTGAATTTCAGCGGGATAAATTGCTGATAAAATGCAAGATAAAGCACTATAAACCGTGCAAAAACCTTGCATCTGATTTTACTATGTACC